>SABL01000014.1 GCA_009928985.1 Clostridia bacterium
GCCATTGCCCGTGCCGGTGCCGGTGTCAACAATATCCCGGTCGACCTGTGCGCCCAGAAAGGCATCGTGGTCTTCAATACACCGGGTGCCAATGCCAATGCCGTCAAGGAGCTGGCCATTGCGGCACTTCTGTTGTCCTCTCGTGACCTGGTCGGTGGGGTCAACTGGGTGCGTACCCTGCCGGACACCCTCGACATTGCCAAGGAAGTCGAGAGTGGCAAGAAGGCGTTCGTAGGACCGGAGATCTATGGCAAGAAGCTGGGTGTTTTCGGTCTCGGTGCCATCGGTGCCATGGTGGCCAACACTGCCAATGAACTGGGCATGGATGTCTACGGCTATGATCCATATATCACCGTCGACAATGCCTGGATGCTCAGCCGCGGAGTCAAACGGGCCGCAGATCCCAAGGCGATCTATGAACACTGCGACTACATCTCACTGCATATGCCATCCACCCCTGAGACCAAGGGATTCATCAATGCTGCTGCCGTCGAGCAGATGAAACACGGCATGCGGATCATCAATTTGTCACGTGGAGACCTGGTCAACAACGCCGACCTGGCCGTGGCACTGGAAAATGGCAAAGTTGCCCGTTATCTGACAGACTTCCCGTCTGCTGAAATTCTCGGCATGAAGAATGTCATTGCCATCCCGCACCTGGGCGCTTCGACACCGGAAAGCGAAGATAATTGTGCTGTCATGGCTGTCGATGAACTGATCGACTATCTGGAAAATGGCAATATCAAGAATAGTGTCAATTTCCCGGATGTCAAGAATCCCAAGGGTGGCGACGAAAGCATTTGCGTCATCCATCAAAACATCCCCAACATTCTGGCCCAGATTTCTACCGCTCTATCGGGTGAAGGGATCAACATCGAAAACCTCTCCAGCCGCAGCAAAAAGGAATACGCCTACGCGGTTTTTGAAATCAATGGCCATTGCCCCGACTCTGTCGTCGACAAACTCACGGCTGTGGATGGCATCATCCGAGTCAACCTGATCCGCAACCGATAAGAATTGGGCGCTCGCAGCCTGTGGTATAATGTGGCAGAAGTCTGGTTTTCTGATCACACCTGCAGGAGGAGCACAACAACATGCGCCTTTTCCCTCACCGCTCTTGCATGATGACACCTCGGCCCGCCTTCAGATGGGCCGTGGTGTTTTTGCTATTACTGGGCATGGTCCTGTTGACTCCTGCTGGCCTGGCCCTGGTGAACCCTTGGTTACCTCAGGTGGCAGCGGTTGATGTTGCTGCCAGTATGTTATCTGATTACCGGATCGATTCTTACCGGATCGATTGCCAGATCACGGCTGATGGCAAGGTCACAGTCCAGGAGAAGCTGGATATCCTGTATCAGCAAGATTGCGAAGAGCTGGTTTTTGCGCTGGATGCAGGCAAGGCCAGGTCGCTCCAAGTCGTATCAGTCGCCATCTCGGCCGGCTCGATCGTGAAAGGTTCCCCCGTCCAGCTGGTGGAAGTCATGCCGGCAGAAGCCAAGACACAAGCCAAGCTGCAGTCCTTGTCATACAAGTTGAGCAGCGATGACTCCGTCCAGCGGCTCAAGATCCGCACAGTCGGGACTGCTTCAGAAACACGCCAGATTGTCATCCGCTATGAGCTGGATGGTGCCCTTGTCCAGCTCAAGGATGCGGTCAAGTTCCGCCGGTCTTTCTTTGCCATGGCAGAAGGCAAGACCGTCGCCAGCCCCGTTTTGCTGATCCACTACCCCGTTGCGAAAGAAGCAGGATCAACCTGGTACCAGGCCATTAGTCTGGTCTCGTTTGTCACTGCCGAAGTCGACCAGGACACGATCCAGATGAGCGCGCAGCAGCTTTCTGCCAGCCAGGACATGACAGCAGCAGTGATCCTGCCGGCAGCAGGTTTTGCCAGTGGCGCAGCCTTGCTGCCGCAAGGTATCGTCCAGGACAAGGCCACGGCGATTGCAGAAATCGAGGCAGAAATGGCCCGAATGATTCAGCGGACCTGGGTGGAAGGATTTTTGGCCCGTCTGACCTGGATTTTGCTGGTTGTTGCCCTTTTTGTCCTGACTTTTCTCGTCCTTGTTTTTGAGCGCGAGGGTTTGCTTGGACAGCCTCGATCTCTCGGATCAACACAGGGTCACATCACTGCTCCTGCACATTCCCCTGCGATCTTGGCCAGGCTATCTCGTAACCATCACCCAGGCCAGATCCTGCTTGGAACCATGATGGACCTGGTTGTGCGCGGCAAATTACGCCTCGACGGTCATGTTTTCACCCTCCTGGCTTACAGTGTGCCGGATTACCAGGGCATGTCAGCCTTTGAAATTTTCCTGTTGCAGTGGTTTTTCGAACGCATCACGAGGGAAAATACCTTGTCGACAGCCCAGATCCGCAGATATGCCCTGGACAAGGGCACGGCGGCCGAATTTTCCGCTTATTATGAGCAATTCATCCACTTGATCCAGGAAGACATGGCCAAGGCTGGCTTAGTCGACCTGCACAAAAGACATCTCGGCAAAGTCATCGGCCTGACCTTAGCCGGGGCATATGCCCTTGCCGGACTGCTCATCACGGGGATAACGGGGGCACTGGCGGGGTTGATCCTCATCGTTCCCGCCCTGGTGTTTGCTGGATTCGGCCTGGGTCTGAAACATCTGACCCGACTGGGCAATATCGAAGCAGCCAAAGCCTGGGCATTCAGGCTGCTGCTCAAAAGCTATGCCCGTCAGAAAAAACACGAGCCGGACAATCCAGTTCTGGATAGCACCTTGCTGGCCTCTGCCATTGCCCTGGGTGTTTCCAGACGGTATCTGCGCCAGCTTTCTGAGCTTTATGGCAGCAAGCGCCGACTGGTCAGCCAGTTCATGGCCGGATTGACAAAAAGCTTGACCGGGGATGTTGAAAACCTGGCGGGATTTGCGCGTGACCTGGACGCCATGGGATCCATGCTGTCAGCCAGCCTCTACCTCGCGCTCGGGATCCATTTCTACGACTGACTGGTTTTTGCGCCGGATTTTGTAAACGACAAGCCAGAGACTGGCCAGCAGAACGAAAATCGCCCCGCCATAGATCCATCTGCTGTATGGGGGCAGAATCACCTGCAGGTTTTCGATGCCTGACAAAGACCAGGGGACCTCATGCGGCTGGCGTTTGCCGGATGGGTGGGGCATCCAGTGATGAGCGATCGATTCTGCAGGAGCCTCGATGGATTTTCTTGTCAGGAAGTAAGAATCGCCCTGGGTGCCTTCTGGCAGGCGGTAGGCGGTGAGACGGGCCAGATCGGCTGGATTGGCACCCTGGTTGTTTTGATCATAGGCCATGACACTGATCTGGACAGGTGTGGCCGCGTCAATTCCGGTTGCGTTCCATTCGAGGACCAGTCCGGCATCCTGGAGCACAGGGGCCTGTCCGGCTGCTGTGATTTCGACATAGTAACCAGCCACGGCTGTATTGTCCTGAGCCTCGGGCCATTTGATTTTGATCGCGTTGTCTTTTCCGGTATTGAGCCGGATGGACTGGCTGCTGGTCCAGCGGGGCAAGAACAAATCATTGGTCTCGATCTGTTCCAAAGTCACCCGTGCGGTCTCGTCGTCTTGTCCCAGTTGACCACGGTTGTTCGCACCAGCGGTCGCCAGCAACCCTTTGCTGCTTAGAACCAGGACATGCTCGGATCCAAAGGCGATGCTTTCAAAAGGCAAAAAGCCAGAACCCCAGTAGCCATCGAAAAAGCCTTGCAATCGCGAGGGGACATAGCGGCTGGCTTTGTCGGCAAGCCCCAGCTGATGGCTGGCGTTGAGTCCCCAGAGGTAGAGTTCGTTTGTCTGGACCGGCTGGCCAAATCTCGAGGTCGAGACATCTCGAACAGCTGCAGACTGAGCATATCCGGCCGCAACAGAGAGCAGGCGCTCATCGCTCGGATCGAGATTGCCAGTGAGGTCGAGCAAGACTGGTTGGAGCTGTTGCTTGCTGGTCGCCTTCTGCCCCCCCAAACCCAGCTGGCCAAGTGAGTTATCCCCCCAGACATAGAGTTGGCGGTAACCTGAAACGGTACTCAGGGCCAGGATGTGATCTGAACCGGCGGACACGTCAATGACCTGGCTGATGCCGGAAACCAGGGCCGGGGCCCGGTGTGAGTCCGTTGTACCATCACCGAGCTGGCCATGGGTGTTGTCACCCCAGGCGAACAATTGACCTGTTTCATCGACATAAAGTGAGAAATTGGCACCAGCACGCACCAAGGTGGCGCCTTTTTTGACGATCTGGACTGGCCGGGTATTGCGCAGGGCGAGCACCGCACCATCAATCCCGAGGACCTCCTCGGATGCAACATCGCCAACTTGCCCCTGGGTATTGTGACCCCAGGCCCAGACACTGCCGTCAACGCCCAGGGCCAGGGAGTGGTAGGCACCGGCGGCAATGGCCTGGATTACTGGCAGACCGGTGATTTTGACCGGGGAATCGACATTGGCGACCCTGCCATCACCGACTTGCCCATATGCATTGCGGCCGAGGGCATAGACGGTGCCGCTCCGGCCCAGGATCAGCGTATGGTAGGCCCCGGCACTGATAGCCTGGGCCGGTTCTGGCAATTCAAGCTGGACAGGTGAACTGGCATGGTCTGCGCCGGATGAACCGCTTTGACCATACACATTGTCCCCCCAGGCATAGACCAGCCCATCGTAATCAAGGAAAACGCTGTGGGCCATGCCAGCTGAAACCTGGGCCATCGGCTGCAGTGCGACCAGTTCGGGATTGGCATCGGCCAGTCCCTGGCGTGGTGCGACCATGATGGGCAAGCTGATCATGACACTGATGAGAATCGCCAGATAAAAGAAAACAGCAGTGAGACGGCGGTGCGTCAAATGGCGGACCGGCTGACTGGATTGATTTTTTTGCATCATCTTTCACTTTGCGCAAGTTGCGCGAACCGTTAAAATAGGAATATGCTGCTCAATGATACACGGTCCGACCACAATATGCAAACAAAGCAGGGGAGACACGTCATGGTCATGCCACTCGACTGGTCCTTGCGCATCCCGGGCCCGGTGCACACAGCCCTGGACCATCTCGAACAAGCCGGGTTTGAAGCCTGGCTGGTGGGTGGTTGTGTCCGTGACCTGGCGATCGGGCGCACACCCCTGGATTTTGATGTCTCGACCCGCGCCTTGCCCGATCAGGTCCTGCGGGTTTTCCCCCATGCCTTTGCTACCGGCCTGGCCCATGGTACGGTGACTGTCCTGGTAGAACACCATGCCATCGAAATCACGACCTATCGCAGTGAGAGTGACTATTCTGATGGGCGTCGCCCTGACAAGGTGCTGTTTGAATCTGATATAAATAAAGATTTGAGCCGGCGTGACTTCACAATCAACAGCATGGCCTATCATCCTGGCCGGGGCCTTCTCGATCCGTTCGGCGGCTGGACGGACTTGATGGAGAACCGGTTGCGGACCGTGGGTGACCCGGGGACACGCTTGCGTGAAGATGCGCTGCGCATGCTGCGAGCGTTGCGGTTCACTCTGACATACCATTTGCAACCAGATCTTGATCTGGTCGCAGCCATTCACCGGGAACGGCAGCGCACCCTGATTCTTAGTGTAGAACGGATCACACACGAACTGAGCCGCATGATGAATGCAGCGCATGGCCAGGCTTTGCTGCCTTTCGAATCCGGCGAGCTGCTGCCTGTCATTGCCCAGCGCCTGTTTGGTTTTGCACCGGACAACCAAGGCCTGACCCGGCTGCTGGCGACCTGGATCAGACCGGCCTGGCATGCCGACCAGACGGTGCCTTTGTTTTACCTGGCTTGCCAACTCTGCCGACTGGACGCGTCCGGTGGCCAGCCGGCTGGCTTGAAACAGGAAACTGACGTCCAGGAAAAACAGTTGAGAAAAATCCTTGCCCCCGGATCCCTTCAGGATCTGCGCGGACTTTTCCAGCAAACCTGCCGCATGTCACGGACGGCTTCCCGCCATGGCCATGCGATGCTTTATGCTGCCGGGCTGCGCCTGCATCTGGATTTGAACCGGGAACTGGATGCCCTGAGCCTGGCGATTGTCATCCGGGCTTTGGCCAAAACCCTGGCGCTTGATCCCCATGACGCCAGGCAATGTGCAGTCGATGGCTGGGCGTTGCTGGCCTTTATTTGCCCACAATGGCTGTGCCTTTTACCTGAACTCATCAACTTGCGCCAGCAAATCCAGCTGGAGGAGGAAACAGAGTCTGGTTTGGGGTTGCCGGTTTCCCTGGCTGAGCTGGCGATAACAGGACGTGACCTGTCCAGCCAATTACCGATCAAAGGCATCCAGCTGGGACTTTTTCTGGAACGGCTGCTGTCTTATGTCCAGAAAGAACCTTCAGACCATGCCCGGGATCAGCTTCTCAGACTGGCAGGCAACTGGCTCGGCACTGAATCGGCCTGATAAACGGCGGTCATCCTGCTTCGGATAACCTGGGTCAGACGTCGTTTGGTCAACTGCAACCGTACTGCAACATAGCACCTAAAGATCTGTGCTATAATTTAAAACTGCACCAAACAGGAGGACTTAAACGTATGGCTAAATCGCCTCATCCGGCGCTGACCCGACTGGCAGCGACCGTTACTGCCCGATATTTCCCTGGCAATAGTATTTTCGATGGTTATTATCTGGATGGCCGCCTGACGGCCCGGCGCGAACACCGGGCCTGTGATGCGACCCTCGACCGGGAAGACCGCGGCTTTTTCTATGCCGCTTTTGCCCATCCATCCAGCCATGGCCAGGAGGAGCTGGTTTCATCCCGGGCGCACAAGGCTCTGGAACGAATCCTCAATGATGTCAAGCAGAATATCCGCAACATCGACGCAGAGATCAATGAGCTTGCTGAATGTGCGGTCGAAATTGCCGGTCGTGGTTCCCTGCAGCATGAAAACGCTCGCCAGCCCTATTTTGCCGGTGTCATGGTCAAAGACGCCGAACTGGCTGCCATCACCATGGGCCATGGCTGTGCCTATCTTTACCGTAATGATGCCCTGTACCCTCTGACTCACGACGACATCACCCTGGAACCGGTGGATTACCACGGTAAACCGGTCTTGGGCCAGGACATTTATTGCGCCGGCGTTGCCGGTACCGTCCGGTATTCCAATATTGCCCAGCTGCAGCCTGACGACTGCGTGATCGTCTGCAATAAGGAAATCATCACCACGCTGGGCCAGCACGAGATTTTGCGCCTGCTGTACGAGGCAGAAGACCAGTCTGATGCGGCGGGTCTGATCATCACCGCAGCTTCAGCCAAGCTGCCCGGTGTTCCGATGCAGATCATCGCCTGCTTTGTCGAGTCTATCCGGTCCACAGACAAGCCGGCCCGGCCCACACCTTCACGCGTTGCTGCAGAGGGTGGACTCTTTGGCCAAGTAACTGGCAAATTTAGCCAGCCGACTGGCAAATTCAGCCAGCCGACTGGCAAACTTAGCCAGCCTGGCCAGCCGTCCAAGCCCGCTGCGATTAAAAGCCAGGATGACGTGGCCAGCGCAGCCCCTGTCGAGCCGATGCCGAATCTAATCCCGGATGAAGAAGAAACACCATATGACAAAGGCTACTTCGAACGCCCCCGGGATGAGAATGGCCGGATTCGCCGCCTCGCCTTGTACATGGTGATCACGGCAGTGACCATCGGGGCTGTTTTTGCCATTTTCAACATGATTTTCGGCAAAGACGGCGATACTACCTTGCCATCTGAGACGACCGTCCAGTCGGAGACAACCGAAGAAACAGACGAGATGACCATAACTGAACCGGAAGAAACTGAAGAGACCACACCGGAAGAAACAACCAGCGAGGAAACGACGGCTGAGACGACTCCCAAGCCGGCCGAAACCACGGCAGCCCCCGCCCAGGAGACTATCCATACCGTCAAATCCGGGGATACGTTCTATGCCATTGCCGTCAAATATTTCGGCGATGGGTCCCAGGCGACCATCGACAAGATCAAGGATTACAATAGCTTGACGTCAGACAACCTGCAGCTGGGCCAGAAAATCAAGATCCCGCCCCAGTAAACAGCTGGGACTCTGAACAATAGAACAGCGTGAAACAAGGAGAGCTGCCAGGCGATGGCAGCTCTCCTTTGTCAAGGTGTTCCTGTGCGGATGATTTTGAGCGTCTCCGAATCAAAGACGACCGAGCCGCAGCTGACCAGCATCTCTTCTTGCAATTCATCGCCATACGTGGACCGTTCAATGGCGCCAATCACGATGTAAGCAACCTGGTAATGTGTCATAAGGTCCAGTCTTTGTGCCTGGTCCGTGGTGGTGTATATCCAGCGTACGTCATCTTGGCGTGGTTTGACGAGATCGCCATAGGCACTGGGCTGGCTTTGACTGGTTCGCCACAGCCATTCATGGGTTTCCCAGCCGATGACAGTCGGCAAGCCAGTAAAGGTGGCGATCCGTCCAGTGTCGGTGTAGCTGGGACCTGCAGCTTCCAGGATGACCGGCTGACCTTGGATGTTGGTGTTCAGCCAGTTGATGGCCAGGAGGTCATCGCTCAGTTCATTGGCTGCTTCGCCTGCGACCTGGGGCGAATTTTTCTTGCCCAGCGGTGCCAAGCCATCGAGACCCTGCTGGTTGGCACGGGCCAGGTCTCCATACCATTGCCGGGTGGCCAGACCGGGAAACCAGCCAGGCATGACGAGAAGGCCTGACAAAAGAAGGATGACCAGGCTGCGCCAGGACCGTGCCTGTGCCAGTCGGACCAGGAAATAAGCCCAGGCCAGGCCTAGGAGGACGAAGGCCTGGTAGGTGAATTTGAACATGGTGTTGGCTCGTTTGTAGTCGCCCGAATAGATGTCAACCACGTAAAAGAGTTCCGGGGCCAGGATCAGCACGCCTCCATAGACGAAAAGAGCGATGGCCAGTCCGTCAACTGGCCGAAAATCTGCCCGGGCTTTTCGGCTGACGACCAGGGCTGTGCTGCCGGCCAGACCGGCCAGAAGATGCGGTCCCCACAGGACCAGCACTTGCCAGAGCGGTGTTCGTGCAGCACTGAAGGCAATCTGGCTGCTCATGGGTTCAAAATAAGCCTGGAAGGGGGCCGTCAGAATAAAGGCAAGGGCCAGGAGGAGGAGGATCTGGAACGCTGTCCGGCGTATGGTCACCAGCAGGACGGTACCTTGACCTCGGTTTGACAGATCCAAAGCGTTACCAGCCAGTAACACAACGACAGATACCGGCAGGTAAATGATGAAATCCCAGTAGTTTTGCATCATGAAAATGGCCAGGCAAACGCCCAGTGCCCAGATTTCCGGCTGACTCAGAGCAGCGCGCCCTTCCTGGCCCATGTTTTGGAGCAAAAACGGATTGGCACCAGATATTGGGTTCCCGCGGCTGATTTTTCCTGCTGCAGTAGCCCGGGCAAACAGGTTTAAAAGCAGCAGCAAGAAGAGGAGGACAATCGTCAAATTGATGACGTGGGCATGCAAATCGGAAACCAGATAGGAATAAACCGGGAATTCATGGATGGTCTTGTCGGCTGTTTCAGGATTGTAGCCGATGAAGCGGGTGGCATTGGGAAACCAATAGGCCTGGCTGAAATTCCCGACTGGCCATTCATGAGCTGAAAGCCAAGCGAGGACTGGTTGGCCTGGCCCATGGTCGCTGTAGAAAAAGGCATGGCCGTTGCCCCCGACATTAACCAGCAGGAAGGACAACAGCCCCCCGGCAGCCTTCAGCAGCCACGCTGCGTGTGAACCTGGATGGAGCCTTGCAGAGTTTGATCCGGCTGCGCGCTGAAAGGCTGCATCCAGCGCCAGATGGATCATCCCTGCGCCCAGGACCAGACTGAGACTGGCTCCGAAAGCCCATAACGTCGCCATCCCCAGGTTGTAGGCAACCGGAGTCGAAAGTCCTGTGAGCCGGGTCAGCAGGGCGTAGGTGTACTGTCCAAAATAATAGTAGTTGATCGTTTCGCCCGCAAGCCAGGGATCTGCGGCCGGCAAACCTGGACTGCGCAAGATGCTGTTGATGAAGGCGACATTCATGAATTTTTCCAGACTGTCGAGGGCTGGTTTGAATGAGCGCAGGTATGCCCCACCCAGGAGCAGGCTGCCAAAAAAGAGTTCAGCCAGGGCGGCAGAAAACAGCCGGTTGCCCAGACCATGCGGGACAGATCGTCTGAAAAATGTCTTGAATCCCCAGACCCAGCACAAGGAAAAAAGCAACAAAAAGAGCATGAGCAGTGAAGTTCGAGTCAAGCCGAAATGAAAAAGATAGCCACTTTCCCAGTGGAGCAAGCTCATCAGGAACAAGCCGATTGCCTTGGCTGGCAAATAAGCCAGGTTTAGTGACACACGGCCAAACAATTGCTGTGACAGCGGCCAGGCCAGGAGTCCCAGTGCCAGCAGCGCGAACCACCAGCGCAAAAATGCGACCGCATCAGAGCCCAGTGCCACATAAGAAGCGCCTGGAACCAGAAGTAAAACACCGGTCCAGGCGATCAGGATCCGAAAAGAGCGGCTGAATCGGCCTGTATCCAACGGACCGGCAGTCAATCCCGGTGCGCCGGACATGGTCAGCGGATCCGCCGGCTTTCGAAATAATAACGCTTTTCGAAGGCCTCACCCATGGAGAACGTTTTGCGCGGCAAAATGCCATCCCGGGCGATGATGCCGAAGAAATCGGATTTTTCAAGCGACGGCAGTACAAGTCCGACTGCACCTTTGCCAGAGAGCTCCTGCACGACCTCTTCACCATGGATGTAATCGAGCCGGACATCGGGATGCCGTGCCAAAAGGTCGTCCAGCATGGCTTGGATCGCTCCGACGACCAGGTCGCCTGGCTGGAGCGGCACTGCCAAGTCAGTCTTGAAACCAGGCCCATATACTGGCACAGGCAGCGACATGGCATGCTCCGGCCTGACCATGGCAGCCAGCTGTTTTGTGAAGAATCGTTCGGCATGATCGAGGAACAATTCGAAATCGATATTGAACACAGCCCGGTGGATCGGTTCAAAATCAAGGCCACTGTCATGGATGTTGATGACTTCAGCCAGGGCATATCGGGCTGGATGGTCCGGTGAAACGTCGGACTTGATGCTGTTCCAGTGAGCTTTGGCTGTGGCCAGTGAATGATTGCCGTCACCAACGGCAAAAAGCAATCCATAGTCTTTCAGTGAAGCCAGCTGGCCCAGGGCTGTCAAAGCATTTGCCAGCAGCTTGCTGTCAGATGACACGTGCCATCCTTTGACAAAACCGCCTTCTTGCGCCAAATCCGTTGCATACAAGGGCGTCTGGGGGGACAGGGCGGCGTGGAGGGGTTCGATCACGGTTCTTCCTGGATCGTCAATCAGGAGCTGGACATGAGGCAGTTCCAGCAAAGCATCCTTGCGGATGGCCTGGCGCGGCGGGATACGGTCGAGAACAGTTCCTTCCGTCGCCCGGGTCAGTTCCCGGTTGCCAGGTGTGAAATCATATCGCTCAAGATCGATGGCGATCAATAATCCAATGCGGCTCGGATGCAGGCGAGTCGAACGGTCAATGACCATGCAGCCAGGCGCCAGGGGCACCAGGATATCCTGGTCCAAATAATCATCCATGGCTTGATTGATCCGGGCGATCCGGTTTTCGACCGGATTGTCCCCGGGTTGTTCCAGATAGATCTCTGGCAAGACCAGGCGCAGCGTAGAGGGGACGTCGCCAACGAGAGTTTCTGTTTGCTGCCAGTACTCAGGCTGGGAGGTGTACTGGTCACAGGCGACAACGGCCCATCGCGATAGATCGATGCCCGCATGGGGAATATAGAGTTCCGGAATGGCAACACCGAGAGTGTTCGCCAGCGTTTGGAGTGTTGCATTCGAATCTTTCTGGTTCAGAGACATTTCAAGAAACCCTTTCCTGACTGAAGAATGGCTGATTTCAGATTCAAACCGATTCTATCACAGATCCGTTCCAGATTCTGCCTGTTCGGTCCGCACTATTTGGCCTGTTGCCCGTCCTTGCTGATTCGTGTAAACTATTTCGGATAATGTATGGCCCTATTGTGAAGGACCAAACATCCGGCAAGGAGACGTGACCACCATGCAACCACTCGGTCTGAATGACATCCGGGAGAAATTCCTGGCTTTCTTTGAATCCAAAGAACACCTGCGCCTGCCCAGTTTCCCGCTGGTGCCCAAGAATGACCCCTCGATCCTCTTGATCAATGCAGGCATGACGCCTTTGAAACCGTATTTTACCGGGGCGGAAACGCCACCGGCGCCGCGAGTGACAACCTGCCAGAAATGCATTCGCACCCCGGATATCGAGCGGGTCGGCAAGACGAGCCGTCATGGCACGTATTTCGAGATGCTGGGCAATTTCTCGTTTGGCGATTATTTCAAAAAGGAAATCATCCCCTGGGCTTGGGAATTCTGCACGAAAGTCATGGAAATTCCGCAAGATCGCCTGTTCGTGACCGTCTACCTGGAAGATGACGAGGCTTACGATATCTGGCATCAGGATGTCGGCCTGCCGGAATCGAAGATTTTCCGCCTTGGCAAGGCCGACAATTTCTGGGAACACGGCACCGGTCCCTGCGGTCCCTGCTCGGAGATCTATTTCGACCGGGGCGAGGAATATGGCTGTGACAGCCCGACGTGCCAGGTCGGCTGCGATTGCGACCGCTATGTCGAATTCTGGAACCTGGTCTTCACCCAGTTTAATAAAGAAGAGGATGGCACCTATACCCCTCTGGCCAAGAAAAACATCGACACCGGTGCCGGTCTCGAACGTTTTGCGGTCATCATGCAGGGTGTGGGCAATCTGTTCGAAGTTGACACGGTCCGGGCGATCCTCGACTATGTCTGTGCCAAGACCTCGGTCCACTATGGCCAGGATGAGAAAACCGATGTTGCAATCCGCGTCATCACCGACCACATCCGCAGCACAACGATGATGATTGCCGACGGCATCATCCCGTCCAACGAGGGCCGCGGCTATGTCCTGCGCCGCCTGCTGCGCCGAGCCGCCCGTTTTGGCCGCTTGCTCGGGATCGACAAACCGTTCCTGCATGACGTCTGCGCAATTGTCGTGCGTGAGTCCAAGTCCGCTTATCCAGAACTTGTTGCCAGACAGGACTACATCACCAAGGTCATCCGCACCGAGGAGGAGCGTTTTGCCGAGACCATCGCCCAGGGCACAGCCATCCTCGAGCAGATGCTGGAGAAATCCCGTGCAGATGGCCAGCGTCGCCTGTCCGGGGAAGATGTCTTCAAGCTCCATGACACCTATGGGTTCCCGCTCGACCTGACCCGGGAAATGGCTGCAGAACAAGGCCTTGAGATCGATGAAGACGGATTTCGCGTCGAGATGAACCGGCAAAAAGACATGGCCCGCAAAGCTTTGCGCGAGAAAGTTGGTTCTGCCTGGGGGCAGGGCAGCCTGCCGGAAGGTGTCGACCGCACGGTGGCAACTTTGTTTACAGGCTATGAAACGCTGGCAGATGAAGGGGTGATCAAGGCCATCCTGGTCGCTGATGAAGCCAGTGAAACCCCAAACCTTTCGGACTTGGCTGTAGAAAACCAGAAAATCACCCTGATTATGGACCGCACACCTTTCTATGGCGCTTCCGGCGGACAGACGGGTGATGTTGGCCAGATTTCCGGCCCCAGTGGCACTGCGCGTGTGCTCGATACGACCAAGACCGCAGAGGGCATTTACTTGCACAGCGCCATGGTCGAAACGGGCAGCCTGGCGCTTGGGGAAACCGTGACGCTGACGGTGGACCGCACGACCCGCCTGTCGACCGCCCGCAATCACACCACGACCCATATCCTGCACAAAGCCTTGCGCCAGGTCCTGGGTGACCATGTTGCCCAGGCAGGATCGGCTGTTTCGGCCGATCGTCTGCGTTTCGATTTCAACCATTTCCAGCCGATGACCGCCGCCGAAAAAGCCCAGGTTGAGCAAATTGTCAACGGTGTGATCCTGGAAAACCTGGCTGTAAAGACTGAAGTGATGTCGCTCGATGAGGCTCGCAAATCAGGTGCCATGGCTCTGTTTGATGAAAAGTACGGGGACCAGGTCCGCGTCGTCCGCGTGGGCGATTTCAGCCAGGAATTGTGTGGCGGCACCCACCTGAAGCAGTCCTCTGAAGCGTGCCTCTTCCGTCTGGTGTCCGAGAGCGGTGTCGCAGCGGGTGTGCGCCGGATCGAAGGCATCACTGGCCAGGCCGCTCTGGCCTGGGTGCGTGAGCAGGATGACCTGTTGCTCAAGATGGGCCAGATGGTCAAGGCTCCCGCCAATGAAGTCCCTCACCGGGTCGAAGTCCTTCTGAACCGGACCAAAGAACTCGAAAAACAGATCGAATCCGAACAGGCTCGCCGGACGGCCGGTGCAGCCGATGAACTCGCTGCCCAGGCTATTGTGGCTGGTTCGTTCAAGATCCTCACCGCGCGTCTCGATACACCGGATGCCGACCAGTTGCGCCAGGCTGCCGACCGCCTGCGTGACAAGATTGCTCCGGCTGTTGTCGTTTTGGCCAGCAGCCAGGAAGGGAAAGTTGCCCTGGTCGCCATGGCCAGTCCTGAAGCGGTCAAAGCGGGTGCCAATGCAGGAGGCCTCGTCCGCGAAGCTGCCAGGATCACGGGCGGTGGCGGAGGCGGTCGTCCCGACATGGCCCAGGCCGGTGGCAAAGACATCACAGCTATTGACAAGGCTCTCGCCGCGGCTGCTGAGCTGGCACACAAGCAATTGGGTCACTGACCCAGCTGTTATCACAGGAGGAAGAACATGCCTGACTGCATTTTCTGCAAATTGGCCAACGGTGAGATTCCGGTACCGTTCATCTATGAAGATGAAGCGGTCGTAGCGTTTCAGGACATGCATCCCCAGGCCCCAGTCCATGTCCTGATTGTGCCCAAAACACATGTTGCGGATATTGATGCACTCGCCAGCCACCAGGATGGCGAACGGATCCTGGGTCAAGTGTTGCGTGCCATTCCCAAAGTGGCTGACAAGCTGGGCATCCGCCAGAACGGCTATCGCCTGATCAACAACTGCGGTGCCGATGCGGGCCAGACCATAGCCCATGTCCATTTTCACCTGCTAGGTGGCAAGGTCCTGGGCGACAAAATCGTCTGAAGATCTGCGATCAACTGACCGGTCTCAAACCACCGTTTCGTTGACTAAACACCCGGCCTGCACGTATAATGCTACTGCTGCAGCCTGTTTGCGAAAACTTGCTGCACCTGTCATCATCACGAGGACAAAGATTGCGATGTTGAGGGGGTGAGAACAACGTGTCAGAAATTCGAGTGAAAGAAAACGAAACTCTTGACAGCGCCCTGCGTCGTTTCAAGCGATCTTGCTCCCGCTCCGGCGTCTTCGCCGAAGTCCGCAAGCATGAACATTATGATAAACCAAGTGTCCGCCGCAAAAAGAAAACTGAAGCAGCCCGGAAAAGGAAACACTAAACACTTATGAACATTAAAGAAAAATTGCTGGAAGATCTCAAGGAAGCCATGAAGGCCAAGGACACCCTGCGCAAGGACCTGCTGCAGATTGTCCGGGCTGCTGTCCTGCAAATCGAAAAAGACCAGCAGGTCACTCTGGAAGAGTCAGGTGTGTTCGAGATTCTGGCCAAGGAATACAAGAAGCGTTCGGAGACCGTCCAGGAACTGGCCGGATCTGACCGCACCGATATCATCGAGAAAAACCAGGCCGAGATGGCCCTGATCGAGGCCTATCTGCCGGCTCAGCTCAGTGAAGCACAGATCGAGGAACTGGTCCGGGCCGCCATTGCCAAGGCCAATGCCCATTCCGCCCGCGACATGGGTGCCGTGATGAAAGTTCTCATGCCGGATGTCAAGGGCAAGGCAGACGGCAAGCTGGTCAATACGATCGTCAAACGTCTGCTCGGTTAATCCTGTTGCACGTATGAAAAAAGGGACTTGGTATCACGCGGTATCGAGTCTCTTTTGCTATACTGGTACTACTTAAGCCAATGCTGTGAGGAAGGAGGGCAAACCATGCTGATCCAGAAAGAATGGAAAATCCTGGACGAACAGCCGGGGTCTGCCCCTTTGCCTGAACGCATTCTGCAAAGCCGCCATCTGGGTGACGGGAACGCACGCGAACGGTTCCTGTCACCCCGGCTCGAGGATCTTCATGATCCCTTCCTGTTGCCGGACATGAGGGAGGCTTGCACATCCATCCAGGCTGCAATCGATGACGGACGCACCATTGTCATCCACGGCGACTACGATGTCGACGGACTGACGGCCACCGCGCTGCTGACCCGGTTTTTTCGCCAGAATGGCATCCCCTGCGAGCCCATGATCCCGGATCGCCTGGTGGATGGCTATGGTTTGAGTGAGTCGAGTGTGGAGCGAGCCCTGGACCTGGGAGCAGGGCTGTTGATTACAGTCGACTGTGGGGTGACCAGCGTCCATTCCGTCGACCAGCTGGAAGCTGCCGGCGTCGCAGTTGTCATCACCGACCATCATGAATGTCCGGATATTCTGCCGCGAGCCCAGGCGGTCGTCAATCCCAAGCGGCCGGATTCATTGTATCCGACGACCAGCCTGTCTGGCGTTGGCGTCACCTTCAAACTGATCCAGGCCTTGTGCCAGGTCCTGCATGTACCTCTGCCTGATCTGACGGAATATGCCCTGGTTGCGCTCGGCACGGTCGCAGATGTGGTGCCCTTGCTGGATGAAAACCGGATCCTGGTGCACCAAGGCCTGGGTGCATTGAATCGTCATCTGCACACCGGCCTGACTGAATTACTGTCTGTGTGTGTCCAGAACGACCGCAGCATCGATGCCAGTACGATCGGCTACACGCTCGCACCCCGCCTGAATGCTGCTGGCCGTCTGGGCGCTGCCATGCCTGCACTGGAACTCCTGCTGACCGATGATCGCTCAAGGGCGCGGGAACTGGCACTGGAGCTGCAGGAACAAAACAGCCAGCGCCAGGCGCTGGAGGCCGCCATCCTGGCGGAGGCGACCGCCGAAATCGAGTCATCCTTTGATTTTGCCTCACCGGACCTGATCGTGCTGGCCCGTGCGGGCTGGCATACCGGCGTGGTCGGCATTGTCTGCTCACGCCTGGTCGATTTGTATCACCGTCCCGTCATTGTCCTGGGTGGGGAGGGTGGACGTTTTAAAGGATCGGCCCGCACCTGCGGCGATTTTGACATCCTGGAAGCGATCCGGGCCGGTTCTGAGCACACGGTCAAATTCGGCGGCCATCGCAAGGCGGCCGGCATCGAGGTGGATGAAGCTTCCCTGGCTTCGTTCCGCCAAGCGGTCAATGCCTATGCTGCTGGCCAGGTTGACAGGCTAGCCTTCCGCCCCGAAATGGTTGCGGATGCCTTGGTTACCCTTGCTGACCTCAATGAAAGCAATGCCATCGCCTTGCAGCAGCTGGCTCCCTTTGGTGAGGGTAACCGGCAACCCTTGCTGGTCTGCCGCAACCTGACCCTCACTGAATGGCGCCTGGTGGGAAATGGCAAGCATGTCCGCATTGCGGTCGATGATGGCAAGGGCCGTTCTCTTTCCGGAATTGCGTTCAATTTCAGCCAGGCAGACGATTTGTTTTCTGCCGGCGACCAGGTGGATCTCCTGTTTGCACTGGAACTGAATCAATTCAATGGCCGGCGCACGGTGCAGCTTCAGATCCGGGACATCCATCCCAGCATCATTTCTGAATTGGGCCGCATCTGGCCTTTGCAGCCTGATGCATTTGCCTTGCAACCTGACCTGAATAGCCTGGCCAGGATCTGCCAGCTGCCGCTGGATCACTTGCTCCCGGATCGGGACGATTATGTCATGGCTTTCCAGTACTTGCGCACAGCCTATGCAGAGCATCCAGTCCAGACCGACCTGACCTTGCTGGCCCGCCGAATCGCCCGCAGTTACAACCGGACCTTGAATGCCTGCAAACTGGCCCAGATCCTGCGTGTGTTTGCTGAAAGCGGTTTGCTCACCCTCCAGTATCTGGGTCATGACCGCGTCCGGATTGCTTTATTGCCAGCAAGGGAAAACCAAGCCAAGATCCGCCTGTCTGATTCCCCGACCTACCAATTCCTGAAAACTCAGGGAGGCCTTGCATGAGCCATCACGACAACAGCAACGAGATTTTGCAGCGGATCATCCGCTTGTATGAGGAATATTCCGGCCAGCACGATGGTCAGCGGATCGTTGAAGCATATGAATTTGCCCGCACCGCCCACGAGCAGCAGCGGCGCGTCACCGGCGAACCTTACATCATCCACCCGCTGGCCACCGCTGAGATCCTGACGGAGCTGGAAGTTGACGCCGACACTTTGATCGCAGCCTTGCTGCACGACACCATCGAGGACACAGGTATCTCCTATGAGGAACTGGCTGAGCGTTTCGGCGAGGACGTGGCGTCCCTCGTCGATGGCGTAACCAAACTCGGCCGGATTCCGTATTCCTCCAAGGAAGAGATCCAGGCCGAAAATTTCCGCAAAATGTTTTTAGCCATGGCCAAGGATATCCGGGTCGTCCTGATCAAGCTGGCCGACCGGCTGCACAATATGCGGACGATGAAACACATGACTCCGGAAAAACAGCTGGAAAAGGCACGCGAAACCCTGGATATCTATGCTCCCCTGGCACACCGCCTTGGTATCTACAAGGTCAAGTGGGAACTCGAAGATCTCTGCCTGCGCTACATCGACCGCAATGCCTATTATGAATTGGTCGGAGCGATCTCACAAAAAAGGTCAGAGCGTGAGCAGTACCTGGAGGATGTGGTCGTCCAGCTGCAAAGCAAGATTCGGGAGATGGGGATCGAGGCCGATATCGAAGGCCGGCCCAAGCATTTTTACAGCATTTACCGCAAGATGAAGTCGCAGGGCAAGGAACTCGAGCAGATCTATGACTTGTTTGCGACCCGGATCATTGTCAATACAGTTGCCGACTGTTATGCGGTCCTGGGGCTGGTCCACGAATTGTACAAACCGATGCCCGGCCGGTTCAAGGACTACATCGCCATGCCCAAGCCCAATATGTACCAGTCGTTGCACACCACGGTGATTGGCCCGAAAGGAATTCCCTTCGAAGTCCAGATCCGGACCCTGGCCATGCATCGCACGGCCGAATACGGCATCGCGGCCCACTGGCGCTACAAGGAAGGTGCGCCCAAGACAACTGGCAATTCGGATAATTTCGAAGGCAAGATGACCTGGCTGCGCCAGCTGCTCGAGTGGCAGAAAGACATGCGCGATGCCGGCGAATTCATGGAGACCCTCAGAAGTGGCCTGGTAGCGGATGAGGTCTTTGTTTTCACGCCGAAGGGGGAAGTCCGTTCCCTGCCAGCCGGATCCTGCCCGATCGATTTTGCCTACAACATCCACAGCGGCATCGGCAACCGCATGTATGGAGCCAAAGTCAATGGCCGGATCGTACCCCTGACCTATGAACTGAAAAACGGGGACATTGTCGAAGTCCTGACCTCGGAAAAAGTCCATGGCCCGAGCCGGGACTGGCTCAAGATCGTCAAATCCACATCCGCACGCAACAAGATCAGCCAGTGGTTCAAAAAGGAGATGCGCGAGGAAAATGTCCTGCGTGGCAAGGAAATCGTTGAAAGGGAAATCAAGAAAACTGGATTTGCCCACGCCCAGCTTTTGAAACCAGATTTCCTGGAGGCGTTGTATCGTCGCTACACCCTGAGCACGTTGGATGATTTGTACGCAGCCATCGGCTATGGTGGCTTGTCTGCAGGCAAGATTGTGCCGCGGTTGAGAGATGAATACATCCGCAGCCTGCCGGAAGATGAACGAATCCGGCTCGGCTACCGGATCAGCCCATCAGGCCAGGTGGTTTATAGCCCCCTGTCCAATCCGCTCGAAGATGAGGACGGGACCCAGACCATTTCCCGCCCAGCCAGCAAGCACAAGGTGTCGCGCTACGACCAGGGTGTTGTCGTCAAAGGCATCGACAATTGCCTGGTCCGCCTGTCGCGCTGCTGCAGTCCTGTCCCGGGCGACCCGATCATCGGTTTTGTCACCCGTGGCAAGGGCGTCGCGGTCCATCGCACGGACTGCAGCAATATCCGCCAGCTCATGGAAAATTCATCGGGGTCAGCGACCAATGCCGAAAAGGCATCCCGCCTGATCGATGTCGCCTGGGCCAAGGATGGTGGCAATTCGACTTATCAGGTCGAACTCAAAATTGTTGCCCGAGACCGGCGCCACTTGCTGGCTGACGTCTCGAATGCCATCGCCGAGGAAAAAGTGTCCATACTTTCCGGCAAGCTGACTGCGATGAAAGACGTGACAGCCACTTTGGTCATGACCATCGAAGTGTCCAGCCAGAACCAGTTCGACCGGGTCATGGGACGGATCAAGGCCATCCGGGACATCATTGAAGTCCATCGCGGCCGCTGACCAGAGAGGATCGCAGCATGGATGAGAGAAACACCGATGCAAACCAGCAGAAAAATGAGAACGTGCCCCAGATCGACCTGGAACAGGCGCGCATGGCCGCTGATCATTTCAGCCGGGCTTGCCAGATCGGCTGCCGGGTGATCGATGCTGCCGGCAAGACCCTGTACGAAACCAGCCCAATCCCTGCCCAGGGAGCCATTTGCGATCTGGCCAGCCAGCTGGGTCCGGATTGGCAGCACACCCATCCGGATCGCCCGCAACAAGATGGGGGAACTTCCAGCCCGGTCTCTCTCTGCAGCAATGCCCATCTCTATGGGTGCTACCAGGCCGAGCGCTTCGGCGGCATGTATGTCTATTTTTGCCCGCTGGGCCTCACGCATTGGGCCAGCCCGGTGATTCAGAAGGGGCAGGTTGTGGGCGCCTTGATCGGTGGGCCCGTCCACTTGATTGACCCGGAAGATCTCTTGTTTGACGACCTGGCTGAAAGGCTCGACTGGCCAGAACAGGCCAGGGAGACTTTGTGGCAAAAACTCAAAGTGATCCCGGTGGTCTCGACCGAACGGGTCAATAGCCTCAGTGAACTGCTCTGCTGGACGGCTGCAGGCTTGTCCGACCACACCTTTGCCAAGCTGGAGGAAAAGCGCCAGTCCGGGGAACTGCAGGCAGAACTCTGGGAACAGATCAGTTTTTTGAAAAATTACGCGTATGTCGATCCGGCACTGCTCGATTACCCGATGGCCAAAGAAGAGCAGCTGCTGGAACGGATTGAAGCGGGGGACAAGGCAGGAGCCAGGCAGATCCTCAATGAGATTCTGGGCCATATCTTTTTTTCCAGCAGCGGCAGCATTGAAGTCATGCGGGCCCGAGTTGTCGAACTGGTCGTGCTCTTGTCACGTGCGGCCATCCGGGGAGGTGCAGACACTGCCCAGATTTTCGGGCTGAATTACACCTATCTTGGCAAAATCTATTCTTTCCGCAATGTCGATGAGATAGCCTTCTGGTTGTCCGGCATCATGAACCGCTTCAGTGAACAAGTTTTCAACTTGGCTCATGTCAAGCATGCCGATGTGATCTACCGGGCTGTTGATTATGTCCGGAAAAACTACACGCGCAAGGTGACACTCGAAGAGACCGCAGCGCTGGTCTATCTCAGCCCTGCCTATTTCAGCCGGATTTTCAAAGATGAAATGAAGGTCAATTTCAACAGCTACGTCAACCAGGTCCGAGTGGAAGCAGCTAAAAAGCTCCTGCTCAACGACAGCGTGCCGCTGGTTGACATCGCATCCCAGGCTGGCTTTGACGGACAGAGCTATTTTTCGAAAGTTTTCAAGAAAATGACCGGCGTGACCCCCGGGAAATTCCGGGAGTCACGCGGCCGCAAGGGATCAGACAATCAGCACTGAAACCAGGATCACAGGGCGACGGCGGGTCCGCTCAAAGAGCAAGTCCCGGAGCTGGTCCTTGAGCTGGTTGCTCGCCAGCATGGTGGCCAAAGGTTTGCTGCCCTGATCTGCTTTGTGGGCAAAGACCGCAATTTTCTTCTGGGTTTCCAAGATGATGCGTTCACTTTCGCTTTCATACATGAAACCACGGGTCTGGATGTCCGGCTGGCCGACCAGGCTGTTGGCCTTGTCATCGACAGCAATGAAAATGGCCACAACACCATCATCCGACAGCAGGCGGCGGTCCTTGAGGACGAGGTTGTCAATGAAGCCGGCGCTCGAGCCATCGATCAGGACCCCTTCGGCTTGGACAAATCCACTGATGTCAGCCTTCTGCTCGCCAGGTGCGAACTCGAAGATGTCTCCATTGCCCAGGACAAAAATGCTCTCCCAAGGGCTGCCCAGCTGGTTGGCCAGTTCGGCATGCCGGTACAGATGCCTGTATTCGCCATGAGCTGGTATGAAGAAACGGGGACGGACCAGGTTGTGCAGCAGTTTGAGTTCTTCCTGGTAGGCATGGCCGGAAACGTGGATTTCGGACAGGGATTCGTAAATGACGTGGGCACCGCGGCGATACAGCTCATTGATGACCCGGTAGACTGATTTTTCATTGCCGGGAATCGCCGACGAGGACAAAATCACCGTGTCCCCCGGAACGATTTCGACGGTGCGATGCTCGGAGAAAGCCATCCGGGTCAGGGCTGACATCGGTTCACCCTGGCTGCCGGTCGTGATCAGGACCAGCTTGTCGGCCGGATAGCGGTCGATCTGGTTGACATCGATCAGCGTGTCGGGCTGCATGTCGATATAACCGAGCGAATTGGCCGCGTCAAAGACATTGACCATGCTGCGGCCAATCAGGGCAACTTTGCGGTTGTACCGCTCGGCAGCTGTGAAGATCTGCTGGACGCGCGAAACATTGGAAGAGAAGGTGGTGACAAAAATGCGGCCCTCCGCTTTGCCGAAAAGCTCAGCCAGCGAATCGCCGACCTTGCGCTCGGACGGCGTGTAGCCTTTTTTCTCGACATTGGTGCTCTCACAGACCATCAGCAGGACCCCTTCGTCGCCGATGGCACCGATCCGGGTCAAGTCCATGGGTTTGCCATGGATCGGGGTATGATCGATCTTGAAGTCGCCGGAATGGTAGATAATGCCGGCCGGTGTCCGGATGACCAGGGCATTGGCATCCTCGATGCTGTGGTTGACATGGATGAATTCAACCGAGAAATTGCCCACCCCGACCACATCGCCGTCGCTGACTTTGATCAGCTGGGCATTTTTGACTCCGGTGCCGCGATCTTCGATCTTGCGGCTGATTAGCTCGATGGTCAGGTGATTGGCATAGACCGGGACTTTGATGTCCTTCAGAAGATAGGGCAAGGCGCCGATGTGGTCCTCGTGACCATGGGTGATGAAGATGCCCCTGAGTTTCTGGCGATTATTGATGACATAAGAGAAATCCGGGATGACGACATCGATACCGGGCATGTCTTCGGCAGGGAAGGCGATGCCGCAATCGACGATGATCATGTCGTCGCCGTACTCATAGACGGTCATGTTCTTGCCGATTTCGCGCATGCCACCCAGGGGGATGACTTTCAGGCGCGGAGTGGCAGAACGCTGGTGGGCGGTGGGCTGATGCCCTGTTGCCGGCCGGGGCTTGTGGGAGGTGGCAGGTGTGCTCGGGCTGGCAGCTGGACGCGGGGTGCATTGCTGCTGCCCGGATACGTGCTTGCCGACTGATCGTGGCTGAGGCGCTGCAGCCCCGGTAACCGAGGGCTTGGGAGCGCTTTTTGGCCGGACTTGTCCCTGGACCGGTGGTGTTTTCTTGCTGGGGCGCTGGTTTTGGGCCTCGGCAGACTGTTTGACGTGAGGCTCAGCTTTAACAGATCCGGGGGCGTTTTGCGCCGGCCGGCTGGATTTCGGTTTGGAATTTTCGGGCATAAATGTGTTACTTCCTCCATATAAATAGATTTTCATCTGTTCCCATCTTAACACGGCTTTTCTGTTATGTGTATCTTTTTATGTTACGGATAGTCTTGCCAAGGCGGAATCAGCATGCTAAAATACATCAGTGCAAAAAACGAAACGCAATCATTGCGTCTTCCCGGGAGGTGAAAAGACATGCCGAATATCAAGTCAGCCATCAAGCGCGTCAAGGTTATCGCCAAAAAGACCGCTGCCAACAAGATCAAGAAAAGCGAGATTCGCACAGCCGTCAAGAAGACCAAAGCCGCTGTGGCCTCTTCTGTGGAAGGTGCTGCCGATATGATCCAATCGACCCAGGCCACACTCGACAAAGCTGCGGCCAAAGGCTACCTGCACAAGAATACAGTAGCCCGCAAGAAATCCCGTCTGGCCAAAGCCCTGAACAATCTGGGCAAGTAAGTCCGGACCACACACCTGAGCATAACAAGGAAGGGTTGCTTCAGCAAAGAAGCAGCTCTTTTTTTGCGCAACGAACAAGACGGGCGGGCCAACATCCGAACCCTCTCTGGTGAAAAAAGGGCCGAGGCAGTGACCTCGACCCTCAGTCCGGGCATTTGATTCAAGACCATCCTCCTATCGTCAGGCGATGGTCAGGCGATGGTAGGTTTTCTTGCCCTTGCGCACAATGACGTCTCCATTGTTGAAATCGTCTGGCGTCAGAAGGCGGGTGAAATCGGTGATCACAGCATCGTTGAGGGTGATACCGCCCTGGGCGACGAGTCGTCTTCCTTCGCCTTTGGACGGGATGAGTCTGGCAGACAACAGCGCATCCAGCAAGGGGATGCCTTTTTCCAGGTCGGCCTGGGAAAAAGAAGTGCTGGCCATCTGCTCAGAACGGCCACCTTTTTCAAACAGGTCTTCGGCCTGGGCGCGGGCAGCAGCTGCAGCCTCAGCCCCGTGGACAATCGTCGTCACTTCCAGGGCGAGCCGTTTTTTGGCTTCGTTGATCGCGGCATCCTGGAGTGCGGCATATTCGGCGATCTCCGGTAGTGGCAGGAAGGTCAGAAGTTTGAGGCAATTGATGACATCGGCGTCATCGATGTTGCGCCAGTACTGGTAGAATTCGTACGGGCTGGTCTTGTCTTTATCGAGCCAGACGGCGCCTTTGGCTGTCTTGCCCATCTTGGTGCCGGCGCTGGTGGTCAGGAGGCGGAAGGTCATGCCAAACGCAGCGCCCTGGTCTTTCCTGCGGATCAGGTCGACGCCGCCGAGGATATTGGACCACTGGTCATCCCCGCCCAGTTGCATCTGGCACTGGTTCTGGCGGTAAAGGACCAGGAAATCATAAGACTGCATCAGCATGTAGTTGAATTCGAGGAATGTCAGGCCCTGTTCCATGCGGTTCTTGTAGCATTCGGCCGTGAGCATGCGGTTGACCGAGAAATGGGGCCCGATGTCACGGATAAAATCAACATAGTTGAGCTTCAACAGCCAGTCGGCATTATTGATCATCAAGGCCTTGCCGTCGGTAAAATCGATCAGGATCTTCATCTGCTCTTTGAAACGGTCGCCATTGTGCTGGATGGTTTCTGCCGTCATGATCTGGCGCAAATCCGAGCGTCCGGAAGGATCGCCGATCATGGCCGTGCCGCCGCCGATCAGGGCGATCGGGCGATGGCCGGCTTTTTGCATGTGGGCCATGACCATCATCTGGACAAAATGGCCGACATGAAGACTGTCTGCAGTCGGATCAAAGCCTATATAGAATGTAACCCCCGGCTTGCCCAGCAAATCGCGGACTTCCGTCTCATGTGTGACCTGGGCCAGGTAGCCGCGGTCCTTAAGCAGATCATAGACATTCTGGTTTGACATGGGGTAACACTCTCTTTCTGATGGGGTGATTGATTGGTATCGGGCCGGAATTGAATCATGGGCACGTGTGGATTTTAGCGAATGACAACGGGCCTGTCAAAATCGGTGCCGGCATTTGATCCGGCCAGGATCGACCAGAGGTCGGTGCCGGCCAGGTCAAACTGGGACTGATGCTGCAGATTGGGGTCCTTCAGGTGCTCGTGGAAATCAGAGCCGCGGGTGATGACCGGCAGACTCGCCTTCTGGCGCATCAGTTTCAATAGATAGCGGCCGTTTTTATCGAATCCCAGAACCCGGATGTAGGCAGGCCCTCCTGCGGCATCGATTTGTTCGAGATCAGAGGTTTTCAGGTTCAAAAGCATGTGCAGGAGTGCGCGCTGGACTCGGGTTCGCGGCAATCGCCGGCTCATGGCAGATTCGACCAGCTGACGGAGTCTTGCATCCCGGCTATCTTGTTCTGCTGGCCGGCGAGCAAACTCGTGCAGGCGTTGGGCAAGGCCTTCGCCCATGCCTGGATAAGGCAAGAGATCCTCGGACTTTCGTGTCCTGAGATGGGTAAGGACCGGGACTGCCAGGTCTTCATACAGCACCACACCCTCTTTTCTGGCAACCGCCGCCAAAAGGATACCCAGGGCTTCTGGCGGCATGGTGTGGGCTAGTTGTTGCAGCAAAAGGGCCGGATTGTATCTGCCGCTGGCAATCACCTGCCGGATGGCCGTGGCACTGGCAAAGTCAGATGCAGGGGAAGGGTCCAGATAACCCTGGCCCTGGCGCTGGAATGTAACCGGGTCGAGGCGTTTTCTGGCGGGCAGGCGCAAGATAGCTTTCAAATATTCAACCCCCAGAATGTTGTTGGAGCTTTTCAGCAGGGCTGCCTTCTGGCTGTCTCCCAGCAGGGCGGCAACAGCCAGCTGCCTTGCTGCAGCAAAAGATAAGCCTGTCTCGAGGTACCCTTGCAGGGAGGCCTTGAACGCGGGCGTTTCACTGGATAAGAGGTTGGCCAGGTCGAGCAGATCCGGCAACATGCCATGCTCACTGCCAAAAACCAGTGTCTTCGTGATGCCGGTGGCAGCCAGGATCTGGACGCCTCCAGAAGCAAACCGTTCGGCGCTGGCCGTGGCATAGGGCAGGGGCAACTCCAGGACCAGGCTTGCTCCACAGGCCAGGGCCATGCTGGCCCGCGTCCATTTGTCGAGCACGGCTGGCTCGCCCCTCTGTGTGAAGGGCCCGCTCATGACGACGACAATGGCGGTGTCTTTGCCCAAGGTCTCCTTGACCTTTTGCAGCTGCCAGGCATGGCCGTTATGCAGG
Source organism: Clostridia bacterium (assembly GCA_009928985.1). Lineage (GTDB taxonomy): Bacteria > Bacillota > Clostridia > Saccharofermentanales > UBA5734 > UBA5734. The sequence continues at coordinate 26,908 of SABL01000014.1, forward strand.
GGATTGTATTCAACGATGATTCCAGCTGTTTTCATATGTGCACGATTATAGCAGTGGCGGAGTGATTCTGCTATGATGGCGGCATATGGCAACAATCGGATCAAACCATCACCCCAGAAAGGCCGGATGGCTGCTCATTGCCCTGTTCGTGCTGCTGGCTGCGGCTGGGGCTCTGTTGTGGTTTCAATTATCAGCGCCGCCGCACCGACCCTTTGCCGTACCTGGATCGCAAGATTCATCACCCTTTGCAGCAACCGTCCCGCCAGAAGAGATCGAAAAAATCGAAACCCGCCTGCGGGCCAACTTGATGAGTGGTGTGGGCCTCGTTTCCTGGTATCAGCAAGCCAATGAAGAACTGTCCACCCCGGCCCAATGGTCAGGAGAATGGATCGCGCAAGACCAGTTGCTTTATGGCTTCTGGCTGGCCGAGCAAGACAGGAAGTCCCTGTTTGATCAATGGCACGAGACATTCCGGACTTATTTCCTGAGTCCTCGAGGGCTGGTCTATCCTGTGCGGACCAGGGTGATGAATGACCCGCAGGCAGGTTTTTCTGGCGAGGACTCAAGCGCCCGGCTTGAACCTGTTGCAGGCGATGGGGATTCATGGCCTGACTCGCTGCTCTATCTGAAAGTTCTGGCACTGGCCTATGCCAAGTGGCCCAGCGAGAAACTGGATGAACAGGAAACCGGGCTGGCAGCCAGCCTGTCCCTGGTGATCGGTTCCAGTCTGGCCCCTGACCAGCTGGTCGCTATTCCCACCTCTGCTCCGACTCAGGACCCGGCAGCCACGCCGACCCCGCAGCCGGAACCAGCATCGGAGCTGGCAACAGAAGGCTATGCCGAGGACCCTGTGATCCGTTTGGCTGCACTGGACTTGCTCGCCCTGAAGACCCTGGCAGAACTGGATCCGGGATTTGAGAATCGTTTTACCGATGCCGTATCTCTGGTCCAGGGTGGCCTGATCAGTGACGCGCTGCCATTGTATGCGTATGGCTATGCGACCAGCCAGCAAGGCTATGTTCGATTCATCCGCTCGGCACCTGTGGTCGATTTGCCAGAATCCCTGGCTTCGGCGCTGCATCTGGCTGAAATCGGCCAGCTTGACCCACGGACCCAGAGCTGGCTGCTGGAACATGTGCTGAACGACGCTGTCCTGTACTCAACGTACCACATCGCCCAGGGCCAGCCCAGTACAAACGATGAATCCCTGGCCGGTCTGGCGTTGACAGCCAGGATTGCCCGCATTACCGGGCACGAAACGCTCTACAGGCGCGCCGTGGAACGGCTCAGCTGGCATCGGGCCACCAGTCCGACCAGTTCGGTCCTCGACGCCATTTTCCGCCTGGACAGCCAGGGGGTGGTTACCATGACTGCCCGCGACAATATCCTGGCACTGTTGGCAATGTCCTGACATCATCATCGTAAAATGCAGCTGTATTTTGAACAGGCAAAGGTCAATTGCAGTTGGCAGCATGTAGCCTTTCGGCTATACTGTAGTGTGTTCTAAGAGAACAAACGGTCTTTTCGGTTGCAGGTACAGTCCAGCCATTGGCATCCAGGGCCGGTACGAAAAAAGGGGTATTAAACATGGGATTCATTGACAAGATTTTTGACAAAGCCAGAAGCGACAAAAAAACCATTGTATTGCCGGAGGCATCGGACCCGCGGACCATCGAAGCTTGCGCCAAGATACTGGAAAAAGGCATCGCCAACATCGTCCTGATCGGTGATCCTGCGAACGTGAAAGCAGTCGCACCGCAGTGGGACATCTCAGGTGCCACCATCATCGACCCGGCTACGAGCAAAGATTACGCCGCCTATGTGGATGCATTCTATGAAATGCGCAAATCCAAGGGCGTGACACCGGAGCAAGCCCAGAAGACCATGCTTGACCCACTCTTCTTTGGTGTCATGATGGTCAAGATGCAGGTAGCCGATGGCATGGTCGCCGGCGCGATCAATTCAACGGCCAACACCCTGCGCCCCGCCCTGCAGATCCTCAAAACCGCGCCTGGCACCAAGCTGGTCTCCTCGTTCTTCATCATGGACGTGCCGGATTGCGAATTTGGCGCTGACGGCCTGTTCCTGTTCTCCGATGCCGGCCTGATGGAAAATCCGGACGCCGACCAGCTCTCCGAAATCGCCCTGTCCTCGGCCAAATCATTCAAAATCCTGACTGGCATCGAACCGACGGTGGCCATGCTGTCCTATTCCACCTATGGCTCGGCCAAGAATCCGCTGGTCGACAAAGTCGTTGAAGCCACCCGCCTGGCCAAGGAAAAAGCACCGGATCTGGCCCTCGACGGCGAACTGCAGCTCGACGCTGCGATCGTCCCCTCGGTCGGCAAGAGCAAGGCTCCCCAGAGCCCGGTCGCCGGCAAAGCCAATGTCCTGATCTTCCCGGACCTCAATGCTGGCAACATCGGCTACAAGCTGGTCCAGCGCCTGGCCAAGGCCGAGGCTTACGGCCCGGTTACCCAGGGCATCGCCCGTCCCGTCAATGATCTTTCCCGCGGCTGCTCTGCTGACGACATCGTCGGCGTCGTCGCCATCACGGCCGTTCAGGCCCAGGAGGCTTAAGCCATGAATGTACTTGTCATCAATGCCGGCAGCTCTTCCCTCAAATACCAGCTCATGAATGCCCAGAATGGCGATGTCCTGGCCAAGGGCGGTGCTGAGCGAATCGGCCTCGATCATGCCATGATCAAGCACAACAGCAAAGGCTGCGACTCGGTCACCCTGCCGATGGACCTGCCCAATCACAAAGTGGCTGTCCAAGCAGTCCTCTCTGTCCTTACCTCTGAGGAACACGGGATCATCAAGGGCATGGACGAAATTGACGCCGTTGGCCATCGTGTCGTCCACGGCGGCGAAAAATTTGCCTCTTCAGCCTTGATCACCCCGGAAGTCAAGCGCGCCATCCGTGCCTGCTTCGACCTGGCCCCGCTGCACAATCCGCCGAACATGACCGGCATCGAAGCCTGCGAAGAAGCCATGCCCGGTGTGCCCCAGGTGGCTGTTTTCGACACTGCTTTCCACCAGACCATGCCGGCCAAGGCCTACATGTATGCCCTGCCCTACGAAATGTATGAAAAGCATGGCGTCCGCAAATATGGCTTCCATGGCACATCCCACGGCTATGTCGCCCGTCGCGCGGCCGAGATGATGGGCAAGCCATTTGAATCGATCAACATCATCACCTGTCATCTGGGCAATGGTTCTTCCATCGCCGCGATCGAGAAGGGCAAATGCGTCGACACCACCATGGGCCTGACGCCCCTTTCCGGTATTTGCATGGGCACCCGCAGTGGTGACATTGATCCGGCGATCGTGACCTTCCTGATGGAAAAAGAGAAACTCGACACCAAAGGCGTTGACAGCCTGATGAACAAGCAGTCCGGTGTCCTTGGCATTTCCGGTGTCAGCAGCGATTTCCGCGACCTGTATGCCGCTGCTGGCGAGGGTAACAAACGCGCCCGCCTGGCTCTCGACATCTTCAAGTACCAGTGCCGCAAGTACATCGGCATGTATGCAGCTGCCATGGGTGGCGTCGATGCCGTCATCTTTACCGCCGGCATCGGAGAAAACACCGCTGATGTCCGCCAGGGTGCCTGCGAAGGCCTGACCTACATGGGCTGCGAGATCGACCCCTATCGCAATGCTTCAGTCCGTGGCCGCGAAGCCGTCGTCTCGACCGATGAGTCCAAGGTCAAAGTGCTCGTCGTCCCGACCAATGAAGAGTTGGCCATCGCCCGCGAAACAGCCCGGATCTGCGGTTTTTCGCTCTAAGGATCTGACAGCTCCATCCTGACCATGGATCCATGAGGCTGCTTCCGACCGGTTCGGGGCAGCCTCTGACCATACCTTCACATTTGACAGCCCTAAAGGAGAAAGAGCCTCATGGCCAAGCAAGACAAGCAAGTAGAAGCCATCACTGCGATGGACCAGGATTTCGCCCAGTGGTATACCGACGTTGTTCTCAAGGCTGAACTGACGGATTATTCCTCAGTCAAGGGCTGCATGATCCTGCGCCCCTATGGCTATGCCATCTGGGAAAATATCATGCACAACCTGGACCGGATGTTCAAGAAAACCGGCCACGAGAATGTCGCCATGCCGATGTTCATCCCGGAAAGCCTCCTGCAGAAAGAAAAAGACCACGTTGAGGGTTTCGCTCCGGAGGTCGCCTGGGTCACACATGGCGGCAGTGACAAGCTGACCGAGCGTCTCTGTGTCCGTCCAACTTCTGAAACCTTGTTTTGCGACCACTATGCCAATGTGATCCAATCCTGGCGCGATTTGCCCAAGCTGTACAATCAGTGGGTTTCGGTTGTCCGCTGGGAGAAGACCACCCGGCCGTTCCTGCGCACGACCGAGTTCTACTGGCAGGAGGGGCATACCGCTCATGCCACAGCCGAGGAGGCCCAGGAAGAAACCCTGCGCATGCTCGAAACCTATGCAACCTTCTACCGTGACTATCTGGCGATTCCTGTCGTCCGCGGCCAGAAAACGGACAAGGAGAAGTTTGCCGGTGCCGTTTCGACCTATACCGTCGAAGCCATGATGCATGATGGCAAGGCGCTGCAATCCGCCACCAGCCATTATTTTGGCGATGGCTTTGCCCAGGCCTTTGGCATCCAGTTCACTGACAAAAGCAACAAGCTATCCTATGTTCACCAGACCTCCTGGGGCCTGTCGACCCGCTCGATCGGGGCCATCATCATGGTTCACGGTGACGACAACGGCCTCGTCCTGCCGCCACGCATCGCGCCGATCCAGGTTGTGATCGTGCCGATTGCCGCGCACAAACCCGGCGTCCTCGACAAAGCCCGAGCAATCGCTGCAGCCCTGGGCGAACACGTCCGCGTCAAACTGGACGAGTCCGACAAGATGCCGGGCTGGAAATTTGCCGAGTACGAAATGAAGGGTGTGCCGCTGCGCCTCGAAATCGGCCCGCGCGACCTGGAAAACAACCAGTGCGTCGCTGTCCGGCGCGACAATGGCGAGAAAAACATCATCTCGCTCGACCAATTGGACCAGTCGGTGGCTCAATTACTCGATGCTGTCCATGACGGACTCTACGCGAAAGCCGAGCAAAGCCTCCATTCCCGGATTTATGACGCAACAGACTGGGATACATTCACCAGCCTGATCGCCCAGAAACCCGGTTTTGTCCGGGCCATGTGGTGTGGCGATCTTGATTGTGAATTAAAGATCAAGGAACAGACCACTGCCACTTCGCGCTGCTTGCCTTTTGGCCATGAATCCATCGGTGAAACTTGTGTCTGCTGCGGCAAACCGGCCGACAAGCTGGTCATTTGGGGCAAAGCCTACTAAAGGAGGACACTTGCGCCAACGCTATTCATTCTATGTCACCTATACCCTGGTCTTGACCGGGGTGTGGATTGTGCTTCATGACAAGCCATCCTGGCCCGTTTTTGCGGCCGGGGTGGCTGTTTCTGTTCTGGCGCTCGTTTTCACGACCCGAGTCTTGCAACCGGACCCTCCGCTGGCGGTGCATGCGTTAGATCCGGCCATTCTGATTTGCTATCTGGCTGTCCTGTTGGTCCAGATTTATCAATCCGGTTTCATGGCAATCTGGAAAATCATCCGCAGGGAAGAGACGGTCCGGATTGAACGTTTTGATTCCACCCTTGAAGAAGAACTGCCCCTGGCCTGGAAAGCAGGAGGAGAGACACACAACGGACTTGCTTGCAGAAGGAGTCGTTTTGTTCATGGGTGGCCTGTGTTTACTGGGTGGTGTGTTCAGCGAACCCATGACCACCTTGCTGTTTGGCTTGCCGATGTCGATCGGTGCCGCCAGTTACTCAGCCAAAGCATGGACTTACCTTCTGCTGGTTCTTACCGCTGTTGCCCTGTATTTCGGCCTGCTGAAAAAACGCGCCTGGCTTAAATCCTCAGGCCGCTTTGAATTGACTTTCAATGGCATCGTGGCCAGCCAGGCCGGCTTTTTTGCCTTCCTGCTGCTCTATGTGATCTGGCAAGTCCGGTAGGCGTTAAAATCCCTGCAGTCTGGTCTCTGGCCCGGGCAGGTCCAGATCATACGCTGGCTTGACCTGAAACGCCTTGCCAGCTAGCCGGGCGAGTCTTCCCGCGCGAATGTCTGGCGAAAAGACCAGCTGGCAGGCAAAAAGCTGCTGGCGATTCAGGGGCCCCTGGCGTCCTTTAAAAAAGCGGTTATAGCTATTTCGCCCATATTTGCCATCGCCCAGGAGGGGATGGCCGATATGGGCCAGATGGGCCCGGATCTGGTGCGTCCGTCCGGTGACCAGCTCCACCTCAAGCTCACAAACCGTTTCGCCTTCCGGACCAAACCCCGGAAAGCGGTGCAAAATGCGGTAGCGGGTGATGACGGGAACATCGCCAGGCCTTTTTTCATCGTGGATGTAGACCTCGTTCTGGCGGGCCTGTTTTTCCAGAAAGGCTTCAATCTGGTAAAACTCGAGTCCGTCAGATGTCCGGATTTTTTGGCCAGCCTGTGGCTCGCCCCGGACCAGGCACCGGTACCGTTTCGCGATCTTGCCCAGCTGCATCAGCTCCACGACCACGTTCTGGATGTCCCTGGTACGGGCCAGGATGATCAACCCACCTGTGTTGCGGTCGAGGCGATGGCACAGGACCAGTCCAGGATCTTTTTGGTCAGACCTGACCTTGTCGATCAGGGTGCCTTCATCATCTTCCTGGGCTTTGGCAGTACCATGGACAACGATGCCGGCCATTTTGTTGAGAATGAGCAAGGCATCGTCCTGATACACGACATGGTAAGCGGATTTGCTTTCTGATGACACAGCCTCGCTCGAGTCGCCCCATTGTCCTTCTGGGTTTGCTTGTTCAGGCAGATACACATCCAGGATATCCCCGGCGAATACTGCCTGGTCGGCCTGGATCCGGCGCCCATTGAGCCGTACATCCTTGCGGCGCAGCGCTTTGTAGACCTGCGCCGATTTCAGTCCTGGCACTGATCCAGTCAGAGCAGGGATAACCCGCTTGGTGACCAATTGATCTGTAATGACAATCTGGTGGTGGATCATGGACACCCCTTGCCCTTGAAAACCTGGTCCAGCAACCATTCGACAAGGCCTGCTGCGACCAGTACCAGCCAAGCCAGGGACCAGCCTCCAGCCAGACCCCAAAGCAGGAAAAACAGGATGGCCACCAGCCAGATGATCAAGCGCACGATTTCACACGGTAACGTCCGGTGATAGCGAACGGCAATCGACTCCGGAACAGTTCGACCAGAAAGAAGCCGCCAGCGCCGCCAGAATGCTACGGCGACTGCTGGCAGGAAAATGACCAGCGGCAACAAGGCTACACTCCAGTTGGTGATGAATGCAGTTGAAAGGACTGCAACCAATCCAGTAGCCGCCAGCGCCAGGCCGGCGACGGTCCAAAGCCTGGCCGCGTAAGCCAGGATGAATGGATCGATGGAATCAGGTGAAAGACGACGCGCCATGGCTATTTGATCCTTAACTTGCGATTTTGACGTCCATTATACAGCTGGAAGGAGTCTTTATCCATTCAGAGGGAGCATCCGGCGGCGAGTTCCTAGAGCCGCGCCAGCGGCGAGGATGTCTGAGCAAGCCGGATACCACTCAGGGGGTCCCATCCACCAAGCCCCAATCGTGCCAGAACCGTGGCAGGGGGAGCATCCGGCGGCGAGTTCCTAGAGCCGCGCCAGCGGCGAGGATGTCTGAGCGTAGCCGGATACTCCCC
>SABL01000104.1 GCA_009928985.1 Clostridia bacterium
GATCGAAGCCATTTTCCTGGAAACCGCCGACAACGAAAAAGAACACGCCAAGTTGTTTTACAAACACATTGTAGCCGGTTTGGATGCCGAATCAGCTGTGCCGGTGGATATTTGTGCCACGTATCCTGCTGGACTCGGTGATACTCGCCAAAATCTGCTGTCTGCAGCAGCGGGTGAACGCGAAGAATGGACCACGCTATACAACAATTTTGCTGAAATTGCTGTCCAAGAGGGCTTCAAGGATGTCGCAGCCAGTTTCAATAAAATTGCGGAAGTTGAAAAAGAGCACGAAGCCCGTTATCTCAAGCTGGCTGATAACGTAGCCAACAACAAGGTATTTGCCAAAGACGCACCTGTTCTCTGGAAATGCCGTAATTGTGGCTACATCGTGGAAGGTCTGGAGGCGCCACAGATTTGTCCGGCCTGCAAACATCCTCGCGAATATTTCGAAGTCGCTGCGATGAATTTCTAATTGGAGAAGTGAAGGCAAGACCGGGATGCGCCGTCTGGCCATCCTGATAACAATGAACCCGGAGGTATCAGATTATGGGAAGAACAGCTGTAGAAATATCCAACGTCGATAACAAGGAAATTATCGCAGTTCTCAACGAAGCCCTGTCCGAAGAATGGCTCGCTTACTACCAGTACTGGGTGGGTTCACGCCTGATGGTTGGACCGATGCGCAGCGAAGTTGAACCTGAATTACTGTTGCATGCCACCCAGGAGCTCGGCCATGCTGAGCTCGTCCTCAACCGCATCATCCAGCTCGGCGGCACACCTGTCCTCAACCCTGACCGGTGGAAAGAACTGGCCCGCTGCGATTATGAGGAACCATCCGATCCATACATCGAAGTCATCCTGGAGCAGAATCTGCGCGGCGAACGCTGCGCGATCCAGCGTTACCAGACCCTGGCCGCCATGACCGATGGCAAGGACTATGCGACCTACCAGATGGCGATCACCATCCTTAACGAAGAGCTCGAGCATGAGCACGACATCGAGGATTTCATTGCCGATATCGAACGGTTAAAAGAAGATATCCGTCAATTCCGGCTCTGAATTAGCACTCGCCAGATCGTTTATGAAACAATCTGGCGGAATAACACTCGGTTTCCTACCAAATAAAACCGGTTTTACACCAGCAGAGCAACGTCCAAAGGTGTAAAACCGGTTTTTCTTCAGGGTCGTTTAGCTGTGTTGGAACAAGAGAACTGGTGACCCATAGCCAAGGTGACCTGATCGTTTAACCGAGGTTGTGATCACCAGTTCCTGTCCAGTCAGCGGAAGATGGGCTGGATCAGCGGTAATGGATGGCGTTGAACTTGCAGGCGTCGACACATTTGCGGCAAACCAGGCACTCGGCAGGCTCGATCTGGTGTTTGCCACCTTCAGGTTTATGGATGGTCGCTGTCGGACAGACTTTGGCACATGCGCCACAGTTGACACAGGCACTTGCCTCGATGGTCATTTTCTTTTTGGAAAGGCGCCCGGGCAAGCTGAGAATGGTGCCATAAGGGCACAGATAGCGATGCCAGAGCAATTCGGGGAAGAATAAGGTCAGGCCGATCCCCAGAAAGAAAAGTGCTGGCAGAACCGGCAGAGGTTTATTGCCGATGATGCCCAGGGCCGCCAGACCGAGGAAGGCAACCAAGATGACGATGCGAACCCACGGTTTGGTCATCCAGGTTGGAATCGCCAGGCTCTTGATGTGAAGTTTCTTTTTCAACCACGTTTGAAACCGCATCACGGTGTTCATTGGACAGATCCAGCCACAGTAGAAGCGGCCTAAGAACAGGCCAAGAATGGCACTGCCCAGAAAAACCATCATCCAGGCCTGAACCTTGCCCCTGGCCAGCAAGAATAGGAACAGGACGAGCAAGATGATCTGGATCGCAGTCTGGATCTTCTTAACCATTTTTCTTCTCGCCTTTGCCAGGCCAATTGGGATTAGGTGTCTTGACCACATAGAATTCCAGTGTGCCGTCAGAGAAATTGTTGACATTCATTTTGGTGTTGTTGGGAATTTCGATGATCTGGCCGGCCTGGTAGTCGACTGATACCTGGTCACCAAGACGCAGATTCATGGTGCCGCGCAAAACCACCATATTGACATGGGCATTGGTATAATGTTCCGGCAAGCCTTCTCCGGTCGGCATGATCATGTGATTGATCAAAATGGATTCTGCGCTAACGACCGTTTCAATGGTGCGAGTATTCTGCTGGATCGGGGAGTGAACAGTTTCAATCATGTGGGGTCCTCCTGACTTTGACTTGCTTTGTTGAGTATAATGATGTTTGAGGAAATAATGAGTTTCCATGGGCACTTATTTGAGTTGTCTCTGAATAAAAACTGAAATGTGCGAGGGATTTGCCCCATGTTCGACCCATCAACCAAAGCTCACTTGTGGGCAGCCCTGGCGATCGTCCCGCCTTTTGATTGTCTGACGCAACAGCAATGGCAGGATTTGGAACAGTCAGACTCGGTCCGGTTCCTGACTTTTGAAAAAGGAGCCCCGATCCATTTGCAGCAGGAACCCTGCATGTATCTCGATGTGATTCTGGATGGACAGGTCTCGATTCAGAATATTGGGGAATCAGGCGATGTCCTGACTGTCAACTTGTTTGCCCCGCGGGACCTTCTGGGTGTCAACCTGATTTTTGCCAGCAAAAACCGTTATCCGATGACCGTCATCGCTGACCGAAAAAGCTTGGTGGCGCAGATTCCTGGCGAATGGATCATGGCCTTTTGCCGGGAAAATCCAGCATTCATGACAGGGGTGATGCGTGCCATTTCAGACCGTTCACTCGTCCTGACTGGCCGGATCCAGGCGATGGCTCATCGCAGCATTCGCAAAGCCTTGCTGGACTATCTGGAGTATGAAAAGGTCCTTCAGGGCAGCTGGACCATCCACTTGCCCGTGAGCAAGAAAACCCTTGCTGAACAACTGGGCGTCGAACGCACCTCTCTGAGCCGGGAACTGGCCAAGATGCGCGATGACGGTCTTTTGCAGTTTGATTCCAGAACCATCACCCTGTTATCTTCATAGTGACAGCCTGACCATGGCTGTGAGAAGAAATGGCAAACTGTTTATGACGAAAAAAGAGTCTGAATAATACAAGTCACTTGTAATGATTAATGGATAATATATATTTAAATTGACATTGAAAAATAGGTGCGGAGGCTTCGCTCATGGTGGGTACTGTTTATCATCTGGATCGGAATATGGCAATGATCTGGACCATAGATAATAATTGGGTTCGGGTCAGGAAACAGGCTTCTTATTCCGTTGGGGACAGGATTCAATTCACGGCGGGTGATATCATTCAGGGCCCTCTTGTTCACACGTCCGTGCTGTCCTACCGCCAGATTGGGGCCATCCTGGCCGGCAGTGTTCTGATTTTGGCGATCGTTCTGTATTCCTTGCAAGGCCTGTTGACTGGGTTTTTCCTGCCGCCGCCAGTGGCGCTTGTGACCGTCGATATCAATCCGAGCGTCCTGTTTGCTGTCGCTGAGAATGGTACCGTTGTTTCGGCCCAGGCCCAGAACCAGGACGCCCGGAGCCTGAAACTTCATTCATTGCCAGGACAGCCCTTTGCTGCTGCACTGGCTTCAGTTGTCAGTCAGGTGACAGATGCCGGCATCATCGACCCGGCAGATGGCGTTCTGGATTATGTTGTCGTTACGACGGTTGATCTGGGCGAACACGACGAAACCATGGCAAATTTGGCAGGGGCATTGGACCAGGCTGCCATCCAGAACCGCACCCTTTCTGCAGTCAATCTGGTCCTGGCCAGCGCTGATGAAACCAAACTTGACCAGGCCAAGGCAAACTCGATTCCCTTGGGCTTGCTTGCTCTGACCGATATGACTGGCTTGGACACCACTGGCGAGACAGTCAGATCTTTCTTTGCTGATCCCGTGCATGTGCAGTCACTTGAGGTCAAAACAACTGGTGGGCAGCTCCTGCAAATCAAACCAAAAGCCAATCCGTCGCAGAGTGCGCTCGCTTCGAGTGGTACTGACACGCCTGTAACAAATCCTGCTGCGATATCTTTGGCTGAACCTATGATCGATCAGCATAATCAGACCCCGGCCGCGACCAAACCGGCAGCTGAGAAGAAAGCCGAGACCCCGGCCGCGACCAGCCCGGCAGCTGAGAAGAAAGCCGAGACCCCGGCCGCGACCAACACCGCAGCTACAGACAAGAAGCCAGATAACCAACAGGCACCAGGTCAAGAAAAAAAGAAAAATTGACGATGCCAAATCAGGAAAAGATTCTTTCAGCTTGATTGTTAAGCAAAGATCATCATTACGAAAAAACCAGCCAACAAGGCTGGTTTTTTTCATCTGGACCTAACACAATTTACTTGAATCTTACAATCTTGTGTTTAGACCCTACGCTGGAATGAAGATCAATGATAAAATAAAACCGTTTGCGAGAGCTTCAGGCACTTGTCTGATGGGCTGTTTCAAAATCTAACCTGGCCACAAGCAAGGGGTTCCAATATGGTCTTATCTGCTGCCATGATCATCAGCATCACCCTGGTCCTCGCTGTCATCTTTGTCAATGGCTGGACCGATGCACCGAATGCCATTGCCACCGCTGTTTCCACGCGCTGCCTGTCGCCACGTGCTGCCGTCCTGGTTGCCGTTGTTTTCAATACCATCGGTGCTGGCGTGATGACCCTTTTCAATGCCAAAGTTGCTGAGACCATCAGCAAAATGGTCAGCTTCGAAGCGGCCAGCCACCTGCAGGCTAATGCACCGTTGATCGTACTGGCGGCATCCCTTTCGGCGATCGTCATCTGGGCTACAGCAGCCTGGTATTTCGGTATACCGACCAGCGAAAGCCATGCCTTGATCGCTGGTATCACAGGCGGGGCCCTGGCGCTGGGCAATGGTTTATCTGCCATTAACATGGCAGAATGGAAAAAAGTCTTCTACGGACTTGGCATCTCTTCTGTCCTGGGTTTTGTCAGCGGATTTGTCATTGTCCACCTGATCCAGCAGATATTCAAGCATGTCAAACGGGCCACGGCCAACACTTTTTTCACCGGTGGCCAGATTTTCGGGGCCAGCTGGATGGCCTTCATGCATGGCGCCCAGGATGGCCAGAAGTTCATGGGCGTTTTCATGCTGGCCCTGTATCTCAATCATGCTGCATCCCGCAGTGCTGACGGTTCCTTTCGTGTCGAGTGGTGGCTGATTATTTTGACTTCGCTGGTCATGGGGCTGGGTACCTCGGTCGGTGGCTGGCGGATCATCAAATCTGTCGGGATGGACATGGTCCGGCTGGAGAAATACCAGGGATTTGCAGCTGATATTGCAGCGGCAAGTTGCCTGTTGTTGTCTTCACTGACTGGCATTCCAGTCAGTACCACCCACACCAAAACGACTGCCATCATGGGTGTTGGTACAGCACGCCGCCTGTCGTCGGTCAATTGGTCGATCGTCAAGGACATGGTCCTGGCTTGGATCCTGACTTTTCCAGGCTGTGGATTGATCGGCTACCTGATGGCCAAGCTTTGCCTTTTGATTTTTTGATAAGGAGGATCCCTATGGCCCGGAAAAGAGAAATGAACTATTTCGATGTTATGATCACGGCCTGTTCCTATTCCCATCAGACAAGTGTCAAACTCAATGAACTGATGCACGATTTCACGGATGTCTCCCGCAAAGCCAGTGAAATCCATGACCTGGAGCATGCTGCTGACGAGCAAGTCCACCGGATGTACGATGCCCTGCACGTTGCCTTTATCACACCGATCGATCGCGAAGACCTCTTTGGCCTGATCAAGTCGCTCGACGACATTACCGACCTGATCGAAGATGTGGCCAATCGCTTTGACATGTTCGCCATTCAGTCGGTCCGGCCGGAAGCCATCGCCATGGGCACGATCCTGGAACAGGCTACCTCCATGATGCTGGAACTTGTCACCGAATTCAAAAGCCACAAGCGCAACAAGAAAATTCTGCAGTTGATCCGTGATGTTAATACACTCGAAGAGCAAGGCGACCGCCTGTACCGCGACAGTGTCAAGAAACTGTTCACGACCGATATACCGGTGATCGATGTGATCAAGTGGAAAGATATTTACGACGATATGGAAAATGTCCTCGATGCCTGTGAGGATGTGGCCAACATCATCGAAGGTGTTGTGATGAAAAACGCCTGACCGTCCAATCAGACCGGATGCGGTCCAGGGCCGAATCCTGCACGACTATACCATTTTTTTAAGCTTCTTCAACCAGCCTTCACATTTTCATCACATCAGTCAGGTTTAATGAAGATGGTCATCATCCTTTGACGAACGAGGATGAGGCCATCTTGCACTTTGGTCAGAAAAACCTTTGATGAAGGAAGGGATCTCATATGACAGAAACGAGAGAAACACACGGACAAGGCAAGCGCCGGACCGGGCTGATTGCCGCTTTTATTTCTATTGCCTTGATTTTGACGACGGCCACCGGCGTGGGCGTCTATTATGGCATCAACAGCCTCAAGCCAGAGCGATTCGGGCTAGCGGTCACGGAATCCACTGACATAACCGATTCGCGTTCTTCTGAAACCAGTGAAACAGGCAAGGAGACGACCAGCGGACGCACCGGCAAGTCTTTCAGTCTCGAATCATCGGCAGCCCGGACAGACACAGACCGGGAGGCCATGTCCATTACGCAAATTGTCGCCCAGGGCAAACCGGCAGTGGTTGCTATTGACACGGAGACAACCGTGGCGACCCCATTTGGCCGTAACAGCATCATTCCTTCTGCCGGTTCGGGTTTCATCATTTCTGCAGATGGCTATGTGGTGACCAACCATCATGTCATCAGTGGGGCCCAGAGCATTCAAGTGACCCTCGATCATGGCGATGCCTATAAGGCATCGTTGGTTGGCTCAGACCCGGTCAACGACATTGCGGTCCTGAAGATCGACGGAAAAGACCTGCCTACTGTCCAATTGGGCGATTCCTCTGATCTCGAGGTCGGTGAACTGGCAGTGGCAATCGGCAATCCGCTGGGTGAACTCAGCGGTACCGTGACCGCAGGCATCATCAGCGCCCTGGACCGGACGATAACCGTGGACGGGCAGGACATGACCTTGCTCCAGACGGATGCGGCGATCAACGCCGGGAATTCCGGTGGTGCACTGTTCAACTCCTTTGGCGAAGTGATCGGGATCAATACAGCGAAAAACTCCGGCTCAGGAATCGAAGGTCTTGGCTTTGCGATTCCGATCGATCATGCTGAACCGATCATCGAACAACTGATCGAAAAGGGATCCGTTCCTGAGGCCCCCCGGATCGGTATCTACACCCAGGATGTCACGGCTGAGCAGGCCCAGCAATACGATCTGCCCGAAGGTGTGTATGTTGTCCAAGTCGGCGAGGGCAGCCCGGCAGCTGTCGCCGGCATCCAGCGCGGCGACGTGATCGTCGCCATCAATGGTCAGGAAACCCTGACCACCGCAGCCATCAATGCCGTGAAAAACACCCTCCAAGCGGGCGACACCATGACCTTGACCATCATCAGGGATGGGAAAAAGATGGATGTTCCGGTGGTTCTGGCCGAAGCGACCACCTGA
>SABL01000325.1 GCA_009928985.1 Clostridia bacterium
GATCAGCCCCGTCCTGATCGCCGCGCTCACGGCGCCTTTGGCGCAACGCGACTATGCCACGATCCAGGCCGTGCTGGATGAAAGCCTTGTTACGGACTCTCTTGAATATATTGTTATTTTAGATCGTTACGGAAATCGCTTGTTAGCTGACGAGTTTCCAAAAAACCGCTCACTGCCCCCCGCAAGCCGTAACTTTTCCTTTTTCACCTTGGCGAAGGACCCTGTGTATCATGTGGTTACACCCATTGAATACCAGCACCAGCCCCTGGGCGAACTGCACTTTGGCATTAACCTCACTCGTATTTTCCACGCACGGAGGACCCTGCTTGTCCAGGGAATTAGTATAGCTGTCATTGAAATACTTCTTTCTTCCTTTGCGCTCTTATTCTTCGGTTTTTGGGTAGTCAGGAACATGCAGACCCTCACCAGGGCCAGCCTGGAGGTAGCTGCCGGCAACTTCCCGATACAGCCGCTGCCTGAAGGCGATGACGATGTTGGTAAGCTGAGTGCAGCTTTCAATATCATGTCTCGAGCCATCCAGGACCGTGTCAAGGAACTAACGCAGACCAACGACCTGCTCGAGCAGAAGCAGCTACAGTTGGAACAGCTCAACCAGTCGCTGCAGGAGCGGGTGAGGACGACCGTAGCCGAACTGCGGAGCAAAGACCAGTTGTTGATCAGCCAAGGGCGGCAGGCGGCCATGGGTGAGATGATCGGCAACATCGCCCATCAGTGGCGGCAGCCGTTGAACACACTGGCCCTGGTCCTCACCAATCTTCACTACGCTCACGAGGCCGGGGAACTCACAGACGAGTACATGGCAGAGTATATCGCCACCGGCAATCGCCTGATTCAGAAGATGTCGTCGACCATCAATGACTTCAGTGAATTTTTCCGTCCCAACAAGGTCAAAATGCCTTTCTCGGCCGAGCGGCAAATCAGGCTGGCGATCGAGATGGTGGCGGAGAGCTTTGTCCACTGCCGGATCGAGATCACCCTGGAGATCGACCAGGACTGCACCCTGTTCGGTTTTCCCAACGAATATTCCCAGGTCCTGCTCAACTTGCTGAACAACGCCAGGGATGCGATCACCGGCGCAAAGCAGGAGCAGGGCCGGATCCAGGTTACTCTCGGGGTGCGCCAGGGCCAGGGCGTGGTGAGTGTCCAGGACAATGGCGGCGGAATTCCCGAGCATGTTCTGGACAAAATCTTCGAACCTTATTTCTCCACCAAGCCCATGGGGACAGGCATCGGCCTGTACATGTCAAAAATGATCATCGAGCACAACATGCAGGGCCGGATCGAGGCGAGGAATATCGTGGGCGGCAGTGAACTGAGCGTAAGCGTCCCGCTCGCGGAGCAGGCATCATGATGAAAAGCAACCCGGACAGGGACTTTCTGAAAAAATTGACCATGAATATAACAGTGCAAA
>SABL01000326.1 GCA_009928985.1 Clostridia bacterium
GTCGTAGACGCCATGTACAAGGTCGGCAAACGGATGCCCATGGAACTGCGCGAAACCGCCCTCGGTGGCATCGCCAACACACCGACGGGTTGTGCCATCTGCAGCCGGATCTACCAGTAAAGCTTAACCTCTTTTAACGCGGGCCATCATCTTCATCAGGCCGCCACCGTTTTCGAGGTTGGTGAATCCATAGGCACGGAGCATCTGCACAGCATAGGAGCTACGGCCGCCACTGGCACAGTAGAGGATAAGTTTGCGATCCTTTTTGCCCAGTTCATCCATGCGCATTTCCAGCTCATCCAGGGGAATATTGACCGCACCCGGGTAAGCACCATAGGAAAATTCTTCCACGGACCGGACGTCCACAACCAGAGGTTCGTTGGACTCGACCTTTTTCTCTTCGACCACAGCTGCTGAGGCCGGTTTTTCATCGTGAATCCCTTCGCCAAGCTTTTTCGGCTCTGGTGCAGGCAGCACGAGGCGGAAATTGGCCGGGGTCAGGGCGCGGACATAACCAGACAGGCTGGCAAAACCACCACTGACATTGATGACATTGGAGAGTCCACTGCCCACGATCATGCGCAAGGCCTGATGGCCTTTTTTACCGGTGCTGTCATAGACAACAATCAGCTTGTGATCCGGCAGCTCAGATAGTCTTTGAGCCAGCAGTTCGAGCGGGATGTTGACAGCACCTTCAACATGGGCTTTCTCGTAGGCGAACACATCCCGGACGTCGATCCAGAGAGCGCTCTTATCTTCCAGATAAGCATCAAGTTCTAAGACGGACAAGGCGGGCGAGTAACCGGACATGCGATTCTCAGCAGTATAGGCGGCCATGTTGATGGCATCATTGGCGGTTCCCAGCGGCGGGGAATAGGCGAAGTCCATGTCGGCCAGATCGGAAACAGTCAGTTTGGCTGCAGCTGCGGTGGCGAGGACATCGAGCCTGCGGTCAGCACCGGCATAGCCGGCCGTCTGGCCACCGAGGACGACACCCGTCTCGCGATCATAGACAACCAGAACCGTGACTTGTTCGGATCCCGGATAGTAGGACGTGTGATGCTCCTTGTGTATGACGATTGCATCTGCATTCAAACCTGCAGCCCGGGCAGCTTTCAACGACAAACCGGTGATACCGGCGACCGCTTCAAAAACCCGGACAATGGATGTCCCTGAGGATCCTTTGTAAAGGTGATTGCCGCCCAGGGCATTCTCGGCTGCAATACGGCCCTGGCGATTGGCCGGACCAGCCAGCGGAATACGGACTTTCTTGCCCAGGACCCGGTGCTCGAGCTCGATCATGTCACCAGCCGCAAAAATGTTTTCATCACTGGTTTTCAGGGTCGGATCCACCAGCAGACCGCCAGCTTCACCGATGGAAAGCCCGGCTTCCTGGGCCAGCTTGAGAGTCGGACGGACACCGAT
>SABL01000327.1 GCA_009928985.1 Clostridia bacterium
GATATCGATCGTTTGGTGGAGGTCATTCAGACGGATTTGTCCATTTCGTACCGTTTGTTCCAGTACATCAATTCAGCTCGGTTTGGACTTAGGGGCAAGATCGAATCCGTGCATCGCGCCGCGACCATGCTCGGGCGTCGAAACCTGCGCCTGTGGCTGCAGGTGATCATTCTTTCGGACATGAGCACTTCGGACAAGGCCCAGGAGCTGGTCCGTATTTCGGTGCAAAGGGGACGCTTCCTGCAGCTTCTGGCCGAGGAAGGCTACACGCCCCTGGGACCTGACAGCATGTTCTTGCTTGGTTTTTTTTCGATGCTCGACGCTATCTTGAATCAGCGCATGGAGCAGATTTTGGAGGACATTCCCCTGGACATCCGGATTAAATCGGCCTTGACCGACAGGTCCGGGGTCCATGCCGCCTGGCTGTCCGTATTACGCGATCTCGACAGTTGGGACTGGCCGGCTGTCGCGGACAAGGCGCCCAAGCTGGGTGTTCCGCTGGATTTGGTTGGCATGCTCAATCTGGAAGCCTGGACCTGGATGATCGAGGTCATGCAGGGTACGTGACCACGGTGTCATTTGTTTACAATGTGCGCGGGGAGCAAGGACTATCATGCGTGATCTGTTACTGGGACCGGCCTTTCCTTTTTTTGCCTTTGTCCTTGGTCTGTGTCTTGGAAGTTTCTACAATGTCTGCGTGCACCGCTACCTGACAGGTCAGTCCGTTGTCTGGCCGGCTTCGCATTGCCCGACCTGCGGTCATGTCCTTTCCTGGTGGGAAAATATCCCCGTGCTTTCCTATGTCCTGCTGCGGGCTCGCTGCCGATCCTGCAAGGGCGTCATTCATTGGCGCTACCCGGCCCTGGAGCTGCTGTCCGGACTTTTGGCCCTGATCCTGGCCACGCGCTTTGGCCCTGGCCTGGACTGGGTGACGTACATGGCTTTCAGCGGCATTTTTCTCGTGGCCAGTTTTATTGATCTGGATTCGTTTATCCTGCCCGATATCCTGACCTATCCAGCCGCTGTTTTGGCGTTGTGCACTCCTTTGTTTCTGTCCGTGGACTGGGCCGAGACCCTTCTTGGCAGCGCCCTTGGCGCCGGGTCGTTTTTGGTGTTGCGTCTCGTTTATCTGCGAGTGCGAAAAATAGACGCCCTGGGCATTGGCGATATCAAACTCATGGTCAGCCTGGGCGCCTTGGTCGGGTTGTCCAAACTGCCGCTCATGATCCTGCTTTCGGCCTTGACCGGACTTTTGGTTTCGGTCGTGTATCTGCGCCGTTCCCCGGACAAGGGACTGCGTACCGCCATCCCTTTTGGTCCGTTTTTGTGCCTGGGAGCCATGTTGACCCTGCTTTGGGGAGAGGAAATGCTGTTCTTTTTTCTGCAGTATTGATCGCCTGATCGGTAGTGTTCATG
>SABL01000328.1 GCA_009928985.1 Clostridia bacterium
ATCGATGACGACCTCCTCGTCATCAAACTGGTCGATGGCCAGGTGATCTTTTTCGAAGACGGCTGGAAATCCGCCGACCTGCTGGAAGAACTCGCAGCCGCCCAGACCCGGCTGTTTGTCCCCTTTGCCGTCGACAACCTCGACAATGCCGTCATCCTGGCCGATGGCTCGACCCAGCTGTACGTCGATCCGACGCTGGTCAGCCCGGAGGACGAGGACGAATACGAGCGGGCCATCGAGCAGGCAAGAGAATTCCTCATCGATGAGAAATCCGAATCCGTTGGCTACCTCTTCTCCCTGGATGGTGAAGACCTGGCCATTACTGCCGCCTGGTTCCGGGACGCCTCCGATGATGGTCCTGCGTCGATCGACCTTTTGGATAACAACGAAGAACTCGACTTCTACGGTTTTGCCATGGAGCGCTACATCGACCAATTCGAACTGGCTTGACGACAGGACGCCTGGCCGTTATCATACTGTTGAACAAGCAGTTTTCCGGGGCAGGGTGAGATTCCCTACCGGCGGTGATGCAGCAGGATTGCTGATGAGCCCGCGACCCTCCACATGAGGAGGCTGACAAGGTGAGATCCCTTGGCCGACAGTAAAGTCTGGATGAGAGGAAAAACTGGACATGCCCTGGCAGATGCCTGGGGCAAGGCCGGACGCCCCCTGCAAATCGTTGCAGTGGGCTTTTTTAGTTCTCATCACGCTGACAACAGACCGGACGATCCATGCTCCGGGAACCTGCTTTGTCACTATAAAAATTTCAAGATGAGAGAAGAGGTCTTCACCATGTCGACACAGAATTATTCGAAATCCAGCGCCTTTGCCACCCGCCGCACGACTCACTGGGTTGCCAAAACCGGCATCCTGGCCGCGATCGCGATCCTCCTCATGTACATCGAAATGGCCCTGCCCCTGATGCCCGCCTTCCTCAAGTTCGACTTCAGCGAAGTCGCCGTACTGCTGGCAGCCTTCACCATGGGCCCGGCGACTGCGATCCTGGTTGAGCTGATCAAGAACCTCGCCCATCTGCCGACCTCCCAGACCATGTATGTCGGCGAACTGGCCAATTTTGTCATCGGCTCCTTGTTCGTCGGCACGGCTGGCCTCGTTTACCAGCAAAACAAATCGCGCAAAGGCGCTTTCCTGGCCATGGCCGCCGGTACCATCGCCATGACCGCTGGCGCCAGCCTGATCAACTACTTTTTCATGCTGCCGTTCTACATCAAGGTGATGGAATTTCCGCTCGAGGCGATCATCGGCATGACCCAAGCCGTCGGCAACAAGCTCGTCACCGACCTCAAGTCCCTGATCCTGTTCGTCTTTGTCCCCTTCAACCTCTTCAAAGGCATTGTCGTCTCCCTGATCGTTGGAGTAATCTATAAGAGACTCAGTCCGATCCTGCACAAGTGA
>SABL01000105.1 GCA_009928985.1 Clostridia bacterium
GGTCTATGCTCCGCTTGATGGTCTGGAGCAAGGCGATGACGATGAACATGCCGCCGATACCCATGCCATAGAACAGCGACTGGGGCCAGTCCATTTCACCGCTTTGTTTGCCATAAATCGGGAAGGCGATGATGGCGATGACTGCCAGGATGGAGGCGAACAGGAACGACCAGGTGACCGATTTGCGCTTGTAGGCTGCAAAGGCCGGGTCATTGATTTTGGGCGAGAAACCGATCAGGCCTTCGAGGGGGGCGGCAGTTGGTGGGGCTTGGCGCTGTCGGCTTGATTGGCTGGCAACAGGCTGGGGTGCTGACTGACCCTGGGCTGCGCCGCATTCCGGGCAAAATCGCACCGTATCGGACAGTTTTGTCCCACAATTTTCGCAAAACATTTTTGGAACGACCTCCTTGTTGAATTATTGCGAACGGGATTTTGATTTGCTTTGGGCTGCTGCGACATGCGTCTCGATGTATTTGAGTACGAAGTCAAAATCAGCTGCTTCAGCGTAGACTTGATTGTGGACGAGGTCGGATGAATTGACCTTGATCACCTGGTGCTTGCGGTCAGGCTTGATCGCCTTGACTTGCTTGAACTTGGAGTAGGTGGATTGTTTGCTGCCGACGAGCAAGCCTTGTCCGGCTGCCCCTACATTCCCGGTCGCGGCGCCCGCCAGGAGAAGCAGATGGCCTAGAATCTGGGCTTTCTTGAATTGACGGGGCATCTGGGTGTGCTTGACCCCCTTTTCATCCATTTCGAATAACACGCAATACTTGCCACCCATCACCATGGCATAGAGATAGTAGGATATCGTTGACAAGACGAACATACCACCGATGAGCCCGAGGAAAACGGGTGTCAGGCCTGCCAGTGCCTCTCCGAAGCCGTCACCGATCTCGAGTAGCACCAGGAAAAGATACATCCCCAGGAAAATGAAAAAGAAGATTCTCCAGACCAGAATGAGGATCGTTGGATTGCGGTACAGGCTGAATTCATAGACCCAGCGCAGGACGCCATCCGCGTCGCGGGTGATGTTGGGAGACGGCTGGCTGGTTCCAACGCCATCCTGGTTATAAACAGGCATGGAAAACACCTCCTGTGGTTTTGCAGAACAGACACGGATCCATTCTCCAAAAATTGCCTGTGAAAATTTTAGCAATATCAACAGACCCCGTCCATATTGAACTACATGGCTCGTTTTGTCAGCATGAGTCGCAATGGAAGGTGATGCGTTCCTGCAAAATCGCACATTGGATAAGCCAGAATGCTTCCCAGGACCCCGAAAATGCATGATACATCGGTTAAGTGTTGCAAAATAATCGACAAAAAGCGCGAATTTGCCAAAAAAGGGACCCCGTCCCTTTTTTGGCAGATTGATTAGCGCCCCAGATTATGTAAAATAAACAGTGTCTATCAAATATGCCGGGCTGCTTTCACCAGAGCCCGGACCAAAGAAAGGAAAGCTCCCATGAAGAAATCACTTGCTCTTCTGCTTGTCCTGACCCTGATGCTCGCTTTGGTTGCTGGCTGTGCCTCCACTGGCAAGGCTGGTGGCGCTTCTGATGAGAAGGTCATCAAAATTGGCGTTTTCGAACCGGTTACCGGTGAAAACGGCGGCGGTGGCTTCCAGGAAGTTCTCGGCATGCGTTATGCCAATACCAAAGTCCCGACGGTTGACCTCGACGGCGTGACTTACAAGATCGAACTGGTCGAAGTCGACAACAAGTCGGACAAGACCGAAGCCGTTACCGCTGCCCAGAGCCTGATGTCCAGCAAAGTTGCGGTCGTCCTCGGCTCCTACGGCTCTGGCGTTTCCATCGCTGCCGGCGAAATTTTCAAGGAAAACAAAGTCCCGGCCATCGGCGCTTCCTGCACCAATCCGCAGGTCACCCTCGGCAACGACTACTACTTCCGCGTCTGCTTCCTCGATCCCTTCCAGGGCACTGTCATGGCCAACTTCGCGCTGGAGTCCGGTGCGAAAAATGCTGCTGTCATCACCCAGCTGGGTGACGACTATAGCTCCGGCCTGGGCAACTTCTTCCTGAAGGCCTATGAAGAAAAAGGCGGCACCATCGTCGCCCAGGAACAGTTCCAGACCAACCAGACTGACTTCAAGGCCATCCTGACCAACGTCAAGGCCGCCAACCCCGACTTCATCTTTGCCCCGTCCTCCATTGCCACAGCCCCGCTGCTGATCAAGCAGGCCCGCGAGCTCGGCATCACCGCCACCATCGCTGCTGGCGACACCTGGGAAAATACCAGCATCATCGATAACGCCGGCGCCGATGCCGAAGGCATTGTCCTCTCCACCTTCTTTGATGAAAACGACACGGCCAACCCGGTCGCTGCCGACTTCGTCAAAGGTTTCAAAGAATACCTCAAAGCCAATCCGGACAGCCTGTCCAAGAATGGCGGCGAAGGTGTCGCAGCAGTCTCAGCCCTCGGCTATGATGCCTACATGTCCGCCGTCGAAGCGATCAAGGCAGCAGGCAAGGCTGACCCCGAAGCCGTCCGTGAAGCCCTGACCAAGGTCACCTACAATGGTGTCACTGGCTCCGTCTCTTTTGATGAAAACGGCGATGCCAAGAAAGACATGGCCTACATCAAAACGGTCAAGGGTGGCAAGTTCGAGTTCTTGAAGACTGTCAAAGTCGGCTGATCTCCCTGCAAGCCCGGCGAGCGGCAGGCACATCGGAGTGCCTGCCGCTCGTCTTCATGTTTTCCAACGACCCCTCAACCATCGGAAACCGAGGTAGACTCATGTCATTGACGACCTTCATCCAACACATCCTGACCGGTGTTTCGCTCGGCGGGGCCTATGCCTTGATCGCGATCGGCTACACCCTGGTTTACGGGATCTTGCTGCTGATTAACTTCGCCCACTCGGATATTTTCATGATGGCGGGTTATTTCATGATTTTCGCCATGGCTACCATGCCCTGGCCGATTGCCATCCCGGTGGTCATTGTCGCAACCGTTGTGCTCGGCGTCCTGATCGAGAAGGCGGCCTACAAACCCCTGCGCTCAGCTCCTCGCATGTCGATCATGATTTCCTCGATCGGTGTGTCCTACCTGTTGCAAAACCTGGCCACGTATCTGTTTTCAGCCTTGCCGAAAGGCTACCCCACGATTGCACCTTTGAAGAAGGTCTTCCAGATCGGACCTGTATCGGCTTCGCTGGTCACCTTCCTGACCCCCGTACTCACCCTGATCCTTGTTTTCATCCTGATGTACCTGATCAATCACACCAAGCTCGGCATGGCCATGCGCGCCGTGTCGAAAGACTACGACACCTCCAAGCTGATGGGGATCAAGATCAACCAGATCATCAGCCTGACTTTTGTCATCGGATCATCGATGGCGGCCATAGGTTCCATCCTGTATTTTACCGACCGCATGTCGGTCACCCCCTTCTCTGGAACTCTGCCAGGCTTGAAATGCTTTGTCGCTGCCGTCCTGGGTGGTATCGGCAGTGTGCCAGGCGCCGTGCTCGGCGGTTTCATCATCGGCATCAGCGAGACCTTCCTGACTGCCCTGGGTTATTCGACCTATAGCGATGCTTTCACCTTCATGCTCCTCATCCTGATCCTCATCTTCCGTCCGACGGGCCTGATCGGCGAAACCGTCACGGACAAGGTCTAAGGAGGGGATCGCATGAAATTGAACAATAAAAAACCCTATCCCGTTCTTTCCATAGCCGCCCTGGCTGTTCTGGCTGTCCTGCTCGTCCTGCTTGAAATCAACAAAAACACCTTTGGCATGGCGGTCTCGATTCTGCAAAAAAGCGCTATTCTGGCCATTGTCGCTGTCTCCATGAACTTGCTGAACGGATTTACTGGCCTCTTTTCCCTGGGGCAGGCCGGCTTCATGGCGATTGGCGCTTACGTCACAGCGATCTTTTCCATTCCGGCGGAGACGATCGACAGCGTCTACTATACGGGCGGACTGGCTCCTTGGCTAATGAACCTGAAAGTCGGGCTTAATGTCTTGCCAGCTTCTCTGCAGATCGTCATGGGCATTCTGGCAGGCGGCCTAGTGGCTGCAGTTTTTGCAGCACTGATCGGCATCCCGGTCCTGCGCCTGAAAAGCGATTACCTGGCCATTGCCACCCTGGGCTTTTCCGAGATCATCCGGGCCAT
Organism: Clostridia bacterium; assembly: GCA_009928985.1. Lineage (GTDB taxonomy): Bacteria > Bacillota > Clostridia > Saccharofermentanales > UBA5734 > UBA5734. The sequence goes on from SABL01000105.1 coordinate 4,137, forward strand.
TATCTCCAGCCCGCAAATGGACAAGATCACCAATGGGTCCTACGGTCTCAAGAACATCCCAGGATTTGCCCTCGGCCTTGATTTCCTGCCGGCCGGAATCGGCACCCTTCTGGTTCCATTCACGGTGGCTGGTCTTTGCATCGGCTTCATGGTCCTGGTGATCCGAAGCTCCTATGGCCGGGCTTTCATGGCGATCCGCGAAGACGGTGTCGCAGCCGAGGCGATGGGCATTAATTTGCTCAAGCACAAGGAAATCTCCTTCATCATCAGCTCGTTCTTCACAGCCGTCGCCGGTGGCCTGCTGGCGATGTTCATGCGTTCGATCGAGGCCCGCACCTTCCAGATCACCCTGACCTATGATATCTTGCTCATCGTCGTCATTGGCGGCCTGGGCAGTATCACTGGCAGTGTCCTGGCAGCTTTCCTGGTCACCGCGGCCAAGGAGTGGTGGCTGCGCTTCTTTGATACCCCGCTGGTGATTGGCGGCGTGACCATCCCGCTCTTCCGCACCGGCTTCCGCATGGTCATTTTCTCGCTCCTGCTGATGGCAGTCGTGCTGTTTTTCCGCCGCGGCCTGATGGGCAACCGTGAATTCGCCTGGGCAGATCTCCTGTCCTGGCCAAGGCGCCTCGTGAAAACACCGCCGTCCGGACCCAAAACAGGCAAAGGAGGCAAGAAAAATGGCTGAGCAGACTCCAGTCCCAGTCCTTGAACTCAAAGACATCACCATGCAGTTTGGCGGTGTGGTTGCTGTCGACAATCTCTCGCTCAACGTACACCAGGGCGAGATTGTTGCCCTGATCGGCCCGAATGGAGCAGGCAAAACGACCGCGTTCAATGTCGTGACCGGCGTCTATGCCCCGACCAACGGCCAGGTCCAGTTCAAGGGCCAGCCTATTACTGAAAATTTCCCGCGCGGCAAAATGGAAAAGCTCTATGCCGGCCAGAACAAAGGTGTCTACACGGCCACGATCCGGCCCACACCTGACCTGATCACGAAAAAAGGCATCGCCCGTACGTTCCAGAATATTCGCCTGTTCAAGAACATGACGGTTTTTGAAAACGTCCTCATCGCCAAGCATATGAACATGAAGGCCGGCTTCTTTTCAGCAGCGTTCCACCTGAACGGCAAGGAAGAAGAGCAGATGCGCCAGGAAAGCCTCAAGCTGCTGGAAATGGTCAATCTCCTGGACCTCAAGGACGAGATTGCTGACAACCTTCCCTATGGCAAGCAGCGCCGCCTCGAAATCGCCCGGGCTTTGGCCACAGCTCCGGACCTGCTGCTGCTCGACGAGCCGGCTGCCGGCATGAACCCGCAGGAAACGCAGGCTTTGACCGCGTTTATCCGCCAGATCAAAAAGGACTTCGACCTGACAGTCCTGATGATTGAACATCACATGAACCTGGTCATGGATATTTCCGATCGCATCTATGTCATCGATTTTGGCAAACTGATCGCCACTGGGACTCCCGAACACGTCCAGAACGATCCAGCCGTCATCACAGCTTACCTGGGGGTGGACGAATGAGCCTTCTCGAAATCGAAAACTTGAGCGTCCATTATGGCGGCATCGAAGCCTTGAAGAACATTTCCTTCAAAGTCGAGGCTGGTGAAATTGTCACCCTGATCGGGGCCAATGGTGCAGGCAAGTCGACCACGCTGAAAAGCATCAGCGGCCTGGTCAGTGCTTCCGGCGGCACGATTCGCCACAATGGTGAAACCATCAGTGGCCTCGACTCGCAGAAAATTGTAGAGCGTGGCATCGTCCTGGTCCCGGAAGGCCGCAAGGTTTTTTCCAATCTGTCGGTGCTGGAAAACCTCAAGATCGGTGCGTATTTGCGTCAGGACAAGCCGGGCATTGCCGAGGACATCGAGCGCATGTATGACCTGTTCCCACGCCTCAAGGAGCGACACTGGCAGATGGCCGGCACGCTTTCCGGCGGGGAACAGCAGATGCTTGCAGTTGGCCGGGCCCTGATGGCCCGTCCCCAGATCCTGATGATGGACGAGCCCTCGCTTGGCCTGGCGCCGCTGATCGTACGCGACATTTTCTCAATCATCAGGAAGATCAACGAACAGGGCACCACCGTGCTGCTCATTGAGCAGAATGCCAATGCCGCATTGAAAATTGCCGACCGCGGCTACGTCCTGGTAACGGGTGAAGTCAAGCTCAGCGGCACTGGAAAAGTCCTGCTCAATGACAAGAGCGTCCAGGATGCCTACCTGGGCACCTCGGCGCACTGAGTCCCTGCAGGCTTTGCAATCATGAACCGTTTGCATGACAAACGAGTCTGCCTGATCCATACCGGCGGTACCATCGGCATGACGCGCACCGAGCGCGGCTATGCCCCACAGGCCGGATATCTGGAACAAGCCCTGGCCGGGATCCCCGAACTTGCGGACCCGGCCATGCCGGTTTGTGACCTGGTCGAATTCGACCCCTTGCTCGATTCGTCGAACATCGCTGTCCACGAATGGACCAAGCTTGCCGAGGCCATTGCCAGCCGCTATGACCAATACGATGGCTTTGTCATTCTGCATGGCACCGATACCATGGCCTATACGGCATCCGCCCTGTCGTTCATGCTCGAAGGTCTCGACAAACCGGTCATCGTTACGGGCTCGCAGATCCCGCTCTGCGAGATCCGAAACGATGCACGTGACAATGTGATCACAGCTGTTTTGCTCGCTGCCTCCAGCCAGCCGATTCCGGAAGTCTGTCTCTTTTTCGGCAACCAGCTCTTCCGCGGCAACCGGGCGACCAAAGTCAGCTCCGACGAGCTGATTGCCTTCGATTCACCCAATTTCCCACCGCTGGCTGAAGCCGGTGTGAAAATCGTCTTCCAGCAAAACCTGCTGCTCAAGGCCGGCGGCAGCCTCAGGGTCAGCCCATTTCGCCCACAAAAAATCGCTGTCCTGAAAATTTTCCCCGGCATCCAGTTCGACTTTTTCGAAAACATCCTGACCGGAAGTCTCGGCGGCCTGGTCTTGGAAGCATTTGGTGCCGGCAATATCCCGGAGAGCGAGTCGCTGCAGCATTTTCTCGCCAAAGCGCGCGCAAATGGCACGGTGATCATCGTCTGCACCCAGTGTCTGCGCGGTTCGGCTATGATCGGCCAATACGAGACCAGCAGCATGCTCCAGGCTGCCGGCGCCGTCAGCGGTGGCGATATGACCGTCGAAGCTGCCGTCACCAAATTGTACTATCTTCTGAGTCTGGATCTCGATCGCGACATGGTCAAGCAGATGATGCAGCTTAGCCTGCGCGGAGAATTGACGGTAAGCT
>SABL01000106.1 GCA_009928985.1 Clostridia bacterium
GCGATGATGGGCACAGCCATCGGCCTGATCTCCTTCATCGGCTACCTGCCTGACATCATCCTGCCTCAGATGAACACGTACCTGTGGAACACCTTTGGCGACCAGGGCGGCTACGTTGCTTACTTCATCGTCAGTGCGGTCTTTGGTGTCCTCGGCATCGCTATCATCGCGATCTATGCCAGATTGAACCAGAAGGAAAATGCAACAGAGAAAGCTGCACTCAAGGGTGCGGCCCTGAAAGCATAAGGATCGAGATCTCAAACGCCATGAAACTGATTTGCCTGGTCAAATTTGTTCCGGATGTGGACAGCTATCAGGTTGACTTTGAAAACAGTGCATTGATTCGGGAAAAGGCACGCCTCCAATTAAACCCCGATGATGTGTGTGCGGTGGCCTTCGCGCTGAAAGTGAAGGCCACGCATCCGGACACGACCATTGAGGTGGTGACAATGGCTCCATCCATTGTCACCCCTCATCTCTTCGACCTGCTGCGCATCGGCGTTGATCAGGGCACCCTGATTTCAGACCGGATTTTTGCCGGCAGCGATACTTATGCCACGGCCACCATTCTGGCCAGCTATCTTGCCACCTGTGACTATGACGCGATTCTGACTGGAACGCATGCCATCGACGGTGATACGTCCCACATTCCTGCGCAGCTTGGGGCCTTGCTGGATAAAAATCAGATGTCCGGCATCATCCGGATCGACGAAAACCTGTTTAGCCGGACCACTGCCGTGTTCGATGTCGAGACAGAGGACGAATTCGTGACGTACGAGATGGCCTTGCCGGCGATCCTGAGCCTCGTGCGGGACTGCCCATACAAGCTGCCCTATGCCAGCCGCAAAGACATGGCCCGTGATGTTTCCGGTAACCTGCGCGTGATCACCAGCCAGGATCTTTCTTTTAACGCAGACGAAGTCGGCACTGCGGGTTCGAAGACCCGGGTGGCCCACACCTTCACCAGGGAATATGACAAGAAAGGCCGAGTTGTGGTCCAGACGGACGCGGCCGGCGTGGAGTATGTCTATCAATTCCTGAAAGAAAAGAGTTTCATTTAAGATGAGACGTTGCCTGATTTATCTCGATGAACAAGCGTTGCAGGATTCTGTTGACCTGCTCGAAGTGGCCCGGCAGATCCATGCATCTGATGATGATGTGACGACGGGTGTCACCTTCGGTGCGGACATCCGCCTGGCTGCAGGCGCTTTCGACTCGATCATCCAGGTGAGTCACCCGCAGCTGAAAACCTATGATCCGCTGGCCGTCACAGAGGTTCTAGTCGAGCTGCAGGAAAAAAACGCCTTTGATACCATCTTGGTTCCAGCAACCCCCTTCGGCCGCATGCTGGCGCCACGCCTGGCCATGCGCCTGAAAACAGGCCTGGTGGCCGATGTCACTGCCATCCGTCATGAAGGCGGTCAACTCCTGGCCATCCGTCCTGCTTACAGCGGACGAATCATGGCCGCGATCTTGTTCCATGGCACTGGCCCGGTCATGATGAGCATCCGTCCAGGTGTTTTTCACTGGGACCGCACAGCAGAAAAAAACACGCAGACGGAAACCTTTGCGCCCACCCGAGTGCGCGACGGGAACCTTCGCCGCCTGGCGGTCAAAGCCAAGGAGCAAACATACGACATCCGGGAAAGTGACGTGCTGGTTTCCGGTGGCGGTGGCATGATCGGCCATTTCCAAGAGCTGGAACGCCTGGCTCAGAGCCTGGGCGGCCAGGTATCCGCCAGCCGGAAAATTGTCGACCAAGGGCTTGCCTCGCGCAGCATCCAGGTCGGACAATCCGGCAAGACCGTCAGTCCGAAGCTTTACCTGGCCCTGGGCATCGATGGCGCCGTGCAGCATGTGGAAGGCCTTAAGCAGGTGCAACACATCATTTCCGTCAATCTTAACAAAAATGCCCCGATCTGCAGCCTGTCCGACATTGTGGTCGAAGGCGACGCAGTCACTTTCATCGACAAGCTGGTGGCAAAGATCAATCAAGAGGCCAGCGACTGAAGCAGACTCGCACCGTGCGGCTGTTTCAGGCCACCCGTTCACCCCGAATTTTGGATTTCTGGAGGACACAGAGCATGAATATTTCCGATTTTTCGATGGATTTCTTCTCCCTCAAGGGCAAAAACGCAATTGTCACCGGTGGTAACGGCGGCTTGGGCCAGGCGTTCACGACTGCGCTGGCCAAAGCCGGGGCCAATGTCCTGGTGCCCAGCCTGGTTGACGACGATGGTTCGACCAAGAAGCTGGTCGAGGATTGTGGTGTGGACTACAAGTTCATGATCGCAGACATCACCGCCGAGGGCGAGTGTAAGCGCATCGTCGAGACTTGTGTCGAGACCTGGGGCAGCATCGATATCCTGGTCAATTGCGCCGGCATCAGCATCAATGTCCGCGATGTCACGCAGTACACCCGCAAAGAATGGGACAAGATGATCTCGATCAACCTGACGGCTGCCTTTGAGATGACCCACGAAGCCTTGAAGTATTTCATCAAGCAGGAAAGCGGCAAAGTCATCAACATCGGGTCTTTGTATTCCTATCTCGGTGGTCAATGGTCACCGGCCTATGCGGCCACCAAGCATGGCATTGTCGGCTTGACCAAATCCATGTGTGATGAACTGGGGCAGTGGAACATCCAGGTCAATGCCATCGCACCGGGCTATTTTGCCACCCCTTTGACTGAAATGACCCGCAAGGACGAGAAACGCAATGCTGAGATCCTGGCCCACATTCCAGCCAACCGCTGGGGCTTCACAGCCGATCTGATGGGTGCGACCATTTTCCTGGCCAGCCATGCTTCCGACTATGTCAACGGCGCTACGCTCGTCGTCGACGGCGGCTACCTGATGCGCTGACCGGATCTGCGGCACCATCAGGCAAAAGAGGGGACAGTTATGAGCAAGAAATACATCGTCGCCATTGACGGTGGCACACAGAGTACCAAAGTCAGCATTTTCGATACACAAGGCGCAGAAATCTGCTCCCAGGGCGTCAAGCTCCGGCCGATGCATCTCTATGGCGACACCCGGGCCGAGCATCCGGACGACGATCTCTGGGACAGCCTCAAAGAGGCTTGCCAGGGCATGTTCCGCAAGTTTGACGGTGATCTGGCAGACATCATCGGAGTCGGGCTCGGTTCCATCCGCTGCTGCCGCGCCCTGCTGAAGGCCGACGGCAACCTGGCTTCGCCGGTGCAAAGCTGGATGGACATCCGGCTGTCGCGACCGTATGAACACGAAGATGACCAGGTTCGGTATGTGACCACCACCACAGGCTACTTGACCCACCGCCTGACCGGCGAAACCAAGGATACCCGCTCCAATTACGTCGGCCCTTGGCCGATCGACTGGGACACGCTGGACTGGATCACGGACAAGGCTGCTTTCGACGCCTACCACACGCCGCGGGAGATGCTGTTCGACCTGATCGATCCATCGACCGTCCTGGGCACCGTCACGGAGGCTGCCAGCGAGGCGACGGGCCTGCCGGTTGGCATCCCGGTCGTTGCGACCTCGAATGACAAGGCGGTCGAAGGACTAGGTGCCGGGCTGGTCAATGACGGAACCGTATTGGTGTCCCTTGGCACCTACATCACCTCGATGATGGTCGGGTTCAACAACAATACGAATACCGTCAACTACTGGGTCAATCCAGGGGCGACGCCGGGTGAGTACCTCTATGAAAGCAGCGGGATTCGTCGCGGCATGTCGACCATCACCTGGGTCATGGACCTGCTCGGCAGTGACATTGTCGAAGCAGCCAAAGAGCGCGGCCTGTCCACCGAGAATTACCTCGAAGTGCTCGCCCGGGACGTGCCAGTCGGCTGTGATGGCCTGTACACCGTGCTCCACTGGTTGGCCAGGCCTGACCACCCGCACGAACGGGGCATGATGGTCGGTTTCAATGGCACGCACAAAGGACAGCACCTGTTCCGTTCAGTCATGGAAGGCATTGCCATGACGATGAAAAACCATGCCCAGGCCATGTGCGACGAGCTCGGCATTGAGCTCAGTAAAATCGTCGTCAGCGGTGGTGGTTCCAATGGCAATCTCTTCATGCAGATCTTTGCCGATGTCTTTGGGGTGCCGGCCCATCGCAACATCGTCAATGGTTCTGCCAGCATGGGCGCCGCCATTTGCACGGCCCTGGCCCTGGGCGTCTACAAAGATCGCCAGGAGGCGATCGAAAACATGGTGCAAATCCGCGACACCTTCCAGCCGATTGACGAGAACGTGCGGCTGTACCAGGCGATCAATGAACAAGTTTACCGCCATTTGGCCGAACAGACGGAAGACCTTTTGAAAAAGTCGCATGAGATTTTTGCCAGCAGAAGGTAATCCATTCACTCCTTAGGTTCTGCATACCAGGCGCGGCTTTCCGGCAACAAAGCTTCATTTGTTGGCGACTGGCCGTGTCCTGGTATTTGAAGTTTTACAGATCGATGACCCTGCGACTGGCAAAGGAGGAAAAAGTGAAACCTCTGATCCTGATGACCAATGATGATGGCGTTTTCTCGCCGGGCTTGGCTGCAGCCGTTGCTGCTGTGCAAGATTTGGGAGAGTTGCTGATCGTAGCCCCGCGTTTCCAGCAAACGACGATGGGCCGGTCTTTTCCCCACCAGGAGCAGACTGGAAGCATCGAACGAGTCAAGATCCAGGCCGCTGGCAAGAATTTTCCAGCTTTTGGCGTGGTTGGCTCTCCAGCCCAGGCGGTGGCCCACGGCATTCTCGAGCTTGCGGACCGGTTGCCAGACCTCTGTATCAGCGGGATCAATTATGGGGCGAATCTTGGCCTCTCTCTGACCTGCAGCGGGACATTGGGTGCGGCTTTCGAAGCAGACAGCCAGGGTGTCCCATCGATCGCCATCTCGCGCCAGACACCTTTGCACTGGCAAAGGACATCCGATTACCCAGAGGCGGATTGGTCCGCCGCCCAGCAGTGCCTGGCAACTGTCGTGAAACACGTTATCGCCGGACAGTTTCCCCGGCAGGCCAGTATCCTGAACATCAATGTGCCAGATCAGCCTGTCCAGCCACTGGACATTCGCTGGACCCGGCAAAGCCGGTTCAATGATTCAAATTTTGTCAAACCAGGTCCACGCGACTGGATGAAAGGGTTTTGTCTGGAAACGATCCAGAACCAGGCCTATGCATCGTTACCGAGAGATTCGGATGCCTATGCGCTCTATATGGATAAGGCTGTTTCAATCACGCCTCTGACATGGAACATGACAGCAGGTATGACGACAGATATGGATCTGGAATCGGGTTGCTATTGAAAGGAGAAAAATCATGAAGACAGCGAGCAAAAGAATCTTAGTCATGCTATTGGCGGTCACTCTGACCGTGCTGGTGACAGCGGGTTGTTCAGGGTCATCCAAAGTGGTCCGCGTCGGTTCCAAGGAATTCACAGAACAGTTGCTTTTGGGCCAGATCACCCTGCAGGTCCTGGAAGATGCCGGGTACAAAGTAGATGATAAAACCGGTGTCGCAGGCTCCAACAAGGTCCGCACGGCGCTGCTGTCCAAGGAAATCGACATTTACTGGGAATACACCGGAACGGCCTGGCTCTCGCATTTGCAGCATGACCAGCCCCTGACGGATCCGGCGGAATGCTATGACAAGGTTAAAAGCGAGGATGCAGCCAACGGTGTCGCCTGGCTGCCTTATGCTCCGTTCAACAACACGTATACGATCATGATGCGCCGGGCCCAGGCTGAAGAGCTGGGGATCCAGACGCTGAGCGAATTAGGTGCCTATCTGACGGCCAATCCAGGCGCCCTGGCCTTTGCTGTCGACCACGAGTTCACCGCCCGGGCGGATGGCCTGCCTGGTCTGGAAAGCACCTACCAGTTCAAATTGCCCGAAGACAAGATCATCGTGATGGACAATGCGATCGTCTACAAAGCGCTGAAAGAAAACCAGGTTGACATCGGCATGGGCTTCTCGACCGATGGCCGGATCCAGGCCTTTGACCTGCTCAATCTCGAAGATGACCTGGCCTTTTTCCCTGCTTACAACCCAGCGCCAAACCTGCGGGCCGATTTTGCCACAGAAAATCCGGAAATTGTAAAACTACTGGAAAAAGTTGCCGCAAAACTCGATAATAATTCTATCATGCAGATGAACTACCTGGTTGACATCGAGCAGAAGACACCGGCCGACGTGGCCAGAGACTGGCTGAAGTCGGTGGATCTGATTGCCTGAAAAAACATCTATTTGACCGGTCTTGAGGGTTGTCTGTTGTGACAACCTCTCACACCGGACAAGTTGCAGCAAGGTGAGGAGGCGTCCGATGGGACTGGTCGAATTTTTTCTCTCCCGTTGGCAGGATATTCTGGAGCTGACCCTGGAGCATTTGCTCCTGGTCCTGATCGCCATGGCGATTTCCATCGTCCTGGGGGTGTCCGTCGGCATCCTGATTACCAGAAGCCGCATCCTCGCAGGCCTGGTCCTCGGCCTGGCCAGTATCATGATGACCATCCCCAGCCTGGCGCTCTTTTCCCTGCTGCTGCCGATCCTTGGCATCGGCACAGCTCCAGCCATTGTCGGACTGGTCGCCTATACGCAATTGCCGATCATCCGCAATGTCTATGTCGGGATCACCACCATTGATCCCGCGATCATCGAGGCCGCCCGGGGCATGGGCCTGACCGACCGGAAAATCCTGCTGCGCATCCAGATCCCGCTGGCGATCCCCGCCTCGATGATTGGCATTCGCACCGCCGTGGTCATGGGGATCGGAATCGGGGCGATTGCCAGCTACATCGGGGCCGGAGGCCTGGGCACGTACATCTTCCAGGGCATCAGCCGGACCAACGACAACATGGTCATCATCGGGGCGATCCTGATCTCGCTGATCGCGATCCTGGCCGACAAATACCTTGGCAAACTGCAGAACCGGCTCGTCCATGCCAAGCCAAAGACAAAAGGGTGGAAAACATGATCGTATTTGACCAGGTGACCAAACGCTATCCGGACACGACCGCTGATGTCGTCAATCAATTGTCGCTCACCATCCACGACGGTGAAATCTGCATTCTGGTTGGGCCTTCTGGCTGTGGCAAGACGACCACCATGAAAATGATCAACAAGCTGATTCCGCCCAGTTCAGGTTCGATCCTGATCGATGGCCAGGACATCGGCGCGATCGATACGATCTCACTGCGCCTGAATATCGGCTACATCATCCAGGACATCGGATTGTTCCCGCACATGACGGTGGCGGAAAACATCGCCACCGTGCCGGTCGAACTGGGCTGGAAGAAAGACCGGATCAGCGCCCGGGTTGACGAGCTGCTCGACCTGGTTGAACTCGACCCCAAGGACTACCGCCATAAAAAGCCGCGCGAACT
>SABL01000015.1 GCA_009928985.1 Clostridia bacterium
GGACATCCTGGGTATAGGCGTAAATCTCCGGCAGATAGTCGCTGCCAGCCGGGACACCCTGGTCGAGGCAGAACTGATTGTAGACGGCCATCGCCGGCAGATTCCTGAATTCTTCCATCAAGGCCAGGCGGGTGGCATAATCGCCCTCGGCCTCGGCCTTTTTGATCAGGTCGGTCGGTTCGAGCAGCGCGGCGAGGACAGCCTTCTGGGTGGCACGCAGACCGACGGTCCAGGCGGTGATGCGGTTGATGCTGCCGTCAAAGAAATCGGTGGCGAGATAAACCCGGTCGAAGGCGTCGGCGCGCTTGATCTCACGCATCAGCTCCTGGACGCTCTCATCGGAAATGACGACATGGTCAGAGTCCCATTTGACCGGACGGCTGACATGAACCAGCACGGCCGGATTGAAGAGCAGCAGGGATGAGACTTTGTCGGCAATGGTTTCCGTAGGGTGGAAATGTCCCATATCGAGGGTCAGCATCAGACCCTCATTGCCGAGCTTGTGCTGGTGGGCGGCATAGCCCATGTAGAATTCGTGTGAACCGACCGTATAGCTTTCGACGCCGATGCCGAATAGTTTGCATTCGACGGCGTCAACCAGAACTTCAGCCGGGTATTTCACGGCGAGGATTTCGTCGAGCGATGCCTTGAGCAAGGCACGGTAGCGGGTGCGGTCGGCTGGCATGTCTTTCATGCCATCGGGGACCCAGATGTTGTTGACGACGGTACAGCCGAGTTCGCGGCCCATGTCGGCAGCGATCTTGCGCACTGCTTTGACATGGTCGATCCAGAAACGGCGGATTTTTTCATCGGGATGGGACAAGGTCAGGTTATCCGCGGCCATCGGGTGGCCAAAACAAGTGGCATTGAAATCGAGGGCAACGCCGCGGCTCTTGGCCCAGTCGATCCAGTTCTGGAAATGGCGGGTCTCATAACGGTCGCGATCGACGGTTTCACCATGGAGCTCGGCATAGCAAGCGTGCAGGTTGAGGCGCTGTTTGCCCGGCAAAAGGCTCAGGGCCTTGTCGATGTCGGCACGCAGTTCGTCGCCGTTTCTCGGCTTGCCGCCAAAAGAACCGGTCGACAGGATGCCGCCGGACGTGCCGCCACCAACTGCTTCCAGGCCGTTGACATCGTCTCCTTGCCAGCAGTGGACAGACACTTCGATCTGTTTCATTTTCTCCAGGGCAGCGGCAACATCGACACCGTAGCTGGCGTAAGTGGCAACAGCGGCATCAAAGGCTTGTTTGACAATGATTGAATCCATAGGAGCCTCCTCAGATGTGCCCGTACAAGGTGCGGGCATGTTCGCGATAGGACAGGATGCGGGATGACAGGTCAGGGGTTGTCTCGATGGCTTTTGGTGCAAACAAGGCTTGGCCCAGGTCGTCCGTGGCCAGGCGCTCATGCCCGATCAGGGCCCAGGCGGCATCGTAAAGATTGTCAAACATCGGATCACGCATCGCCAGGCAGACAAATGCCTGGCGCGGCTGGTTGATGTCTTCGCCGCTGATCTGGAAAAACTGGTATTTGTCACACAAGGCGCGCAGGCGCATAAGCTGGGGCCGGGTATTGCGGGACGGCATGTAGGTAACGGCCGCAAAGCCAAGTTGATTGAGCAGGTCGAACAGGTCATCGAGATAGTCGTCTTCGAATTTCTGGGTTTTTTTGTCGCCAGTGACCGAATCGCCGACATCACCCAGATAGGCATAAGCCAGGATGATGCCGTGAGCCTTGGCAAAAGCAACCACATCGGCGACCGGCAGGCATTCGTCGGTGGCAGCGATGTAGAATTGTTCAACGAGCTCGCCCTTCAAAAGGCCGAGCAAGTCATAGGCACGATGCGGATTTTGCTCGTCCAGGAGCATCGCCTCGATCTTGGCCGTGACCATGAGCTGGAGCGGGCCGCGCAGGAAGTCGAGCAAGTCCTGTGGCGCGGGGTAGCGCCGGAGCAGTTCAAGGGCCAGTGCGTACAGCAGATGGCGCTCGGTGACACCGCCGCCATCAGTCGCCAGGCTCAGGGGCAGGACATCGCGGTCATAATCGAGCTCGATCCCGGCTGGTGCGAGCAGTGTATTGAGCTTGGCGATCATCTTGCGGTTCCTGATGCCTCGGGCTTTTCTGACCGGCTGCAGGAATGCATCCAAAGCATCAATCTCGGTATGCGGCACACCATGCAAGGCCAGGTAGGCCACCGAATCCTGGTCCGGATTGTTGATCCGTTTGCCAGAAAGCGCTGTTCCGGCAAAAGAGGCCCGGATTTCGCAGCCGACGGTGGTTGGCAGTTCGAGGATCTGGCCGGCCGCAGTGAATTCCAGGGCACCGCCAATGCTGTCGTGGTCCATGATCCCGGCTGTCGTCAGTCCAGCCATATAGGCCATCCAGACGGCCTTGGCCGGCGAATAGGGCGAAAACGAGTACCAGGTGTGGATGTGGTTGTTGACGTCCTTGGCGGTGACCGGTTGCTCGATCTGGCCGTCATCCAGCAGGAGTTTGAGCTGGCGCAAGGCATCGAGACGGTCGATCATCTGCGGGCTGTTCAGGTCTTCGATCAGTTGGCTGGCTGTATGCTTCATGTGTGACCTCGCGGGAGCCTTGTGGTATAGCGATGCCAGGTCCGGGGTTACAAGGGACCCCGGACCTGGCCTTGGCAGTGGGTGATCAGACGCCGAATTTGTTTCTGCGGATGAGTTCGACATCGGCGAAGGACTTGTCGGCGACGTAGCCTGGCAGAGGCAGGACGCGCTGGTGGCAGATGTCCAAAAACCAGCTGGCCTGGGGGAAGAAGTCGCTCTCGAGCTCGAAGGCGGGGGTGATCCAGTTGCGCGAGCCGAGGACGGCGACAGGAGCGTCGAGGTCGTCGAAGCACAGGTCTCCGATGGTCCTGGCCAGCTCGGACAGGAAGGAACCGCGATCGCAGGCGTCGCCGGCGACAATGATCCGGCCGGTCTTCTTGACCGAGGCGATGACCTGCTCGTAGTTGAAGGGGACCATGGAGCGGGCGTCGATGACTTCAACCGAGATACCGAATTCCTTTTCGAATCGTTCGGCGGCTTCGAGGGCGCGGTAGAGGGTGGCGCCGATCGTCAGGATGGTCAGGTCAGAGCCCTGGCGCTTGATGTCCGGTTCGCCGATTGCGATCTCGTAGCTCTCGGCCGGGACACCGCCCTGGTGGAACTGTTCCGCATAATCGTAGAGGCGCTGGCTTTCAAAAAAGATGACCGGGTCGGTGCCATTGAGCGCCGCAGCCAGAAGGCCTTTGGCGTCATAGGGGGTGGCCGGGAAGACGACCTTGAGGCCCGGGATGTGGGCCACGAGCGCGGTCCAGTCCTGGGAGTGCTGGGCGCCGTATTTCGAACCGACGGAGACTCTGAGGACGACGGGCATTTTGAGGATGCCGGCGGACATCGCCTGCCATTTCGGCAGCTGGTTGAAGACCTCGTCGCCGGAGCGGCCCAAAAAGTCGGCGTACATCAGCTCGACCAGGGCGCGGCCGCCGCTCATGGCATAACCGACGGCGGAACCGACGATCGCACCTTCGGCGATCGGTGAGTTGAACAGGCGGTGGTAGGGAACCAGCTCAGTCAGGCCGCGGTAGACAGCAAAGGCGCCGCCCCAGTCGCGGTTCTCTTCACCGTAGGCGACCAGGGTCGGGTCGGTGCAGAAGCCATCGAGCACCGCTTCAAACAGGGCGTCGCGGTACTGGTAGACCTTGTTCTTGGAGACCGGCTTGCCGCTCTTGTCAAAGGCAAAGCGCTCTTTTTTGGCGATCTGCTGCACGCGCACATTGTCTTCGCGCTTTTGCAGCAGGTCGGGCTCGCGGTCTTCCATTTTTGGCATCCGGGTGTTGGAGAACATGATCTTCTCGATCGCGTCCGGGGTTTTGGCAAGGCTCATGCGTGGCGAGACGACCGGGTCGATCGCCAGGCGGACGGCTTCGGTGATGGTCGAGATGACGAATTCATCGATTGCGGCGAAGTCAGCTTCGGTAGCCAGACCGGACAGGACGAGATCGGCCTTGAAGCCCTGGATGGAGTCCTGCGCCATCCAGGCGTCCTTTTCCTCCTGGGTGCGGTAGGAGTCGGCATCGGACGGCGAATGGCCGGAGTAGCGGTAGGTCACGGTCTCGAGAAGAACCGGGCCCTGCTTGTTCTTGAGGATCTCGAGTTTTCTGGTCATGGCCTCGATCACGGCCATCGGGTTGTAGCCATCGATGCGCTCGGCATGCATCTGGTCCGGGTTGACACCGGCGCCGATGCGGGCGACAAAGTCGTAGCCCATGGTCTCGCCGCGGGTCTGGCCGCCCATCGCGTACTGGTTGTTCATGACGTTGAGCATCAAAGGCAGGCCGCCCTTCATCTCGTCATCCCAGAGCAGGCGGTACTGGTCCATCGCAGCCAGCATCAGGCCTTCCCAGACCGGGCCGCAGGCCATCGAGCCGTCGCCGATGTTGGCGATGACCACACCCGGCTTGCGGTTGATTTTCTTGTACAGGGCCGAGCCGACCGAGATGTCCGCCGAGCCGCCGACGATCGCGTTGTTGGGGTAGATGCCAAACGGCAGGAAGAAGGCGTGCATCGAGCCGCCCAGGCCCTTGTGGAAGCCGGTCTCCTTGGCAAAGATCTCCGCCAGTGCGCCGTAGACGAGAAAGTCGACCGCCAGTTCGCGCACGCTCTTGCCCTTGCCGGTGTTGGCCTGTTCGACGACCTTCCAGGCGGCGCCATCGAGGAAGCCCTCCATGATCGCCAAAAGATCGGCCTCGCTCATCTTGTGGATCGAGGACAAGCCCTTGGCCAGGATCTCACCGTGGCTTCGGTGCGAACCGAAGATGAAGTCCTCGTTGGTCAGGTGGTAGGCCTGGCCGACCGAGGAGGCTTCCTGGCCCATCGACAGGTGGGCTGGGCCGGGGTTGTTGTACTCGAGGCCATTGTAGGTGTTGGTGGTCTTGATCGCGTACAGCATGGTTTCGAATTCACGGATGATCCGCATGTCGCGGTAGATCCGCAAAAAGTCCGCCTTGCTGAAATTGTCCTTTTCTTCGGAGGGCTTTTTCTGATACTGATTGACCGGGATGTCCTTGAACGTGATCTTGCCGGGGGCGCGGATTTCTTCGGGTTTGACGAACAGTTGCTTGGCCATGGTGGGGTCTCCTTTGTCTCAATCGGCCGGCCGTGTCGGTCTGGCCTTCACTTTATTTTTTATCAGTGGAAAATCGCTTCGCGGATGATCTCGCCGACGGTCGGGTGCGGGAACACGAGTTCCTTGATCGCCTCGAGGCGCATCTCGGACTCGACCAGGATCCCGGCGGCCAGGATGATCTCCGAGGCGTAGCTGCCCAGCAGGTGGCAGCCGAGGATGCGCTGGCGGTCCGGGTCGATCAGGAGCTTGATGATCCCGTCGCCGCCTTCGTTCTCGGCCAGGTAGCGACCGGAAAAGCCCATCGGCAGGACTTTCTTTTCAAATTTCAAACCCTTGGCGGTGGCGGTCTCTTCGGTTTCACCGACGAAGGCCATCTCCGGGCTGGTGTAGAGGACGGACGGCATGGCGTTGTAGCGCATGGTGTCCTTCTTGCCGAGGATCGTGTTCACCGCCACTTCCGCCTCGCGGTAAGCGGCATGGGCCAGCATCCAGACACCATTGGCATCGCCGATCGCGTACACGCCCGGCACATTGGTCCGGCCCTGGGCATCGGTGAGGATCCGGCCGCGCTCGGTGTAGACCCCGAGCGTTTCCAGGCCAAAGCCGGTCGTGACCGCGCGGCGGCCGACGGACAAAAGGGTCTTGGCAGCCGGTGCTTTCAGGATGGCGCCGTTTTTCGTGAAGGTGACCAGGCCGTCACCGACGGCGGTGACCTGGGCATTCAAATGGAAGACGATGCCCTTCTTCTCGAAATTCTTCTGCAGGATCGCAGTCAGTTCGCGGTCGGCATTGCCGGCGATGTGGTCGAGCATCTCGATCACGGTGACGGCGCTTCCGACGGTCTGGTAGTAGCTGGCCATCTCGAGGCCGATCACGCCGCCACCGACGACGACGAGCGATTCCGGGATCTCCGTCAAGTTCAGGATCTCACGGTTGGTCAGGACAGTGCCGTTTTGCAGGCCTTCCCTGACACCAGGGATCGGCGGCACGACCGCTTCCGAGCCGGTGGCGATGATCAGCTGCTTGCCTTCAAAGACTTGCTCGCCAACCGCGACGCGGATCACACCGTTCTCGCGGCCGAGGATCTGGCCAAAGCCGTCCTGGATTGTGACCTGGTTGCGCTTGAGGGTCGATTTGACCCCGGCGACCAGGTTGCGGACGACCTTGTCCTTGCGGGCAATGACGACCGCCTGGTCGATTGTGGCCTTTTCCGTGGTCACGCCGTATTTTTGGCCGTGGGTGGCGTAGTCATAGATCTTGGCGCTATTTAAAAGGGTTTTCGACGGCACGCAGCCTTCGTTGAGGCAGACGCCGCCGATCTTGTTCTTCTCGATCAGGAGGACCGCAAGGCCGGCTCCGCCGGCGCGTTCCGCCGCGAGGTAGCCGCCAGGGCCACCACCGAGGACGATTAGATCATACATGGTTCATTTCCTCCTATCAGCCGTGCATCAGGGCCAGCGAGATGTTCTCAAGTGTCCGGACCAGATCCTGCAGGAACCGTGCGGCCGGTGCGCCGTCGAGGGCGCGGTGGTCGAAGGTCAAAGACAGCGGGATCGCCTGGTAAGCCTTGACCTCGCCACCGACTTCGCGCACCTTGGTCACGATCGTGTTGACGCCGAGGATGCAAGTCTGCGGCGGGTTGATCACGGGGGTGAATGTCTCGATGCCAAGAGAACCGAGGTTGGTCACGGTGAAGGTGCCGCCCTTTAAAGCGTCCGGGCTGATCGTGCCGGTCTGGCAGGCCTTGGCTGCGGCTTTGACCTCGGTCGCGAGGGTCGGCAGGTCCATCTGGTCGGCAGCGAACACCGTCGGAACCATCAGGCCGCGCGGGGTGTCGACCGCGACGCCGAGGTGGACGCGCGAGAAATACGTCATTTTCTCGTCGTCGTAGTGGGCGTTGCAGGCCGGGTGGCGCGGCAGGACACGGGAGACGGCGAACAGGATCAGGTCGTTGATCGTCGGCGCTTTTTCCGCCAGGGCAAAGCCCATCTCGGCGGTCAGGCCTTTCTCGCCGGCCTGTTTCAGTCGGGTGCGCAGGGCGAGCATGTCGGTGGCGTCAAAGCTGGTGTTCAGGGTCAGCTGGGCCATCTGCGACAGTGAGGCCTGCATCGAGCGGGCGATCACCTTGCGGATGTTGCTGTGCTTCTCGACGCGGGTTTCATCGGCGGCGACAGCAGGCGCAGGAGCTGCGGTCGGGACGACTGGGGCAGGAGCTGCTGCGAGGGCAGCAGGTGCGGCAACGGGTGCGCTCAAGTCAGCCAGGCTGACCGCGCCGCCCAGGCCGGTGCCGGCAAGTCCAGCCGGGAAGGCCGTGCCGACCGCACCAGTCGAGACTTTGCCGGCAGCGATCAGGGCGGCCACGTCACGCTCGATCACCCGGCCCTGCGGACCGGTGGCCGAGGCTTGGCGCAGATCCGCGCCGCTCTTTTCGGCCAGCGTGCGGGCGCGGGGGCTGATTTTCTCCGGCAGTTCGCCGGCGGGGAGGTCAGTGCCAATGCTGGCATTGGCACTGCGAGAGATGGCACCGGCAGAACCTGCAGGAGCAAAAGGAGCGGCTGCAGCAGGTGCAGAAGCTGTTTCAACAACTGGGGCAGCAGCACTCGCACCGTTCGGATCAAACTGGGCGAAGGAATCGCCCGGCTGGCCGATCACGCAGACGTTCTGCAGGCAGGGAACGTCGTCGCCCTCGGCCGCGAAGATCGCCAGCATCGTGCCGGAGATTTTCGCCGTTTCGTCAAACGTCGCTTTGTCGGTTTCATAGGTGAAGAGCACATCGCCCTCGGCGACTGCGTCACCGACGTTTTTATGCCATTTGCCGATCAGGCAGCTCTCCACCGACTGTCCCTGGCGCGGCATGATCACCGGCGTGCCCGCGGGACCGGACGGGGTGGCGACGGGGGCAATCGACGCAGCTGCAACGGGGGCTGCGGGACCTGAGGCGGGGGCCGGGACTCCCGGCGCGGCCGCTACAGTGGCAGGTGCCAACGTTTCCGCTGCCGGAGCAGCGCTGCCGCGCGGATCGAACTGGGCGAAGTTTTCGCCCGGCTGGCCGATCACGCAGACGTTCTGCAGGCAGGGGACGTCGTCGCCTTCTGCGGCAAAGATCGCCAGCAGCGTGCCTGCGTCTTTGGCCGTTTCGTCAAAGGTTGCTTTATCGGTTTCATACGTGAACAGTAAATCGCCTGCGGCGACGCTGTCCCCCACGTGCTTGTGCCATTTGCCGATCAGGCAGCTCTCCACTGACTGACCCTGGCGCGGCATGATGATTGCATTTGCCATGATGGTCTCCTCCTACTTGAGCATGTTCTGGCCGCCTGTGACAGGGATGGCCTGGCCGGTTTCGTAATCCTGCTCGACGCAGTAAAGGATGGCTTTCGCCACATTGCGCGGTGAGCAGCCCCGGCGCATCGGAACTTTGGCTACATAAAAATCATACACATCCTGGACGGTCTTGGCACCCGGCACCTTGCCGGCATTGAGGTACTGGACGAACAGACCGCGCTCCGGATCGCTCCACAGCGGACCTTCGTAATAATTGCCTGGGCAAATTGCATTGACCTTGATCCGGTCTTCAACAAGTTCCTTGGCAAAGCTCTGGACCAAGCCGATGCCGCCGAATTTGCCGCCGGCATAGGCGAAGTTTTTGTTGGAGCCCTCAAGGCCGGATTTCGAATTGATCTGGACGATGTCCGCTGAATAGTCCGGATCAACGGCAGATTGCTGTTTCATCATCCGCGAGCCGTATTTGGTAACGAGGAAGAAAGCAGTGTAGTTGATTTTGGTGACGAAGTCGAAATTGGCCAGGGTCATTTCCTCGAGGCCTCCGGCCCGGAGGACACCGGCATTGCTGACCAGAAGGTCAAGACCACCGAACTCGAGGGCGATCGTCTCCATCAAGGTCTGGACAGATTCTTCGCTGCCGACGTCCACTTTCAGGGCGCGGGCAGCAGACTCGCCAAATTCTTCATTCAAGGAATCCGCGACGACTTTGGCCTGGTCGAGATTGAGGTCGGCGATGATCAGGTGCGCGCCAGCTCCGGCCAGTTCGCGGGCGATCCCTTCGCCAAAGCCTTGGGCCGCACCTGTGACCAGGACATTTTTACCATGCAGCCGTTTGCCCTGGCTCTTGGTGCCGGATGGGCGGGCAATAAAGGTGCCGATGCCATTGACCATGACACTGGTCACTGTCCGGTCCAGAGGCTTAGCCGCTTTCAGCTGGCTGATCAATTCAGAGAAGCTGGCCGCTTTTTCGGCATCAACCGCAAAACCCGCTGCAGCGGCTGTTTCGCCGGCAGGAATGTAGCGCACCAAGGGGTAGTCTGTTTCTTGGAGCAGTGAGCGAATCACTGGCGCAAGGCGTGTTGCGACACTGTTTAGCCCGCCGGCTTGTTCAATCCAATCAATCATGGGTGATCGTTCCTCCTTGCCCTTTCCAGGGCGCCGGCCAGCTGCCCAGAGGAGGGAGGGCAGCCGGACCGGCTATTTGAATGCAGGTATGGTCTTCAGGATTCGAGGGCCGGGGCGTGGGCCAGAAGGTATTTTTCCGCCTCTGGATTCCACAGGCCTTTGTAGCGAGATACGATCTCGGCCAGATCCTTGAACATCGGATCGTTTTGGCCAAGCTCGGCGAAATCAGCGATGGCGGTCAACGGCAGATTGACATGGGTGTAGATCAGTTTCTTGCCGCCGGGAATTTTCGGCAGGTTGAGGGTGGTTTCGGCAACGGCATTCAGGCCGCCGACATGGGTGATCATGGCAGAGGGGTTGATCAGGCCGCGGGACATCAGATCGATCGACTCGATCAGGTCATCGGTGTTGCCGCCGCTGTTGCCAGCGACATGGGTGGCATTGTAATGGACATTGTAGAAATTGTACTGGGCAGAGAATTCCGGATTGGTCGGGCCGGCGAAGAAGTTAAGGCAGCCATCGAATGCCAGGATTTTGTCGGCCTGCTCGACCACAGCCGAGACTGGGGCATAGACGTAGACGTCGTTATAACCAGCATTGTTCTCGGTCAGGCTCATCAGATAGGCCGGGACATCAGCGACGCCGCTGGTGTTGACATAGACGAGCTTGACGCCGTTTTTTGCGGCTTCTTCAACCGTGAGGATCGAGGCCGCGCGGGCCAGGCGGGTGTCGTCGATGTCCGTGACGACAAGCAGCTTGGGTTTCCTGGGATTGTGGATCGCATAGTCGATCGCACCCAGGCCCATCGGGCCGACACCAGCAAGCAGGGCCATGTTGCCGCCCTCGACGATGCCCATTTCATGTTCGTAGCTGCCAGGTTTGGTGTGGTAATTGACGTGGAAGCCACCGACGATGCAGGATACCGGTTCAGCCAGTGAACCGAAGTAGAATGCGTCACCTTCGTAATTGAGCAGGCAGCCGCGCGCCATGACGATTTCCGGAATGATGATATAGGTAGCATCGCCACCGATGTGGGGGAAGGTATATCCGGGAGCTGCGTAGACATTGGCCGGGTCGTTGATCGCCGGCTGGATGGCAAAACGCTGGCCGGGTTTGAACTGGCTGGACCACTTGGCTCCTACTTCGAGAATCTCGCCGCAGAACTCGTGGCCGATGATGACCGGATTGGTCGCGATGTCGTCCGGCACGCGCTTGTGGTCGGAGCCTTGCATGGCCGCCTTGTAGGAGGACATGCAAATGCTGTCGGAAATGATCTTGGCCAGGATCTCGCCTTCCTTCAGCGGCGGCAGTTCAAACGTCTCCAGGCGCAGATCGCCTTTGCCATACAGGCGGACAGCAGTAGTCTTCATGAAAGAATCCTCCTTAGATTATGAAAAGCGTAAACGCTTGCTTCTAGTTTCTGTGTTTGATTATATCATCATAAATGTTCATTGTGAACACCTGTATGAACAAACTTTTCATGCTTATTTTGACATCTCGCCAAAAAAGGGACCCCGTCCCTTTTTCGGCAAACCGCTTCTAACCGCCTTTTATAGGGCTTCTTCGGTTTTTTGACTAAATTTTAATTGGATGTCTCTTGTTGATAAATTGCTGTGCTTTATGCAAAATTCACACTTGATTTTTACAGGGAAATTATCTATACCTAAATTAGAGATCTTGTTACATCATTTTCAGGATCTCCAGGCTGCGGTTTTCAGGCCTGATTCAATCAATTTTCAATCGCCGGGCCCATTTTGTCCGGTAAGGAGGACGGGTATGCCGACTGACCGGCGTGAAGCCATCAACCAGACCATCCAGTCGCGCGGGGAAATCCACCTCAGCGAGTTGGCGGAGCTTTTCCCGGATGTCTCGAGCATGACTTTGCGCAGAGACTTGGAGTCGCTGGAACGCCAGGGACTGGTTGTCCGGACCCGGGGCGGGGCCAAATCCATGGCCCACCTGTCGATGATCAAGGAGGCGGCCTACACCCAGCGCCAGGTCACAAATGCCGGCGCCAAAATGGCGATCGCCGACAAGGCGTCCCAGCTGGTCGAGGAAGGGCGTTCGATCTACATCGACTCCGGCACCACGTGCATGTATTTTGCCCAGCGCCTCTCGGACATCAGCCTGTTCGTCCTCACCCCGGCACCCAACATCGCCCTGGAGCTGGCCAAGAACGCCAACATCAAGGTCAACCTCACCGGCGGCCAGCTCAACCGAGAGACGTTGACCCTGACCGGTTTCAACGCCACCGAGTACGTCAAGTCCCTCAACATCGACTATGCCTTCATGGCCGCCAGCGCTTTTTCACCAGACAGCGGCTTTTCCTGCGGTGACTATTACGAAGCCGAGCTCAAGCGCCTGATCATCCGCAAGGCCCAGCACGTCGTCCTCCTGATGGATACCAGCAAGATGAACAACCGTCTTCCCTACACCTTTGCCCGCCTCAGCAGCATCCAGACCCTGGTCACCGATGCCCCCCTGCCTGAGGAAATCCAGAAACTGGCCCTGCAAGCACACGTCCGGCTGCTGTGACACTCGACCCGCACCATGAAAACAGGCCCCGCAGGTACAACACTTGCGGAGCCTGTTCTATTATTGTCGGAGTTCGGCCTTAGCCAGCGCTAAAGACCTGACTTATTGTTCAGGCAGGCCATCAGCCACCAAACAGAGAGAGGAAATTGAACTTGCTGTAGATGGAGACGGTGATCAAAGAGATGGTAGACATGATCTTGATCAGGATATCCAATGAAGGGCCAACGGTGTCCTTCAAAGGATCGCCCACCGTATCACCAATGACAGTCGCACTGTGCGTAACGCTGCCTTTGGGATGGCCTTCGATGCCACCAGATTCAATGTATTTTTTAGCATTGTCCCAGGCGCCGCCGCTGTTGGCCGTGAAAATCGCCAGCATGACCGCAGACATCGTCGCCCCGATCAGAAGACCGCCAACAAACCGGGCTCCGAAGATAAAACCGGACAGAACAGGCAAGACCACGGCAATGACAACTGGCAGTTTCATTTCTCGGATCGCACCGGCCGCGGAGATCGTGATGCAGCGCTTGTAATCCGGACGTGTCTCACCGGTCAAAATGCCAGGCATCTCCTTGAACTGGCGCCGGACCTCCTCAACCATGTCGCCGGCACTCTTGGCCACGGCATCGATCAACAACGATGAAAACAGGAACGGCATCGCAGCGCCGACAAAAGCGCCAGCCAGGACATAGGAATTGATGATGTCGAGCGAGACATCCATGACTTTGTCATTGAGGCCCATCTGGGCGTACATGAAGGAAACGAGCAAGGAGAGCGAAGCCAGGGCGGCCGAACCGATGGCAAAGCCTTTGCCGATGGCCGCGGTGGTATTGCCAACCGAGTCGAGTTTGTCGGTGATCTTGCGCACAGCCGGGTCGAGCTTGCTCATTTCGGAAATTCCGCCAGCATTGTCCGCGATCGGGCCGTACGTGTCGACCGAGACGGTGGCCGCGACAAACGACAGCATGCCGATGGCCGCCATGGCGACCCCATAGACACCGGAAACCGCATTGGCAAAAATGACAGCAGCCGCCAGGGTTACAACCGGCAGGAACACCGAATGCATGCCCACAGCCAAGCCATTGGTGATCGTCAGAGCCGTGCCGGAAATCGAAGCATGAGCAATCTTTTTTGTCGGTTCATAGTCATAGCTGGTGTAGATTTCGGCAAAAAAGCCAATCCCCATGCCAGCCACAATGCCAATGACAGCAGCTATCCAAGGGGAAAGTGCACCCGCTTTGAAGCCGACGACTGAAACATCGATGCCACGGAAGTAAAACTGAGTGAACAGGAATCCGCCAACCACGATGATCGCCGCCGACGTATAGAGCGAGATGTTCAGTTCCTGATGCGGGTTTTCATTCGGCTTTCTGGCGATGACAAAGAAGATGCCGATGATGCAGCCGACAAGACCAATGGCTGCAAACAGCACAGGGAACGTGATCAGTTTGCTCAACAACTCCGGACTGACCGCATTGGCTTGGCCCAGGCGGGTGAAGTATAGATAGGCCGCCAGGATGACCGCCGAGATGATCGCGCCGATGTAGCTTTCCAGCAAGTCACTGCCCAGGCCCGCGACATCACCGACGTTGTCACCGACATTGTCCGCGATCGTCGCTGGATTTCTGGCATCGTCCTCAGGGATGCCGGCCTCGGTCTTGCCGACCAGATCAGCACCCATGTCAGCAGCCTTGGTGTAGATACCACCACCGACACGATCGAACAACGCCACCACTGAGCAGCCCAGTGAATAACCCGTGACCGACATCGTGAATGGGATGTAGGAAATCCCCAGCCAGTTTTCGACAATCACCATGCTGGCGGAATCGGCCTGCTTCAACAACAGGCCAAAGACCAGATAGACCAGGACCAGTCCCAGGAGACCAAACCCTGCTACAGAGAGACCCATGACGCTGCCGCCCTTGAAGGCCACCTTCATGGTCTTGCCCAGGCTCTTGCTCATTCGCGCTTCATTGGAAACCCGGACATTGGCCAGCGTGGCAATTTTCATGCCGATGTAGCCAGCCAGACCACTCATGACCGTTCCGAGGATGAAGGTCAGACCAACATACCAATCGATCAGGATTACCAGCGCGATGCCGATGATCCCGGAGATCACGGCGATGATCTTGTACTCGTGATGGATGAAGGCCAGCGCGCCTTCCTGGATCACGTCGGCCAGTTCCCGCATCGTGTCCGTACCCACGGGCAGTTTCTTGACAGAATGATAATTGATTGCGGCGAAGACCAGAGTGATGATGACTGCAACGGCAGTCGGCAGAATAAAGGCTGTCAGCATGTTGTCCCCCTTGCAAGATGAAAAAATTTCGACAGTTTACTTTATATCGATCGATTTGACAACAAGCAAGAACCGGGTAAAAACTAGACAGAAATCCGTCGATATTCTTCCGCATTTTTGTATATTCCATCTAACATCCCTGCCGTTTCAGATTTATTCCTACACAGGTGCGCAAAAAAATACCAATAACCTTGAAAATGCTTTAGACGTCCGGATAACATTCGCTATACTCAAAACCATGGAAAACGAAATAAATCAATCCTTGATCAATCTCGCTCTGGCCAGTGGTGCGACTTTTGCTGCGACGATGGACCCGGCCCAGATCCCTTATGCCCCTGAACTGCGTGGCGCCTGTGCCCAGAATTATTGTGGCCGCTTTGCCACCTGCTGGGTCGGTCCGCCAGCCATCGGCGAAGTCGAAGACCTGATGGCTCAAGTCCAGACCTATCGCATCGCCCTGGTCATCCAGACCGTCGGGCAGCTGGAAGATTCATATGACTATGAAGGCATGATGGTGGCCAAGGACGAGCACATCGATGTCTACCAGAAAGCCTTGGCCGCTGTTCGTTCATCGTTTCCGCACGAACGTTTGCTGGCACTCGATGCCGGATGTTGTGATTTGTGCCCCGAATGCACCTACCCAGATGAGCCCTGCCGCCATCCCGACGAGGCAATTCCGTCGGTTGAAGCCTACGGAATCAACGTCAACCCTATGCTGGAAACGTGTGGTTTGAAGTACAACAACGGCAAAGATACCGTTTCCTATGTCGGCTTGATCATCCTCGGCCGGAAAGATTGAGACAGCGAACGGAGATCAGGCATGAAACTCAGTATTTACTTGCCAGAAACAAAAAAAACCTATGCTGCCACCTCTGGCAGTACGTTGCTTCATGTCTTGCAGCACCATCGCCAGGATGTCCCGGCCCCCTGTGGTGGCAAAGGTACCTGCCGCAAATGCCTGGTCACAATCCAGGGGTTGGGGGAAGTCCTGTCTTGCCAGCAGATTCTTGATGAGCAGCTCTGGCAGACGCTCGGTCTGGATTTGGACCAGTCACTGGAAGTCCACCTGCCCCAGCAGCACGCAGTCCAATTTGCCGAGAGCGCCCTATTGCCAGATACCGTGCTCGATCCGCTGGTTTGCCGCGGAAAAGTGGTCCTGACACCTGCCACACTTGCCGATCCGGAATCTGATGACAGCCGGTTTGAGCGGGCGACCGGCTCAAAAGTTCCTTTCCAGCTGCTCAACGATTTGCATCAGCGTATCGCATCCGGCCAGACGCCGATCCACTTCGATTTCCGCACCGACACCCAGGAAGTGGTCCGTTTTGTCGAAAATGAATCGTCGCCGACTCTGGGCTGTGCCTATGACCTGGGCACCACGACCGTGGCAGCCTACCTGTTTGACCTGAACACAGGCCGGCGCCTGGCCCACCTGTCCCGGATGAACCCACAGAAAACCTACGGGGCCGATGTGATCAGCCGGATCGAATATGCCAGGAACTCGGCCGACCATGCCGGGCGGCTGCAGCACGTGCTGGCTGATTTAATCTGCAATATGGCAGACGAACTCATAAAAAAGGTGAACATACAGTCGTTCAGCCATGCGTCCGGAACCGACGGACAAGCCATCTTGCCGGTGCAGACATCGGACATCCTGGTGATGACCTTGGCTGGCAATACCACCATCATGCATCTGCTCATGGGTCTCAACCCGGCCCGGATCGCAGTTGCGCCTTTTGTTCCGGTCAGCCTCAGGGGCCAGATCCTGACCGCCGGAGCAATCGGCATCCATCTGGCACCGCACACCCTTGCGGTCTTGCTGCCCTCGATTGCCAGCTATGTCGGGGCTGACCTGACCGCCGGTATCCTGGCCTGCGGCTTGGATGATGCCGTGACGAAGACCCATCCATCGGCCAGGACCAGCAACCGCGTTCTCTTGGACATCGGAACCAATGGCGAGCTGATCCTGGCGGGACCCACTGGCATCCTGGCCTGCGCAACAGCAGCCGGTCCCGCGTTTGAAGGCGCCAATATCGACTGCGGCATGCCTGCCTTTGCCGGGGCGATCGACCAGGCCAGCCTCGAGGATGGCGAATTGCGGCTTTCTTCGATCAGCGGCCAGATCAAAGGGATCTGCGGATCCGGTCTGGTTGCCCTGGTTGCCACATTGCTCGATGCAGGCGTGATCGATGAAACCGGCCGGCTGCTCGATCCGGACGAGCTGGACGGCACCGTCTCGGACACCATGCTCAGACGGCTGGGCAAAATCGGCCCGCAGAAAATGCTGGCCTTGTCCGAACCGGACGACTCTGATGAGAACGGAAACTGGACAAAAGCGCCTGCCGTTTTCCTGTCGCAAAAGGATGTGCGCGAGTTGCAGAATGCCAAGGCAGCCATCGCTGCCGGACTGGAGGTGTTGCTGGCAGAAGCCGGTTTGACTTTCCAGGACATCGAGCGCCTGGATCTCGCTGGCGGGTTTGGCAATTTCCTCAACATCGAGCAAGCCATCCGGATCGGCCTGCTGCCGGAAAGCCTCTATGGCCGGATCCGCTCGGTTGGTAACAGTTCCGGCCTCGGCGCCAGCCTGTGCCTCCTGAATGACAAAAAACGCCAGCAGGCCGACCAGATCCGCCATCAGGTACGCTACATCGAGCTATCCGGCGACCGCCGCTTCAATGACGCCTACATCGATGCCATGATGTTCCCGGAAGAATAACCCCGGTCCTGGCGCAAGCCGTCCTAAACCCACAGTGCAGATCACCTTTGGAAAAATAAAAACCCTCCCGGGCTTAGATGCCAGAGAGGGTTTTTCGTCAACTTTTTCCGTCGTTGGTGTGCGTCAGGCCGATTTGCCCAGGGCGACACTGGCGGCGGCTTCGGCGGCAGTAGCGGCATCTGGCTGGTAAATGTCGGCTCCGATGGACTTGGCAAAATTGTCGGTTACAGGAGCACCGCCGACCATGATCGTGACCTGGTCGCGGATCCCTGCCTGGACTGCGGCATCGACGATCGACTTCATCTCACCCATGGTCGTGGTCAGCAAGGCAGAGCAGGCAATGATTTTGGCCTTCTTCTCAATGGCGGTTTCGATGAATTTTTCTGCCGGCACATCCGTACCCAGGTCGATGACTTCCAGGCCTTTGCCTTCCATCATCATCGTGACCAGGTTCTTGCCGATGTCATGCAAGTCGCCCTTGACCGTGCCGATGATCACCGTGCCGATCGCTTCGACCCCTTCGCTGACCAGCAGCGGACGCAGCAGGTCGGTGCCGGCTTTCATGGCGCGAGCCGCAATCAGGACATCCGGGACATAGATCTCATTCGCTTTGAACTTGGCACCGATGACCTCCATGCCGGACAGGAGCCCCTCATTGAGGATCTTCTGTGCGGAATAGCCGCCATCAATCGCTTCCTGGACCATCGCCTTGACGTCCTTGGCTTTGCCTTTTTGCAGGGATTCTGACATTCTTTTCATCAATTCTTCCATGGTACACCTCTTCTTTTTGTTGGATCCTGTGATCCACATTCCATGCTTGTGCGGGCCTGACTTACATTTCGAGTTTGAAATGGCCGGGCAGATACTGGTCTGCCATCCGGGCCAGGTGGGAGATGCTTTCAAGCCCCTGGGAGGTCAGGCAGACCAGTCGATCGACCTCCTGCAGAGCTGCCGGCTGATCATCGCTATTTTCCAGATGGTACGGTTCGATCTGGACCTGGTTATTGACCTGGTCCACTTTCTGGATCTGGCCACCCAGGCGGACGAGCCCTTTGACCCGGAAAAAGTGGCTGCCGATGGCACTGAGAAAAGCGCGTAAGACAGCTTCGTCGGGCTCATAAACCAGTTGCAGGACCAAGTTCTTGTTACGAGTCTCGATCCGGTTGGTCGTCTCTTCGTCCGCGATGGCAAATATTTCCACTTTCATGCTGTCCCAGTCGATCTGGCCATAGGTCGTGCGCAGGATTTTCGCCTGCGGATTCAGGCTCGCGATCGTCTGCTCAACCTGAGCCAGCTGGTCTTCACTGACCAGATCACATTTGTTGATCACAACCAGATGACTGTGGCGCAGCTGGCGTTCGACTGCGACCATTTTCGGCAGAACTTTTGGGAAAAACAGGGCATCGACCAGGCAGATCGCCCCGCCAAAAGCAAAATCCCCTCGTGTCAGGCGCAGCCGGACACTGTCGAGGACCTTGCCCATGTCCGACGGATCGGCCAGGCCGGAACTTTCAATATAGACCTCGTCGAGCGAGCGTTCGACCAGCTCGACCAGGCCCTCGATGAAATTGTCCTTGAGGCAGCTGCAGAAGATCGAACCATTGGACAATTCGATCAGGTCCATACCCTGGCGCTTGATCTGGAGGCCGTCGAAATTGACCTTGCCGAAATCATTGACCAGCACACCGGTGCGGACCGGTGCATGCAAGAGACGCTCCTTGAGGAACGTCGTCTTGCCGGCACCCAGGAATCCAGTGATCAGGTAGATCGTGGTCATGGCTTAGCCCAGGAGGCTGTCAATATATCCGAACAGCTCTTCGCGGCTCGGGATGATCGAAGACCATTTCAGCTGGCCATTGACATAGACACAAGGCAGGTTGGTCACACCCATCTTGATGCAACGGGCGATGTTGACCTTTTCTGTGAACTTGTATTCGACCAGGTCGATCTTTGCGCCGTAATGGGTACCAGCGACATTCATCGCTTCCATCATGTAGGTACAGGCGGCACAGGTCGCCGAATCCAGGGTGAAAACCTCGACGAGGGGTTTCTTAAGGTTTTCGTAATCCGGCAGCGTCACCTCGATGTCGAGCTTAGGTGCCTCGTAGTTCTTGACCATCTCGCGGGTGGCATCGGTTTCGCGGACTGCCTGGGCAGCACCGATTGCATTCATGGCCGGCACATGGTAGGGCATGTCACAGCCGGGGGCAATGATCAGGTTGTCGTGTGACAGGGTGTCCAGCATGTTGACGACGTATTTCATGTTTTCCTGCTGGGTGCCGTGCAGCATCAGGGTCGTCAGCGGGATATTGCCACCGATGGCGATGTTGTAGCGGTCGGTGATCGCCTTGGCAGAGGCCATGTCGACATTTTCGTCGATCGAGATCGAGTCGGGTGTCGTTTCGCACATGACTTCGAGCTGGCGGGTGGCATTACCACAGACAAAGAAGCTCGAGGCCAGGCCTTTGGCCCGGACATAATCAAAAATGGTCTTGAAAGCGGTGTGGCAGGCGGTGGTGAAATGGTCCGGCGAGATCTGTGAGACCAGCGGATCGACGACAGCGATGACATCCATGCCGGCATCGGCGTACAGGTCAATCATTTTCAAGGCTGTCTGGGTGGTGTAGGTCATCAGTTCTTCAACATATTCCTCTTCGAGGATCAGGTCCATGAACAGCTCATTGCCACGCAGGTGCGAAGCCAGGGTGAACGGGCCACAGATCAGGCCGTACAGGGCGGTGTCATCACCAACGGCAGCCTTGACCTTCTTCATGACATCAAGGATCATTGGCAAACGGCCTTTTTCGGCAGAAGGCTGGCGACAGTCACAGAGCATGTCCTGGGTATCAGCCAGCGGGTGCGTCTTGACAGAGGGAGGGGCGAACTCGGCCCAGTGCAACTCGCAGCCCAGTATCTCAGCTTCAACCTGGAGGTCGAAAACCACCGGCATGCCATCAGGCTGGTAGAGTTTATGGACCTGCATCAGGCCATCGAACAGGTTCTGTCCGTCGGAGAGCATTTCAGTGGCGTTCTTGCCGATCAGAGAACCAGCATGCACGCCCGCAAAAGGTACCCAGGCGGGACGGTCGACCGGCTCATGCCGGAGAGTTTTGAGAATTCGTTCCTTGCCGTTCATACAATCTCCTTGAACCATAAGAGGTAATCTTGTGCTCAAGATTACCTCTGGAACGGATCAAATCCTATTGTATTCTTTTGATTCTTGGTACTTTTTTGCGCGGTTTACAACGACTGGAGCAATTTTTCGATTGCTTCTCGGCGGTCTGCCGTGAAAGGGATCCGCCAGTGATAGTTGCCGAGCAAGGTGATGATCAACTGGTACAGGCCATTGTCTGCTGCCGAAATGATCTCATGTCCTGCTATGACAGCGCGGCCAGCAATGCTGAAAACACCTCCGTATACGGGCTCATTAATCCATTCCTTGCGTTCATTGCAGACCCAGCAGAGTTCGGTTTCGGTCAGCAGGAGCAAACTGGTATCCACGATGGTCTGGTTATCGACAACCAGCTCCGGCTGGTAGACCAAGTCCGATAAGTTACCGCTGTCACGCAATACCTGACGGGCGTAATTGGTAAACTTGAGATCCTGGCGGGCCAGCTCTGAAAGGCGCTGCCACTCGGCATGGCCAGTTTTGGCGGTTTCGCCACGGATGCGCAAATGGCTGATGACAGGCTCAAACAGATCCGCACAGGCTGCATTGTAATCAATCCGGACCTCATCGGTCTGAGTGAGGATGGTCAGGCTGTACGCAAGCAGTTCCTCTTCCTGGCGGAAATAGACGACATCGCTGAACGAACAGACAAAGGGTGAATGGTTCGCCGCCAGAATGACCAGCCGGTCTGGTACGAGACAGATCAGCTTCTCATCACTCAAAGACCGCAAATGGTCCTGGACAGGGTTGTATAAAATATAGGGCGCTTCATCGGCTTTGAAATGCAGGTCATACTCACTCTTGAATGTATCCGGAATCTCGGTCCGGTCCGGTACCGGTATGGCCCAGGATAACGTGCTTTTCAGCGCAGTCAGGTCGGCAGACATATCAGGCAACCCCTTTCTACTCATGAAACAGCGGATGTTACTTATCTTCATTATACCCTCTTTGACAAAAAAGGGGCTATTTTTGGCCAGAATGCGAAAAACCGGCCCTAAGCGTGTGGATCAGGGCCGGTTTTCTTCAGAAGCTCCCCACTCGCGTCAGATGCACGGCCCAGCTCTGGAAGTCGCCGACCAGAACGGGCACGGGCAGGCCGAAGGCCATCAATTCATCGCCGCCGTAGACCAAACCGTCGTCGGTCTGGTATGAGGCAGCAGGATCGAGGCCTTGCAGGCGCAGATTGACGAAGGGGTCCTGGGCATGACCGAGTACGCGGTAGTAGAAGGCGACGGCTTCCAGCCCATCTTCCGTCACATACTGCCAGGCGGTTTCATTGCCGGCAAAGGCATCTTTCAAGCGGTACAGGTCGCCAAACTGGACAATCGGCCGGATCCGCTTGTAGAACCGGATCTGCTCGGTCATTTCGGCCTTTTCCGCAGCGGTCAGCTGGCGCAGGTCGAGCTCGTAACCGAGATTGCCAGCCATCGCGACATGGCCGCGCATGGCCAGGCCGGTGCTGCGGTGGACCTGGTGATTGGGCACGGCTGAAACATGGGAGCCCATGCTGATCGCCGGGTAGGCCAGGGACGTGCCTTGCTGGATGCGCAGGCGGGCGACGGCATCGGTATTGTCGCTGGTCCAGGTTTGCGGCATATAGTAAAGCATCCCGGGATCAAAGCGGCCACCGCCGCCGGAGCAGCTCTCAAAAAGCACGCGGGGATAGCGGGTGACGATCGTCTCGAGGACCCGGTACAGGCCGAGGATATAGCGGTGGAACACTTCCCTTTGCTGGCCAGCGGGCAGGGCGGCGGAACCGGCCTCGGTCATATTGCGGTTCATATCCCACTTGATATAGCTGATCGAGGGGTTGTCGAGGATCGCACTCATTTCGCCGATGATATAGTCCTGCACATCGGTGCGCGAATAGTCGAGGATCAGCTGGTTTCTGGACTCGGAGCGGTTACGGCCGGGTACATGGAGACACCAGTCCGGATGAGAGCGGTACAGGTCGCTGTCGGGCGAGACCATTTCCGGCTCCACCCAGAGGCCGAATTTCATGCCCAGGCCGGAGACCTTGGCGGCGAGGCCTTCGAGACCCTGGGGCAGTTTGGCCAGGTTGACTTTCCAGTCGCCGAGTGAGGAATGATCGTCATTGCGTTTGCCGAACCAGCCATCGTCCAGGACCAGCATTTCGATGCCAAGCGGGCTGGCGCTCTGGGCGATGCCGGTGATCGTCTCAGCATCAAAATCAAAATAGGTCGCTTCCCAGTTGTTGATCAGGATCGGCCGTTCGAGGTCACGGTGCGGTCCACGGCAGAGGCGGCGGCGGTACAGGCGATGCAGGTTGCGGGACAAGTCGCCCAGTCCAGCCGGCGAATAGGCCATGATGGCTTCCGGGGTCTGGAAGGTCTCGCCGGGATTCAAGTCCCAGGTGAATTCAAAGGGATTGATCCCGATATTCAGGCGGGTCGAGTAAAAGCCATCGACCTCGACCTGGGCCAGGAAATTGCCGGAATAGACCAGATTGACGGCGTAGACTTCGCCGGTGGTTTCGGTCGTGCCGGGCCTCAGCAAAGCCACGAAAGGATTGTGCTGATGACTGCTGGCACCGCGGCGACTTTCCACTGCATAGACCCCGGCATCGACTTTCTTGCGGATCACCTGGCGCTCGCGGCCCCAGGTGCCAGACAGATGCAGGAGCTCGAACTGGTCATCGCGGAAATCGACATTCAGGCTGGCGGCTTTGAGGATCCGCACGGTCGCATCGCTGTCATTGGTGATCCGGACCGAGCGGGCCAGGATGTCGGTCCCATGGAAAATCGTATAGCTCAAAACCAGCGCGACCGGATACAGGGTATCGCGGAGTGTGATTTCCAGCGTTTCGGCCTCAGCATCGGCCTCGACATAGGTCGCCGGCAGTCCGGCCAGCGCTGGTTTTCCGGCAAAGATCCGGTGGCTGGCATAGCGGAAATCTGTGATCCGGGAACCATCCGGCCATTCGAGTTGGATCGCTGGGGCGCGAAAGTCCGTGTTGCCATAAGCCGGATACTCCTGCGGGATGGTGTCAAGCGAGAAAGCCCGGTCTTCGGCATAGGGATTGGGTGAAAAGGCCCGGTCGGCATGTCGCACAGCAGCCCCGCCATGGTAAGAGCGGACCTGGCCGCCCCAGTGCAGGTGCACGAGGTAGCCATCGCGCAGAATCTGGATCAAATAGCTTGAACGAGCTCCCTGGATGTTAAACACACGGTTTTGCGATTCATAGTGAATCATGGATGAAGGCATAGAGAAAACTCCTGTCTGTCAGTGTCAGGCTTTGACGGCCCCATTGGTTACCCCGGACAAAATCCATTTCTGGGCAAAGAGGTAAACCACGATCATGGGGGTCAGGGCCATCAGGTACGAGGCAAAGGCCAGGGTGTAGTCGGCGCCAAAGGTCGACTGGAAGGCATACTGGGCCAAAGGCAGGGTCTGCATGGACGGGCGGTTCAATAGGATCAGGGGCAGCAGGAAGTCATTCCAGCCCCAGAGCGCTGTGATGATCGCAATCGTGGCATTGATCGGGCCCATCAGGGGGAAGATAATCCGCCAGAAGGTCGTCCAGGGATTGCAGCCATCCACTTTGGCCGCTTCATCGAGGGCAACCGGGATCGATTTGATAAAGCCGATGTAGACAAACAGGTTGAACGAAATGCCATAGACGATGTAGAGGAAAATCAGGCCGTAGGGATTGTTGAACTTAAACTGGGCTGCCATTTTGACAATCGGCAGCATGATGATCGGAAAAGGAATGAACAGGGCGCTGATGAAATAGAAATACAGGAATTTGAAAAACTTGCCCTTGTTCATGTGTCGGGCAATTGCATAGGACACCATGGAGTTCGTCAACAGGGTGAAAACAACCATGGTCACAGTGATCACGGCACTGTTGCGGAAAGCCTGGAAGAAATTCGTGATCTTGATGGCTTTGGCGAAGTTCTCCCAATGGATCATGGTGGGCAGGGCAAACAGCGATCTGGCAGTCTCCTGATTGCTCTTGAACGCGATCAGGATGGTCATATAGAGTGGAAACAGGATCGTCAGAGAGCCGATGGCGAGCAAAACAGTCAGGGTAACACTTTTATGCTTATTCATTCGTATTTCATCTCCCTCTTTTGCAGGAAGCGGATCTGCAAGATCGAAACAGTCATGATGAAAATCAGGTAGACCACGGCATTGGCCGACTGGTAGGCGAATTCATTTTCAGCAATGCCTGACTGGAAGATCAGGATCGAGATCGAGCGGGTCACATTGCCAGGCCCGCCGCCCGTCAGGCCCATGATGTGGTCGAAGACCATCAGGAAACCCTTCATGGCCAGGACCATGTTGATGGTGAAAAACGGGGCAATGATTGGAAAGGTGATGTGCCAGAAATTCTGCAACTGGTTGGCCCCGTCAATGGAACTGGATTCGTAAAGTTCCTCGGGCACCGTCTGCAGACCCGAGATATACAGGATGGTGTTCATCGCCGCACTCTGCCAGACGGCAACCACGACAACGCCGATCCAGGCATATTCTTTCGTACCGAGGATGTTTTTCGAAAGCCAGGCTATTTCCAGAGCCTTGCCAATATCGGGCAGGATGTTGCCGAAGATGTACTTGAAGATG
The DNA here is from genome assembly GCA_009928985.1 of Clostridia bacterium. Lineage (GTDB taxonomy): Bacteria > Bacillota > Clostridia > Saccharofermentanales > UBA5734 > UBA5734. The sequence goes on from SABL01000015.1 coordinate 24,853, forward strand.
AAGCCAATGATGATGACACTCAGGACATTGGGCAGGAAATAGACGGCGCGGAAGAAATTGCGGCCATAGATTTTGGCATTGAGGCCGAGCGCCAGGATAAGGCTCAAGATATTGACCAGGATGGTCGCGAGAATGGCGAAACGGAACGTGAAAGAATACGTCTTGAGGATATTGGAATCGTGGATCAGGTCGATGTAGTTTTTAAAACCAACCATTTTGAAGGTCGGATTGAGTCCATTCCAGTTTGTGAAGGAATAGAAGATGCCCTGCAGGGCCGGAAACGTGTGAAAGGCAAAAAACAGGACAAATGCCGGCACCGTCATCAAATAGATGATCGGGCTGATCCGGTCTTTGCGCAATTTGCCAGCTGTTAGCTTGCTCATAAGCCGATAGCCTCCCTTTCGATCGGACCCTGGAACAAAGATGGTGTGATTCGCCGTTGTGTTGACCGGCTCCTCACACCATCTGTCCATCAGGGCTGTAAAAAATTCAGGTTAGAGGTTTTTAGGATGATGATCACCCGATCAGAGTTTGAGTTATTGACGGCCTTTGTATTCATTCCAGGCCTGGTCCATCTTCTCCAGAGTGGCAGCTTCATCCTGGTCCAGGACGAATTCCTGCAGCAGTTTGTCAAGGGTCATGGAAGAGGGGACATAGTGGTCGGGGAAGTCAACAACATTGCCGGCAGCAAAGGCTTCTTTGACACCTGCCAGGGTCGGTTCCTCCTGTGAGACACCTTTGACAGCAGAGAAGCATTTCTGTTCACTGATGTACTGGGTGGCATTGCCCTGTTCCATGAGGAAGTTGATCCACTTCATGGCCGCGTCCTGCTGAGCCGGCGTGGCTTTGGCCGAAACGGAGAAGAGCAGGTCGACACCAGAGACGACTTTGGCCGGATTGCCAACCGGATAGGGGAAGATGCCCAGGTCGATTTCCGGATTGGCTTTCAGGATATCGGTGATGGCCCAGACACCCTGCAGGTACATGGCAGATTCGCCGTTAGCGAAGGCCGTGTTACCATCAGCATAGGCTTTGCCCATGTTGTCATCGTGGCCATAGGCGAGAAGTTGCTTGAAGAGTGTCATGGATTCGGCCCAGCCTTCACTAAAGGTGGTTTCGCCGGCATTCACTTTCTGGAAAAAATCGGCTGGCGCAGCATTGGCAGCGATGACGTTAAATGCCGGCAGAGTCGTCCAGGATTCACCAAAGGTGAAGTAGAACGGTGTGATACCCGCTTTTTTAAAGGTTTCGGCGGCAGCGATGAATTCATCCCAGGTCTTGGGGATCTCGACGCCATTATCAGCAAAGATTTTCTTGTTATAGATGACAGCGTCTGCATTGGCGGCGTAAGGGATGGCATAGACCTGGTCCAGGCCAGAGACCATTTTGATCGTATCGACATAGGCCGACTGGACATTGGCCAGTTCGGGAGAATTGGTCAGGTCGACATAGGTGCCGGCCTTGGCCAGATCGGTGTAGAGGTTATCCGCACCAACAGCAATGATGGTTGGCACGTCGCCGGAAGCAACACGGGTCTTGATCACGGTGCCTGCATCAGCTGGCGCATTCTGGGTGATCTGGATCGTCGGATTGGCTTCCTGGAATTTGGCGATCAGAGCATCAAAGGTTGACTGAGCTTCACGTTTGTATTGGAAAAATTCGATTTCTACTGTTTCACCGGCAGTTTGGGCAGCCGAGGTTTCACCTGCCGCTGTGGTGGCGGCAGGGGTAGCGGTGGTGGCACCGGTGCTGAGGCAACCGGTCAGGAGAGAGGCCATCAGGGCGATGACGAGGGTAAGGGTAATGACTTTTTTCATGGTTTCCTCCATTTGTTTACTGCTCATTTACCAATTTCTGGTAAAATGGCAGTGCATTCAGTTGCAGCCAGACTCTGGTGTGTTGTCATTTGCCGTGCACACGCCAGGTCTGGTTTTCCCTTTTCCAGGGAAAGTTCATGGGATACGTTTCATAGCCTCCTTTCTGGGTGATGAATAACTTTGACGGACAGTCAGTTTTGACGGGACAACAATATTGATCACGACTTGTCTGCCCACCAGGCGATCATGCAGGGTTCTGACCGCCTGGCGGCCGATCTCCTCAGAAAACATGCGGACAGACGAAAGGGGCGGATTCATGAAAGCAGCAGCTTCAATGTCGTCGAAGCTGATGATCGATACATCTTCCGGGACTCGGATGCCTGCCTCACGGAAAGCATGAACGACACCCATGCTCAGCGGATCGCTGCCGACCAGAAATGCCGTTGGCAATTCTCCCCGGGCAATGGCTTCGTTGGCCATGCGCTGGCCATCTGCGGCGGTCCAATTGCCAATGTAGACATGTTCCTCCAGATACAGACCCAGCTGTCTCATTTTGCTTTCATAAGCCTGATGCCGGATGTCTGGTTCGGCTGTACTTTCCAGCGTGGCCACATTCAGAATCATCTCGCTGCCACCGATGAAACCAATGGACCGGTGGCCAAGATCCGTAAGGATATCGATGCAAGCTTCTGTTGCTTCAGCCAGGTCAGACAAGACCGCATCAAAATCAGGATCATGCCTGAGCATGTTATTGACGAAAACCAGATTGTCATTTTCAAAATAAATCTGGCGCAGCGATTTGGGATCTATGGAACCGACGACGATCAGCCCGTCCAGATCGGAAAAGGCGGCTGAGGTCAATGACTGGCTGATCCGCAGTGTTGATTTCAGCGCGATGCCCAAGGCATTGCATTGCTTTTCGATCCCGAGGCGAATGGAAAGATAATAGGGGTCGTTGACTTCATCTTCCTGGGATGTGGTTAGCAGGAGCCCGACATTGAATGTGCGCTTAGAATCAGTCGTTTTGAATTTTCTCGGCCGGCTCGGCTGATAGCCCAGCTCACTGGCGGCGTCGAAGATTCTTTTCCGGGTTTGCTCAGATGCTGAAAAGGAGGCATCCCCGTTGAGGACACGGGAGACGGCAGCCTCTGAAACTTGTGCGAGTTTTGCGACATCTCGGATACGGATCATGCAGCACCTCCGTTTTTAGTAAATTTACTTTCTACTTGACTAAATTATAGCAAGCACCCCTTGACAAAACAAGGCGTATTTCGCTGAATATTCGAGGCTAGTTTTGTACATCTCACATAGTAAAATTTACCAATCGGCAAAACGGCGGAGATCGACATCATTACTTTTCGTTTTGAGACAGTTATGTCATTGATCCAATTTTATTATTTTTACTAAACATCCAGCTAATCCTGACTGCTATTCAACTCTGACGCATGATAGAATGAAGAAAATTTGCACATTCAACAATCCAGGAGGCTCACCCATGTCTGATCCACTCACCCTTTTCCTCCAAGTCCTGCCCATCATCTTGCTGATCAGCCTCGGCATGCTCTTGCGCCAGACCCGTTTTCTCAAGCCCGAAACAGTAGACCAGCTCAAGCAGATGGTCCTGTCGATCGGCCTGCCCGCCTTGTTGTTCCAGGCTTTTGCCACCACGGCGTTCAACCAGTCCTACTTGGCCATTGTGGCCACTGTTTTTGTGACTTGCCTGATCTTGCTTGGTGTTGCAATCCTAGCGGTGCGTCTCCTGAAAATTGACAATCCATTTGCCCCGGCCTTGTTCACCGGCTTTGAAACCGGAATGATCGGCTATGCGCTCTATCTGGCCGTCTTCGGCCAGAGCGAGGTCTTCCGGCTGGCGATCGTCGACCTTGGCCAAGTCACTTTTGTCTTTTTCGTCCTCGTCACCTACATCAGCCGCCAGAACGGCAATAGGCCGGGCGGCTGGCAGCTCATCCGCTCGTTTCTGCTGTCGCCGGTCATCCTGGCGATTATGCTCGGCATCCTCGTGAGCCTGACCGGTCTCAGCACCCTGCTCGAGACGACACGGGGCGGCCAGATGGTGGCGACAACCCTCCAGCTCCTCGGCAATCTGACGGTCCCTCTGATCACGATCGCGATCGGCTTCGAGCTGCATCTGGGCCGCGCGACCTTGAAGGCACCTTTGCTGGCGGCACTGGTCCGGATTCTCATTCTGTTCGCCTTGGCCACCCTGATCAACAAATTCCTGATCCGGGATCTTTTACACCTCGAGCCACAATTTGAGACTGCCCTGATGACCTTGTTCCTCCTCCCTCCCCCCTTCGTCATCCCGATTCTCATGCGGGAGAAGCGCCCCGAGCACCGTCAATTTGTGCTGGGCACGCTCTCGATCCACATTATTTTGTCGCTGGTTGCATTCATTTTGGTGATTGGTTGATTCGAAATCTGCACATTTTCAACCCATCTGTTTTACGAGTGAAAATATGGTTTACGGCCATCGCGGGATGCGATACATTTAAACGACCCCTATCAAGCGTCTCGCTTGATTTTGTTAGCTTACAGCTGTCATTTCCAACTGAAACCTGCAAACAGTGCATGAGGTATTTTTATGTTGACGATGAAAAAGAAAATCGGCATGGATTACAAAGATATCAATCCTGGCACGACACGCGAAGACCGGATCAACTACATCAATTTCAAACTGGCTGCGATGGGTCTGCCGATCTACCGCGCCAAAGGCAGCGACACCGCGGATAACGCTTACTACATCGACTTATTCGAAGACATCATCAAGGACTACAAGGAAAAAAACCGCAAGGTGGATCTCGCTGCGTCGGGCATTTATCGCCGGATCAACGATTTTTTCGGCGGCTATTTTCAGAAGACCTCAGCTGTGCCCAGGGTCATCGAGGAATCCCTGACGCTCGACCATTATGGCATGGCCCGCGAACTGTCTTTGCCGGCGGATGGTAACACGTTCAGCAATGGCTATGTCAACAGCTACCGGATCAAGCAGGGCATCCTGAACAATCCGAAAAGTGACCGGCGCACGACAGCTGGCTCTTTCCATGTGGTTGAAGGCCCACTGGCGATCCCATCCGACAAAAAAGCCGTGCCCCAGGAAACATTCGTCCGCCTCTACCAGGCTGCCATCCAACCACCAGACGAGCTGATGGGCCTGCCCTTTACAGCCAACCAGGTACAAACTGCCAAGACCTTTGTCTCGCTCCTGACCAAGCCGGTCGTCTCGCCCAAAGTGCCGGGCGTTCTGCCGGAACGGAGCATGGAAGTCCTGTTCATGGCACCCGGCAGTTTCGTCTCCAACCTCGACTTCATCGAATCGATTTTCGGCAATTTCGGCGCACCGGGCAACCATCGCCATGATGCTGGGCTCGATGTCGACGCCTGGTCCGGACATACCGGTTTCATCCTCCTGGCACCGCACCTGACCAAAATGCGCAAAGTCGACCTCGGTCTGCCCCATTTCGACCAGGCGACTGAACGCCAGCGCCGGGATGGCATGTGCTTTCACGACGATACTGAGCTTTACAACGACGGCCAGCCATTCAAGCTGACCTGCCGTGACAGCAGCGGCGTAGCTGTCACCCTGATCGCCGACAACTATTACGGTTATTCAAAAAAGGAAATCAAGACCCAGATCAGCTTCGCTGCCAATCTCTACGGCAATGTCGAAGAAGAACATGCGGGGGGCACGATCGCCTACCAGTGCAAGAACCTCGGCTTCAACTACAATGCGGAGGAAGACGGCTCCGTCAAGGGCTACTTCTTCGACGACGTCATCGAGCAATACGGCGACCTGATGGACCTGCAGGAAACCCACTATGGGATCGACAAGCTCGACAACCGGATCCTCTATCTGCCGGAGAACATCAAGGTCGACCTATACAAGACCGAGATCAAATGGCAGTACAACGGCGCAACCTGCACCCTGAAACTGTTGCCTGACCATTTCTATGTCCTGCCTAACGGTGACCGGTTCCACATTGAGCGCCATCCCGAAGCTCCGATCTGGAAACTGGTCGGAACCGAGGCCGAGGGAACCTTCTGCCACAAGCCCTGCACCGTTTCAGGTGGCGGCAAATCGGAAATCTCCAAGTCGATCAGCAACTCGATCATCTACGGCTCGTATTACGTTGACGACCTGAACAAAGCCTTCGACCAGGTCGAAGTCATCCTCAATTACGACTACAGCCACCGTTGGAAAGAAAATCCGAACCGCAACACACCTTCGCGCACGATTCTCTCCCTGGACCGAACCCTGGGCTCGGTCATCAAGCTGCTGACCCCCTCCACGGCCTATACCGACGAATTCAATGCTTTCCTGGAAGCGATCCCCAACGACGTCAAATCCCTCGTCTTCATGATCAAGCGCTTTTACCAGAAATCCTGGGGCAATGACTGGCGCAAGCATTTCACCGTTGACTACATCGATGGCAAGCCTGGCCATGAGCTGAAATTCGACAACCGCACCATCCGCTCAGGCTATCTGCGCGTGGGTTATGCTCCGGATGGATCCTGGCGCATTTTCAAACTGCGAGTCGACTTCATGCCCTGTGAAAAGATCCACATGGAAGACGACATCACGGCGTCGGTGCTCGTGCCGAGCCGCCAGCTCAAGCACCTCAATCCCAATTATGCGAACGAAAGCGTCAAGTTCACGGCCAACTGTGAATACCGTTTCTTCCAGCGACCTGATGACGCTGTGATCAAAGGTTATGACAAGCAAGCCGAGGAAGACCTGTCCTCGGACAACCTGTTTGCGACCAATTACCAGCCGCTGACCAAGGCCGATGTCGAGGCAATCAAAGAAGATGCGATGGGTTTTGTCGCCTATTCCGAACCGGTCCAGAAGCACATCGAGGCTTTCCTCAAGAGCGACAGCGATTATTGCGTCGTATCGTCCGAGCCACGCCTGGTCGATGGCAAGCCCAGCAAAAACCCGCGCTACCTCGAACGCCGCTCCGATTTCACCGAACCGGTCACGATGTACCTGGCCGATATCAGCGAGCGCTTCAACCGGCGGATCCCGAAGGACCAGCCAGTTTATCATCCGGTCAATGCCGTCCTGCCCGGACGCCGCAACAACCCGCCCAGTATGGAAAAAGGCAAGAAGATCCTGCCGCTGGCCGTCTACAATCCGATCCACTATCAGGAACTGCCTGAGCTTTTCATGGACTACATCAGCAGCCTGACCGGCAAGTCGCCCTCGACGACGGGCGCCGGTTCCGAAGGCGCCTTGACCAAGGGACCGTTCAATATGCTGCTGCCGGTCTATGACCTCAACAGTGCGCTTTTGTCCTACATCCTCGGCGGATACAACGCCTTCTCAACCCCAGCCGGCCATATCGGCGCCAACCTGCGAGTCGATCACGACATCTCGATCATGGTGCCGGAAATCTGGGCCCGTCTCAAGGAGTCCGAACGCAATCCGGCCCACCTGATTGCGGAAGGCGCCCTCGAAAAAGTCGAGGACTTCGAGCACAACGGCATTCATGTCCCGGCCAGCCGCCTCGGCTGCCGCATGACCGATGTCTTCTGCTACAAATACCTGGGCAAGCTCTTTGATGAGCCGCAGGCCATTTTCAGCGAAGACATCCTGAGACCCGAGCTGCAGAACCTGCAGGACTTTGTCGACGGAGTTCTCAACATCGCCAACGGCCACAAAAAGGCCGCCCTGGACTATTTCGAGGACAACAGCGTCGAAGAAGCCATCCCACCGATCCGGGCCCTGCTCCACATCATGGCATACGGTAGCTTTGAAGGGCAGACTCTGACTGACGAAGCTGTCCGCACCTTGTTCACGAAAGACTATGTCCTGGGCAGCACCTGGTACGCCCAGCGCCTGAAAAACAAACAGCAGATCGAGATCAACCTGATGGCTAAAAAAATCGCCAACCTGGAGGATTTCATCGCCAATCCGATCAACGCCTCCGTCATCAGCGAGTTCCACTACGATTCGCAGCTGCGCAAAGCCCGCGAAGCCCTCACGCATCTCCAGTCTGCTGAATACCTTGAGAGCCTGACAGGTACCATTGGCGCCGAGGCCATCGCCCTGGTCTGAGCATCCTCACCCGGATAGAAAAACCGGCATCCTGCTGTCATGCAACGATGCCGGTTTTTTGTTGTCCTGGACCGGGATCTCTTAGCTGAACTGGTACACCGTCCGGTGGACGAACCGCTCACCCGCCTGATAGACCGGGCTGGGGAAATGGGGCTGGTGGATCGAATCCGGGAAAAACTGGGTCTCCAGGCACAGGCCGCAATGAGCGGAGTAGACGGAACCACCTTTGCCAATGCCGTCGAGGTAATTGCCGGTATAGAGCTGGACACCGGGCGAGGTCGTCTGGACCGTCATGGCCCGACCGCTGGCTGGGTCGCGGACCACGGCGCAGGTGCGCAGGTCGGTAACCCGCTGATCCGCCGCGAGGACGAAATTGTGGTCGTAGCCCTGTCCATGGCGCAGCTGCTGGTCATCGGCCTGGATATCCTGGCCGACCGGCTTGGTGATGCGGAAATCGAACGCCGTACCGGTGACATCCTGCAGGCGGCCGTCCGGCAGCAATTTTTCGTTGACCGGTGTATAGGCATCCGCCATCAGCTGCAGCTCATGGGCCAGGACGGTGCCGCTGTTGTGGCCCGTGATGTTGAAATACGAATGATTGGTCAGGTTGATGATCGTATCCTGGTCTGCCACGGCATCGTAGGCAATGTCAACGCCCTGGGCTGCGGTCAGTGTATAGGTCACGGAGCAGTCAAGATTGCCCGGGTAGCCGGATTCGCCGTCTGGACTGTGGTGGGAAAAACGCACGGCCGGCTCGTCGCCGTCGCTGACGATTTCATAGCCCCAGACCTTGGCCTGGAAGGTATCCGGCAGGCTGTGCAAATTATTCGTCCCATCATTGGCAAAAAGCTCATAATGCTTGCCGTTGAGGTCAAAGGACGGTCCGCCGATGCGGTTGGCATTGCGGCCGACCGTCGAACCATGGAACGGATTGTCCGGGCTTTCATATCCATCCAGCGTGTCATAGCCGAGGACGACATCG
>SABL01000329.1 GCA_009928985.1 Clostridia bacterium
ATGCAGAAAATCAATGACATTCGTTTTTTCGCCGACAATCGTCTGCCGGCCCATTCCGATCACCAGGCTTATCCAACCCGCCAGGCCGCCCTGGCTGGCTCGGATGATTTCCGCCATTCTCTCAACGGGATGTGGAAATTTGCCTATGGCGCCAGCCCGGCTGCTGCGGTGGCAGGATTCGAACAGCTCGATTACGATTGCCACGAGTGGGCGGACATCCGTGTGCCCGGCTCGATCCAGACCCAAGGCTACGATATCCCGCAGTACGTCAATGTCCAGTATCCCTGGGATGGCAAGGAAACGGTTTTGCCCGGTCAGGCGCCGCAGCGTTTCAACCCGGTCGGCCATTATGTAAGCTACTTTACCGTGCCGACTCATTTGGCCGGAAAACCGCTTTTCATCTCGTTCCAGGGTGTGGAAAGCGCCTTTGCGCTCTGGCTCAATGGCACCTATGTTGGCTACAGCACCGATGGCTTTACCCCGGCTGAGTTTGACTTGACCCCATACCTGACCACAGGCGAGAACAAGCTGGCCGTCCAGGTGTTCAAATGGACCGCGGCCAGCTGGGTCGAGGACCAGGATTTCTTCCGCTTCTCGGGCATATTTCGCGACGTGTATCTTTTCACAATCCCGGAGGCCCATCTGGCGGATCTCAAGATCCAGACCCAGGTGACGGAGGATTTCCAGACAGCAGAATTGGTGGCTGATTTGCAGGTCCAGACGCGGGGCCAGGGCAGCGTGCGGCTGGCACTTCTGGCAGGCGGCCAGGCCGTGGCCGCGACTGAAATGTCCCTGCCAGCTGGCGAAACCCTCCATGTCACCCTGCCTGTCCCAAATCCCCGCCTCTGGAGTGCCGAAGAGCCTTATCTCTATGCACTCGAGATCGAACTCTGCGATGCATCTGGCCAGGTGGTCGAGTTTGTATCTGAGAAGGTCGGCTTCCGCCGCTTTGAAATCAAGGACAGCCTGATGCTTTTAAACGGCAAGCGGATTGTGTTCAAGGGTGTCAACCGCCATGAGTTCAGCGCTGAAACTGGCCGCACGGTCTCGGAAGCCGAGCTGCTGCAAGACATCCTGACCATGAAGCGCAACAACATCAATGCGATCCGGACCAGTCATTACCCCAATGATTCGCGCCTCTACCGGCTGTGCGATGAATATGGCCTCTATGTCATCGACGAGACGAACATGGAATCCCACGGATCCTGGGATATGGGTCGACTCTCTGGCAAAGGGATTGAGTCGATCCTGCCGGGTAACCATCTCGAGTGGCAAGACTTGCTGCTCGATCGGGTCAACTCGATGTTCCAGCGTGACAAGAACCACCCGTCTGTCCTGATCTGGTCCTGTGGCAACGAATCCTTTGGTGGCCAGGTCATTTTTGAGATGTCGCAGC
>SABL01000330.1 GCA_009928985.1 Clostridia bacterium
GACCAAGACCTGGAGGTTTTGTCGAAGCAGCTGTTTAAATGGGCTGCAAAAGTTGCCCAGAACGCAGCCGGATTTTCTATGTCAACAGTTTTGAAGATCCTGGAAGTTTCTGCCAGGGTGGCAGTCTCGACTCACACGCCCAAGCCTGGCGATGTTCGCAAACTTACCGTAATGATCCCAGGCGAAATCGAAAGCTACCGCGATGAACCAGAGGATAACTGACCCCTCCAAGCTTCGGAGTGTTTGGTCTGCAGTAGAGTCAGCAGGAGCAGAAATCTGCAGCGCTGTCGCTAACGGGATTGTCTGGACTCCATCAACGCCACAGGCTCGCGCCCTGAGCATCGACATTTACGAAATTCTGTATGGCGGAGCCAGAGGCGGAGGCAAAACCGATACCGGAATTGTCTTTATGATGTTGCCCGCGTGCGGGCCGAACGCATTTCCTGGTTATGCTGGCCTGGTTCTCAGGAAAAACCACACCGACCTGTGCGACTGGATCGCCAGAGCAAACAAATTCTATTCGGCCTACGGAGCCAAGAAGACGGGGACAGACTTCTTTTTCCCGAACGGCGCAGTAATCCGCACTGGACATCTGAAGGACGAAGAGGCATACGAAAAATACCAGGGTCACGAATACCAGAGGATCCTGATTGAAGAGCTCACGCAGATCCCTGACGAGCAGAGATACTTGATGATCCTGGGCAGCTGTCGTTCGACTATCCCAGGCTTGAGACCGTCGATCTTCTGCACAGCCAACCCTGGCGGCCAGGGACATGGTTGGGTGAAGCGAAGATTTATCGACTCTGCACCTGCAGGCAAAGCGCACTATTCACCAATCAGCACAGAGACACAGCTTATCGGCGGGCCCACCGGCAAGAACTGGCGAATTTATATCCCGGCAAAGATAGAAGACAACCCAGCCCTGGCCGGCGACAAAACATACCTGGCCTTCCTGGACGGCCTGCCGGAGAAACTACGGAAAGCCTGGCGAGAAGGGAACTGGGACATCCTGGCCGGACAGTATTTCCCGGAATTTGACCGGTCTGTTCATGTTGTCGAACCATTCAAAATACCAGCGCACTGGCGAATTGAAGCCGGTCTGGACTGGGGCTACAATCCTGACCCATGGGCATGCGTCTGGATCGCCATTGATGAATATGGCGACATTGTTGTTTTTCGAGAGGCGACAGGTAACCAGATGATACCGTCTGAGGCAGAAAGAAGAATCCTGGAACTTTCTGGCACCAGACGCCCAAAGGATGTCATTGCAGATCCGTCGATGTGGTCATGCAAAGACGGCGACAGCACCGCAGTGAAGTTCGAAAAGCTGGTTCTGACTAAAGCAGATAACACCCGCGTCCAGGGATGGATGCGAATTAACGAATACATGAGAC
>SABL01000331.1 GCA_009928985.1 Clostridia bacterium
ACTGACCGCAACGACGGCAGACGCGGCTGCCTACAGTGGCGCCTGGACCAGCCAGACCGTGACCCTAACCCCGGCGCTGACAGCAGGTCAGCTATCAGGTGTGGTCTGGTGGTACCGTGCAGGCACGGGTGCCTGGACAGAAATGTCCGGCGCTTCGATCACGGTCACAGCAGATACGGACACGACCTATAGCTTCAAGGCGATTTCACTGGCGGGACTGGAATCAACCGTCCTGAGCCAGGTGGTCAAGGTGTCGGCGAGCCAGGCGGCAGCCCCGAGCCTGAACAGCAACGGCTATGTCAGCGGGAGCTGGACCAACAGCCAGGTTGAGTTCAACCTGAGCACAGACATCGGCAACACGCCGTTTGGCGGCACCGCGCGCTATGAAATGAGCACCGACGGTGGAGCCAACTGGCAGAATATAACACTGGCTGAAAGCCCTGCTGCAGGCAGCGAGACTGGAACCGCCGGCAGCCTTGCAGGCGCGACATACACAGTCAGTGACGACCTGGTGCAGACGGTGCAATTCCGCACGGTGTCGAATTCGGGCGTGGCTTCAGCCGCGACGGATCCGACTGTGATCCGACTGGACAACACCGCCCCGGCCTCGGCCGCAGTGACGATCGACAACGGATCGGGCGATGAAGCGACGCCGGTATCTACTACATGGTACAAGGACAACACGTTGACGGTCAGCGTGACTCAGGATGTGGGCCAGGCGCCGGTCACCAGCCAGTACTCGATTGACGGTGGGGCTTGGATGTCGCTGACTCTGACTGACAATGTTGGCACAATCACGCTGTCAGATGGCGTACAGAAAGTCCGGGTGCGGACACTGGACGATGCGGGCAATTACGACACCACCGAGGCGGATGTCAAGACCTATCAGGTCCTGGTCGACCAGGGTGTGCCGGAACTGACAGTGACACCTGAAGTCCAGATCGGCGAAACGACAGCTGCCTATACGGGCGGCTACACGAACGAACAGGTGATGTACGAGCTGCAGAGCAAGTCGGTGGCACCGTTCCTGAAGATCGCGGTGTACAAGAACGACACCTTGCTGGAGACCTTGACGACGGCAACCACTGGCAATGGCCAGATCACGGTCGTTGATCCTACTCAGCTCGGCGGACTTTATTCGGCGACCGCGTCGTATCCGGTGCCACGGACGGATGTGGACGGGGATGTCTACCGGTTTGAGGCCGTGACCACGGCCACTCCAGACGGCACCACGGATTATGGATCTGTTTCGAGCGAGGCCTACACGTATAACTACGACGCGACCGCTCCGGTATTTGGCGCAGGCAATATCACTTACACGAAAGTGAACGGGGACACCTTGTCCCGGGCGTTTGCGAGCTTGAGCTTCGGACTGTTCTTCAAGGA
>SABL01000332.1 GCA_009928985.1 Clostridia bacterium
GACAGCAGCCCGGACACCGATGAAGAAATGTTGTACGACAGCCAGGTTCTGGTAGCGAGCCAGACCCGCAGCGATGGCCAGAATGACCAGAAAGGATGGCAGCGCGCAACCGGTGGCACTGGCGATGGCACCCAGCCGACCCCTCTGGCGCTTACCGATGAACGTCGAGAGATTGATCGCAAAGACACCGGGCAGCGATTGCGAGATCGCAATCAGGTCGACCAGGTCCTTTTCGCTGATCCAGTAGCGTTTCTCGACCACTTCGCGTTCGATCAGCGGGATCATCGCATAGCCACCACCAAAGGTGAAAAGGCCGATTTTGAAAAATGTGGCCAGCAAGGTGAAATAAGAAGGGCGTTTAACAGACAATTTGCACGATCCTTTCCAATTTTCATTTCAATTCCTGCACACTTGCCAAGTCCGACAATAATCACCGGCCAACTCTATGCACCTGTCAATTGCATGCAGCAGTCAGCAGCCGATAATGGTATCTGTCAGGATCTCACCTGGACACCTGCCTCAAGGAGGGCTGACCATGCTGGAAAAACAATTCATTCAAATACTACCACAAGATAACGTGGCCAGCGGCCGAAAAATGCCTTATGCTGAACACTACAACCTGGCCAATGACCTGTGCATCTTCAATCCGGCCCCGATCACCTGAGTGTGGCTGATGGCAGTTGGCGGAGGCACGGGCGAGGCTGAAAGCAATGAGGAGACCCCATGCAACCGGACCTGCCAATCTCAACTATCCTGGTCACGCTTCCCATGACACCCGATCAGCGCCGCGAGCTGGAAAGCCAGGCCCCTGGCAGTACATTCATCTATGCCAACCGCGAAGCCTTGCAGACGGCAGCTGTCGCTGAAGCAGACATCATATTGGGCAATGTCCCGGTCAGCCTGCTTGCCGGTGCGAGACGTCTGAGCTGGATCCAGCTCAATTCCGCTGGTTCCAATGACTATGCCAAGCCCGGCGCACTGCCTGAAGGCACCCAGCTGACCAATGCCAGCGGCTCCTATGGCCTGGCGATTTCCGAACACATGCTGGGCCTGTGCCTGATGCTGATCAAAAAGCTCCACCTCTATCGCGACAACCAAAGGCAGTCCCTGTGGCATGATGAAGGGGCCGTGACATCGATCTCAGGCTCGACCACCCTGGTCATCGGACTGGGCGACATCGGCAGCCAGTTCGCCCGCCGGATGCAAGCCCTGGGCAGCACCGTACTGGGCATCCGGCGCATGCCAGCGGCCGGCAAGCCGGTCTACGTGTCCTCGGTCCATAGCCTCACTGAGCTCGACGATCTGCTGCCCTTGGCCGATGTGGTCGCCCTGTCTCTGCCAGAAACACCCCAGACCGTCCATCTGATCAACCGCGAACGAATGGC
>SABL01000333.1 GCA_009928985.1 Clostridia bacterium
CCAAAATCCTTCAGGTTAATCGATCAGACTTTTTTCTTTTTCTGGGCCATATCCAGGATGACGGCCATGAGGATGATGGCGCCGATGACGGCTTTCTGCCAGTAGGAGTTGATGTGCAGAAGGTTCATGCCGTTGTTGATGACGGCGATGACCGCGACACCAATCATGGCCCGGCCTACAGAGCCACTGCCACCAGACAGGCTGGTTCCACCCAGGACCGTTGCAGCGATGGCATACATTTCATAGCCTTCCATCGCACCCGGCTGGCCATTCTGCAGCTTGGAAGAGTTGAGCACACCACCAAGGGCTGCCATCACGGCACAGATCACATGGCCGAAGAAGATGACCTTAGCTGTGTTGATACCACTCAGGTGCGCCACATTGATGTTCGAACCGGTCGCATAGACATGGCGGCCAAAGATTGTCTTGGAAAGCAGCACGTGCATCAGGATGACAAACAGGACGACCACGATCGTGATGATCGGCAGCCAGCCGGTCGGCTTACCTTCGGTCTTGAACAGGCGCCCAGCCCCCAACCAGGAGTAGTTGCTCTTGAGCCCGGAGACTGAAGTACCGCCGGAGAAGATATAGCTCAGACCGCGGGCAATGTTGAGTGAAGCCAGCGTGGCGATCATCGGCACGACCTTGAATTTGGCGACGATGACACCAATGAACGAACCGAAGATCAAACCAACCACCAGTCCCATGCTCAACTGGACTGCAACGACAGTCATGATGGGTGTTTCAGGTGGCAGCTGCCGGGCAACCAGAGCAGTGATGACGCCAGACAGGGCACCAACTGCTCCAACCGAGATGTCGATGCCACCCAGAATGATGACATACGTCAGGCCAGCCGACAGCATCGCATTGATCGCCATCTGAGTTGTCAGGTTGACCATGTTGGCGGCTTGTAGAAATGCATTGTTACCCAAAGCGAAGCCGATGCTGAGCGCAATCAGGACATAAACGATGATGTTGCGGGTCGAGAAGGATTTGAATTTCTGGAAGGCTTCCGAATGCAAGCCCGTTTGCATTGTATTCATTTGGACGGTTTCCCTTTCATCCTCATCTTGTTCAGGCGCTCGCCGTATTGCCATGTATGCTGGCCAGGTTGATGATCTGCTCTTCGTTGATATCTGCAGCTGTCAGTTCACCACTGATCCGGCCTTCACGCATGACCAGCACCCGATCGCTGATCCCGATCACTTCGGGCATTTCCGATGACACCATGATGATGCTACCGCCCCGGGCCACAAAGTCATTCATCAGCGTATAGAATTCCGATTTGGCATTGACGTCGATGCCGCGGGTCGGTTCATCCAGAATCAGAATGTCCGAGTCGGCCACCAGCCACTTGGCCAGGATCACCTTCTGCTGGTTGCCA
>SABL01000334.1 GCA_009928985.1 Clostridia bacterium
CATGGAGATCATCACCATTCCCGGCTATCTTGAGACGGAGAAGGAACGCATCGCGTCTGATTTTCTGCTGCCCAAGCAGCTTGAGCAGCATGGCCTCAAGTCTGAAAATCTGAGCATGTCCAAGGGCGCGATCCTTGAGATCATCCGTCGCTACACCCGCGAATCCGGGGTGCGCAACATGGAGCGCGAACTGGCCTCGGTCTGCCGCAAGGTGGCCAGGGCCCTGGTGGAAGAGGGGGACATGGACAAGACCGTGGCCGTGACCAAGTCCATGCTTGGCTCCTATCTTGGCGTACCCAAGGTTCGCCATGGCCAGCGCGAGGAGGAGGCCCAGGTCGGCGTGGCCACGGGCCTTGCCTGGACGCAGGTCGGCGAGCAGCACTGCATTGACGCCCCACGCGGCGAGCGCCTCAACGTCATGGCCGCATGGCTCTCCAGCGGCACGATTGTGCCTGCCCAGTACTGGAAAACCACCAACGCCTTGGTGTTCCTGGGATTTCTGATGCAGCTGCTCGCGCAAGTGAGCAAGCCGCTGGTGGTGATTCTGGACAACGCCTCCATCCACAAGGCCCAGGCCATTCAATCGGCACTGAAGGTGCTGCAGGAGGAGAACGGCCTGACGCTGTACTTCCTGCCCGCCTACAGCCCCGAGCTCAACCGCATCGAAATGCTTTGGCACACCATGAAGCACCGCTGGCTGGAGGCCTGCCACCGCACCAAGGAAACGCTGGAACGCGACATCAAGCATGTATTTGATAACTTTGGCGAAAAATACCAACTCGACTTTTGAAAAAACTTATTGTGCCCAACTTAAAGCTCAACAATAGAAATTTGTTGCAAAAAAAGCAAATTACACAAATCCTATCCACCCGCTCAAGTCCGCCGCGTGTACCCGGCCCGACTTGGTGGCCACCAGCGCCCCGGCGGCCCGGGTATTTGAGGCTCAGTTGGGGCTCAAGTTGCAGCATATCGGGCGTTCCCAAACGATCACCCATGCGCTGTTCGCCGTTCACAAGCGTGTTCCGGCGGCTGATCGCGAGCGGATCAAGAACAGCCTGATCGCCACCAAACTGGAGACCATGGATCCCAAGCTGCGAGCGTTGTTTATCGACCCGGGCAGTGCTACGCCAGGCCGCTATTTCCAGCCGGTCACCGATCGCGATTACAACCAGGCTCGGCGCATCATGCAGCAGCTGGGATACTGATCCGTGGTGCGTCTGTCGCTCAAATACCGCATCGCCCTGGTGGTGTTTCTGTTTCAGTTGCTGGTCTTAAGCCTGCAGCTCTGGCACACCTTCAGTGCCAGCCGTGAGTCCGACCTTAACCAGCTGGTGACCCGTGAAGAGGTGTTTCTCGGCCTGATCAGCGAGATGGGCC
>SABL01000107.1 GCA_009928985.1 Clostridia bacterium
TGCCGGCGATGGCCGTCTACAATCAGTTCTGCCTCGACCAGGGTGTCCCGGCTGGCAGCGACTATCTGCCGGAGATTTACGCCTATACCCAGGATGTCCTGAGCAAACGCTAGAAAGGAGAGGCCCATGTCCTCATTTGAATTTGTCACCCATCACGCCGCTTCACTCGAGGAATTCTCCCGCATGTCCCAGGTCGCTGGCAGCCGTTCCGACTATGTCCAGGGCGGCGGCGGCAACACCTCGTGCAAGCTCGACGACACCCTGATGGCGATCAAGGCGTCCGGTTTCCAGCTCGGCCAGATCGAGCCCGGCAATGCTTATGCCGTGATCGATTACCCGGCCCTGCGCGGCTTTTACCAGGGCCAGGATCCGGCCCAGTTTGCCGACATTGAAAAGGAAGGCTCCGCAGCCGCCAAGGAAGCGACCCGCACCTTTGACGGCCTGCCAGTCCTGCGTCCGTCGGTCGAAGCTGGATTCCACGCCCTGCTCGACACGTTTGTCTTGCACACCCATCCGGTGTACGGCAACCTTCTGACCTGTGCCGCCGAAGGCCCGCAGATCGCTGCCGAAGTCATGGCCCCGACCGGTGAAACCTTCGCTTTTGTGCCCTACATCAATCCAGGCGCCCAGCTGACCTTCGCGATCCAGGCCGCCCGCCAGGCAGCCGCGAAAGACGGCGTCCTGCCCAATGTCATCTTCCTGCAAAACCACGGCGTCATCGTCACCGGACCGACCGCCCAGTTCTGCCTTGACCTCCATGACCTGGTCAATGCAGCCATCGCGGCCTATTTTGGTGTCAGCACAGCTGACTGGCCGGACCTCGAAATCGTTCCAGCCTCATTTTGCGTTGGTGACGACACCAATACCGCCTACCGCTCGAACTCGCACTGGCTGCAGAACGAGCTGAAAACCCAAGCCTGGACCTTGGAGGACTTTACGGGCAAGGCTCTCTACCCAGACCAGCTGGTCTTCCTGGCTGGCCAAGTCGCGGCCGCCGAAACCGGCAGCCTGGAAAATTTTGCCGTCTCCGGACCAGCTGCGCTGGCCAAGGCAACGATTTTCCGCCAGTCGGGCGAGGTCCTTTACACCTGCAGTGCCAATGAAGCTCAGACCATCGAGGAAACCTTGGCCGCTGTCTTGTTCATCCACCGGGTTGTCCGGGCTAGAGGTTTGACGGTTTCACCGATGAGTGAAGCCGGCAAATCATTCATTGCCAACTGGGAAAGTGAAGCCTACCGCAAATCCATTGCTGCCAAGTAACCTTTAACCAAACTTATCAGGAGGATTGTGTCATGTCCGAGATCCGCCAAATCCTGGCCTTTGATTTTGGTGCTTCGAGTGGCCGCGCCATGCTCGGCCGGTTCGACGGCCGAACGATCGAACTGGAAGAAGTCCATCGTTTCAGCAACGACCCGGTCCAGGTCGGACCGACGCTGCACTGGGATGTGTTGCGCCTGTTTTTCGAAATCAAGCAAGGCCTCGTCAAAGCCAAGGCCAAGGGGACGATCGCCAGCCTCGGGATCGACACCTGGGGCGTCGACTTCGGCTTGATCGACTCGGCTGGCCGACTCCTGGAAAATCCGGTCCATTATCGCGACACCCGCACCGTTGGCATGCAGGAGGCCGCTTTTGCGACCGTGCCGCGGCGCGAAGTCTACGACCGCACGGGCATCCAGTTCATGAATTTCAACACGATTTTCCAGCTTTTAGCCCTGAAGACCCAGCGCCCGGATCTGCTGGAACGGGCGGATGCCATGCTCCTGATGCCAGACTTGTTTGTCTACCTCCTGACCGGCGTGCGACAGTCGGAATACACGATCGCCTCTACAGGGGCCTTGATCAACCCATTCACCGGTGCGTGGGATGATGAATTGATCACCCGTCTGGGCCTGCCGCGCCAGATCCTGCAGCCGCTGGTCCTGCCAGGTACCAGGGTCGGCCAAATCTCAGACGACATCTGCCAGGAGCTGGGCATCCAGCCCATCCCGGTCATGGCGGTTGGCGAACACGACACCGCCTCGGCTGTCGCGGCTGTGCCGGCGACCCAGCCAGATTTTATCTACATCTCCAGCGGGACCTGGTCCCTGATGGGCATCGAAAGTCAGGATCCGGTCATCAATGAGCAAGCCTACGACTTCCAGTTCACCAATGAAGGCGGCTTTGGCCGCACGACCCGGTTTTTGAAAAACATCATGGGCCTGTGGCTGATCCAGGAATCGCGCCGCCAGTGGATTCGTGAAGGATCTGAGGTCACATTCGCCGACATGGAGCGGGAAGCTCTGGCCTGCCAGCCATTCTTGTCCCTGGTCAATCCAGACGATGCCCGCCTGGGTGTCCCGGGCGACATGCCCAGCCGCATCCGCGAGATTTGCCGCGAAACAGGCCAGCGAGTTCCGGAAAGCCGCGGCGAAGTGGTCCGCTGTATTTACGAAAGCCTGGCTCTCAAGTACCGGGTGACCAAGGACAGCATTGAAGCCATGACCGGCCGGACCTATCCCGATCTGCATGTGGTGGGTGGGGGCACCAAGGATGGCCTCCTGAGCCAGTTTACCGCCAATGCCACCGGCAGCCGGGTGATTGCCGGTCCGATCGAAGCCACAGCCCTGGGCAATATGGCCGCCCAGCTGATCGGCCAGGGTGCAATCAAAGACCTCCATGAAGCGCGCCAGGTCATTGCCGCTTCAACGACGCTGAAATTTTATGAACCACAAGACACCGATGACTGGAACCTCGCCCTGATCCGTTACCGCCAGCTGTTCTTGTAAATCCAGAAACTGACAGGAACACCCTGGTCCCGGAAGGCAGGTCCAACATCGACCCGAAGGAGGGGCTTATGCGTTTTGAATTGCTGCATCCAGCAGACCAGCTGGTGATGATGATGAACCGCATCTACTACCGTGGTATGACGACGACGTCCGGTGGCAACCTGTCAATCCGCGACGAAAATGGCGACATGTGGATCACACCCTCCGGGATCGACAAAGGCATGCTGACCAGAGACGACATCATGCTGGTCAAGGCCGACGGCACCATCGAGGGCCGCCACAAGCCCTCCTCGGAATACCCGTTCCATCTGTCCGTCTTCCGCCGCCGCCCGGACATCGGGGCGGTCCTGCATGCCCATTCCCCGGGTCTCGTGGCCTTCTCGATTGCCCGCAAGCTGCCGGATGTCAACCTGATCCCGACCGTGCGCAAGATCTGCGGCGAGTTGGCGATCGCGACCTATGCCGTTCCCGGCAGTGCTGAACTGGGCGAAAACATCGCTTTGGAATTCGACCAGGGCCACTCGGTTGTCCTCCTGGAAAACCACGGGGTCGTGATCGGGGCCAAAGACATTTTCCAGGCCTTCATGGCCTTCGAAACGATCGAATCGAGCGCCCTTTTAGAAATCAATGCCAAGAAAATCGGCCAGCCCCATGCACTGTCAGAGGAACGGATTGAAGCGACAGATGTGAAAAACCGGGTGGAACTGAAGGAATTTGTGCCACAGACCCACAGCAGTGAGGAAAATGCCGCCCGGCGTGACCTGGTCAAGCTGATCCGCCGTTCCTATGACCAGGGATTGTTCACCAGCACGCAAGGCACGTATTCCGTCCGTCTGTCAGATGGCTCGTTCCTGATCACACCCTATGGCAAGGACCGGGCCTACCTCGAAGCCGAAGACATCGTCCTGATCCGCGAGGGCCAACGCGAGGCCGGCAAGATTCCGAGCCGCTCCGTGCCCCTCCATGCCGAAATTTACCGCCGGCATCCCGATGTGAAGTCCGTGCTGGTAGCCCATCCACCAAACATCATGGCCTTTGCCGTGACCGATGCCGTCTTTGACTCACGGACAATTCCGGAGAGTTACATCCTGTTGCGCCAGATAGCCAAGGTCCCGTTTGGCGTCAGCTTCATGGACCCGGCTCTGGTTGCCCGGGCGCTGTCGGCAAAAACCCCGGCAGTCATTTGCGAAAACGACTGCGTGATTGTCACCGGATCGAGTCTCCTGAATGCATTTGACCGCTTGGAAGTGGCCGAGTTTACAGCCAAATCCATCTTGGCTTCAACCGCCATCGGCGACATTGTCCACATCAGCGACCGGGAAATCCACGACATCAACGTGGCCTTCAAACTGGAAGACTGAAACATCCGCCTCTACCCCAGATTGCCGCGCTTTTCGCGGAAGGGGGCAGGGGAGAGGCCATACTGGCGCTTGAACAGGGTGGAGAAATAAGCAACATTGGGAATGCCGACTTGTTCGGCGACTTTGTAAGCGGGCTGGCTTGTCTCTAGGAGGAGCTGGGCCGCTTTTTCCAGTCGCATCGTAGAGAGCAGGCTGGAGAACGTGTCGCCGGATGAGGCTTTGACCAGTTTGCCAAGATAGCCTGGCGAGAGGCTGAAGCGCTCGGCCGTCGATTCGAGAGAGAGATTGGGATCCGAAAGATTTTCCCTGAGGAAGTTGACCAGCTCGTCATGCAGCCGCTCATGCTTGACATCGGTGGCGCGGCGGGCTTTTTCCTGTGATATCGACATCAGTTCAAGGCAAAAGCGGGCGATGATCTGGCGGGCATCCTCGAGCTGATCGCAACGGGACAGGCGGTCACTGGTCTCGAGGTAATTGTCGTAATCTCCATCGACCAGCTCGACGGTATTGTCGACCTGCTTGAACACCGAAAACAGCAACTGGTTGAAATAATTGACGGTCCGCGGCGAATAACCTTCCCGGATCGCCTGCATGAAATCGTCGATCCCCGGCAGCAGCAAATCCTGGCTGCGCAGGTTCAGCGCCTCAAGGATCCGTTTCTCGGCCATCACCGGATAGCGGATTTTCTTGTTGACGGCAATGGTCTTCTCCGGTGTGAGCAGGGAATTCGGGCCGAAATAGAGGCGATAGCTGAACAGGCTGCAGGTCCTTTGGTAGGCATCATGGAACAGGTCATACGAGGTGACAGCTTCTGCCAACGCGAAGCTGACGGTAAAGGGGAAATAGCGCCGGATCTGGGCCTGGGCTTGAGCCAGCGCGTCCTCGAGGCCATCTGGTCGCACGGCTTCTTGCAGCTGGAGAATCAACGTCACCTCATGGTCACCCGTGACCAGGCCCGTTGTGGGCGCCAGGCTTTCCATGAGCTCCTGGCTGATGTTGATGATGATAAAACGGAAATTGTCGAGATCGTCCGGATTGGTTTCCGAAAGTAAGCCAAAGCCGTCAAAGCGGGCGACGACAACCAGGTAAGCAGCTGCATCCAGCTGGCTGAGGATGTGCCGGATGCGCTCGGTGTCTTCGTGATTCGGCTTGCCAGCCAGAAGATCGGCCAGGAATTTCTCGCGGGCGATCCGGGCCGCCTGGTCGCCAAGGAGGAGTGCCTTGTGCAGGATAGCGTATTCTTGCACCGCGCCCACTTCGTGTCCAGCGACTTCGCGGACAAGGCTTTGCAAGGGCTGGTAATACCGTGCCAGGAGCTTCAAGATGATCCAGGAACTGGCCAGGGCAAAGAGCAGACTGACCAGCAGCACGGGTGTGATGGTTTTCAGGTATTCCAGCCAGATCTGGCCAGCATCGAGGACGACAACGGTGAACAGGCCGCTGGTCTGAGAGCGCAGAAAATAGGTCAGTTGACGCTGCCAGAGACTGCCGGAGCGCAAGACACCCTGGTCAGACAATTGCCGGGTCCCGCTTTCATTCTGGAAAATACCGCTGAAGGCCTGGCCGAAACTCAAATCAGTGATGAAGGCATCGGGTTCACTGCTGGCAAAGACGATGCCATTGGCGTCTGTCAGATAGATCCGTACCCGGGGCTGGAAATCGGCCAGCAAAGAGGCGAATTTTTCCTCGTCGACATGGATGATGACCAGACCATGGTTGGTGCGCTGAGGGTTGTCCTCTACCCGGGCATAGAAGACAATCAGGCGTGAAAATTCGTTCTTGAGAGCCTCCAGGGCGGTTCCTTCGATCCGGATTTCACGGGGCCTGAGGCTGAATGGGCTGTTGCCGACAGGAAGGCCCATCTGGCTGGCGGGAAGTGTGCCCAATGATGTCTCGTAGGTACCCAGGTAACCATTATAAAGACCAATGTAGCGCATCAGGAGTGCGTGGCTCTTCTGGTAATTGACCAGAAGCTCGTTCAAATTCGCCCGGGCCAGGGCATAGGACGTGCGTTCATACAGGTAAGCCGTTGCCAGTGGATCTTGCATGATCTGGCTGCTGATTGCCTGGACGCGTTTGTATAAATCATCGACCGCATGCTGAGTCTGGCCTGCAAGGCTGCTGTTTTCTGTCAGCAAACGATTCTCAGTTGCCCGGAACGCCACGAAAGAATAAATCAGTACAAACAAGAGATACGTCACAACCAGCCAGAAGATGATGAGCCGGACCAGTTTCTGGTGTGTATTTGCCTGGGTCAAGCGTTGAACAAATCGCATGCTGACTCCTGTCTGTTAAGGGGGAATATCTTTATCACAAATATATATCGTCAAAATGAAAACGTAAATAGCTGAAAAAAGAAAAGAGTTTTCAAATCAGATGAACGTAATAGCGGATAAATGAAAGTAATTTGGCTCTTTGGTCTTGTCCGGATAGCATGGTGCGATAAACTGAAGTCGTCAGGTGACCCTGTTTGAAATGATCAGATAGACGTTGGAAATGATCACCCGGGCCTGTGTCACGATCGAACAGAACGACAAAAAGGAAAGGAGCCCGCTGTCCATGGCGCAAGACCAATCTGCCAGGGAATCGACAGCCGCCAGCAGTGGCCAGCCGGGCTTGCCTTTTCGCCGGAAAACCATCTGGATCGCTGCTCTGGCAAGTCTCATGATTCTGACCGTGGCCGCTGTCTTGGTTGCAACTTTCATGAAACCGAAAGTCATCGGATTTACCGCCTATGATCTCTCGCTCGACTTTTTCCACAGCATGGAAATGGGTGTGATGGAAGGCGCCGAGTCGCTTGGCTACCAGAGTATCCGCCATGACCAGGCCGGAGATGAAACCCGGCTGGTCACCAGTTTCAAACGATTGATTGAAGAACAAGTCGCGGCTATCATCGTCTCGCCCATCAGTCCGGAAGTCCTGCCACCCCTGGTTGACAGTGCACATGAAAAAGGGATCCCGGTCATCATCAATGACATCGGCGGTGGCGGCTCTGACTATGACGCCATCGTCATCTCTGACAACTGGCAGGGCGGAGTCCTCGCTGCAGACTATTCAGCTGATTATCTGAAGGGCCAAGAGGGCAGCCGCAAAGTGGCGATCATCACCGTTGAACCATCGGCCGTCTACGCTGCCCGCCGT
>SABL01000016.1 GCA_009928985.1 Clostridia bacterium
CCGGTCAACTCGCACAATTCCTTGAGCAGTGAAATCCCCAGGCCAACCGAACGCGTGGTTCTGGAGGTGACAAATGGATCCTGCACTTTGACCACCATGTCTGGCGGCATGCCACAGCCATTGTCACGTACTGCCAGGATGAGCTGGTCATCACCTGGCTTGGCCTCTATCTCGATCTCGATCGCAGTCGCCTGCGCTTTGACGGAATTCTGGACGATGTCCATCAGATGCAGCGAAAGATCCCGCATAGGTTCTCCATTCAGCTAGAAACTGGACAATAGTATATCATTGCCTGGATTGGGGTCGCAAGGCAGAGAGCAAATGCAGCCTGGCCTCGACAGGGCCAGACCAGGGCTGGATGTCCACCGGCCATCCTGGTTCATCGATCTGGGCCAGGTGATGAGCGTCCGAATCAACGAGGAACCGGTATCGGGCCAGATCCGGATGCTGCTGGAAAAACTGTTCCGGGACAGCTCTTTGGGATAATTCAATCCAGTCGGTGGGAAAATCCGCTGGAACAACACCGAGGCTGGCCAGCATGCTGTTGGCTTCCCGGTCCAGATGGGCTGGTATGCAGACACCGCCTCGAGCCAGAACCTGGCGGGCTATTTCGTCGCACGACAACTGGCAAGCTTGCATCAGCAGTCGCATCTCGCAACCAACGACTTCGTCGTCTTCATTAAACAGATGCTGCTCACCAAAAATCTCTGGCCGGTTTTTCAGCGGCAGCATGGACGCCTGGACCTGAGCTTCGAGGTCTTTGGCTGCCGCCAAGTCCGGAAACAGGCAAAGCAGGTGGATTTCTTCACTGGACTCCACCTCCATGCCAGGGACAACCACCGGCCCATCATACGCCTCGGCAATGGCCATGGCAGCTTGACAGTTGCCACAGGTCTGATGGTCCGTGATCGCAATGAAATCTAGTCCGGCCAGCTTGGCCAGGCCTACAATCAGACCTGGAGACATGTCATCGTCTGAGCAGGGCGACAGGGCTGAGTGGATATGGAGGTCGCAGCGGGCAATCACAAGGACCGGTTCAGGAAGGCCTGCAGCCTGGCACTGGCTTCATAGGTCGAGGCCTGGGTGCCAAGGACGATCACGCCCTTGTCCTGGGCCCGGGCGGCCACATCGGGCGGCAGTTCCACGCCCTCGGTGAGCAAGACACAGGCACAGTCGGTCAGCACGGCAACAGCGATCACATTGATGCTGTTCAAAATCGTCATCCAGACATCCGTCGGCTGGGCATGGGACATCACCCAGCTGAGCATGTCACACGCGTATCCGCCTGCGACTGGTCGGCTGGCCAGATTGTCTCCGGTCAGGATGTTCGCGTCCAGGGCTTCCAAGACCTGGTCAAGTGTTATCATCGCCCTGCTTCCCTCCTGCCGGTTTGGTGTGTTTGTTCATTTCGTATTCCAGTTCACTCATCTGCGCAGCCACATTGCGGATCCGTTCCTTGAGCTTGAAGATGCAGTCTGATTCGACTGCAAGCCCGCGCACGATGTCCTCTGCCAGCGCAGCACAATCAGGAGCACCACAGGCGCCACAATCCAGGCCTGGCAATAGGTGCGTGATTTTCTCCATCTGCTCATATTTTTCCAGAGCTTTGAAAATGTCCGGATCCAGGGTCAGGGCATTGTTCGCCAGGGGCATCTCTGGCCAGGTCCTGATCACATCACGGTCTGGTTTATAGACCGAATCCTGGTGGGCTTCTTCGAAGACGATCGCTTCCTGAACGTAGCGGTTCATGCGTGATTTGGCTGAAAAACGGTTGGCCACCGTCAGCGGTCCGCCAATGCAGCCTCCCATGCAGGAATTGGCTTCGATGAATTCGATATCGCGCAGCCGCTCATTTTCAATTTCCTCAAGTATGTCGATCACATTATGGATGCCATCGACGACCAGGTATTTCTCCGTGTGCAGGCCCATGGCTTCACCACCACTGGCCCCCCAGCCCACACCAGTGGCATCGGCCAGGATCCGCTGCTCGAATTCCACCACCTGGTCCGGGTTCATTTTTTCGAGTTTGGCCAGGATCTGGGGGTAAACTTCGGCTATGGCCAGGACACCATCCACCTGGGTGGGGCGGTTGCCGATCGGATTAGTCACAGCAGTTCGCTTGGCTGGGCAAGGGCTGATGAAAAAAATACCAATCTCTTTGGATTTGAAGGTGGTCCGGGCCAGGGCATCGCGCCGGGCCAGCTCAGCAGTCACCTCCATCGGGGAGTCAAATGGGACCAGATTATCGATCAATCCGGGGTATTTTTCCTGGATGACCCGGACGACAGCCGGACAAGCGGAAGAAATCAGGGGCAGTCTGCTCAAGTCCCTGGCCAAAGGTAGGTAATCGGAAGTCCCTTTGGTGACAACCTCAGCACCGATCGCAACCTCGTAGACGTCATCGAAGCCTATGTTGAGCAGGGCGGCCAGAACCATGGGACGAGTCGCCGGAGCACCAAACTGGGCGTAAAGCGAGGGGGCTGCCAGGGCGATTGTATATCGATAGGGCTTCAGGGCTTCCAAGGTGTCCATCTCGGCACTCTTGGCATGGTGGGGACAGACCTTGATGCATTCGCCACAATCGATGCAGCGCTCCTCGGCAATCCGGGCTTTGCCGTCACGCACCCGAATCGCTTCGGTCGGACATTTTTTAATGCAGTTCGTACAGCCGACACATTTGTCTTCATTCAGCCGCACGGAATGGAGTTTAGCCATGAAATATTTCCTTTAGAATTAGAAACGGACGGTGATCGTGACAGTGGTGCCCTTGCCGATCTCCGTTTCGATGGACATGTCGTCCGAATGCTTTTTGATATTGGGCAAGCCCATACCGGCACCGAAGCCCATTTCACGGGCGATATCGGGTGCCGTGGACCAGCCTTCCTGCATCGCCAGGCTGACATCCGGGATGCCCGGGCCCTGGTCGATGATCCGGATGATCACATGGTCCGAATAGATGTCCACCTGGGCAGCTCCACCGTCAGCATGGATCACGGCGTTGATCTCCGCCTCGTACATGGCAATGGCAGCCCGTTTGACGGCTGCCGGGGAAACGCCCAGGCGATTGAGGGCCTTTTTGGTGCCGCTCGACGCCTCACCGGCATTGATGAAATCTTGGCCGCGGATCTTGTATTCGAGTTTGACCGTTTCGATCATCTAGTCCCCCTTGCCTTTGACACCGTTCTGGTACAAAATGCCGCAGGCAGAAAACATCGGCAACGGGGTGGATAAGACACAGATGCCTTTTTCCTGGGCAAGGTCGAGCATGCCGCGGTCAGGCACCTTGCCGCGGACGAAGACGATCACTTTGACATCCATCATCTCGGCAGTCCGGATGGTCTGGGGATTGACCAGACCGGTCAGCATCATCTGGTTGGTCGAACAGGAAAAGGCCATGACGTCACTCATCAGGTCAGCGCCACAGGCGACATTGACTTCCAAATCCATGTCATCACCTGTTACCAGGACATTGGCAGAAATGACGTCGACGCATTTACTCAATTGCATATCTGTCTCCTTGCGAGGTCATTTGAATTTAGGTAGATCTTGCACAGATCTCTCGTAAAATATCAGCAATGTGTCAAGCATAATGTCCAAACACACTTGAAAATATTATAACATGTATGCTATCATCCGAACAACGGATAAAGTTTGTTCACAGCCTGAGCCTGACAGAATGGGTAGGTCCTGACCTCCTGATTTCTTATGAAAAGCCACTGTCACTTTCTTGATCCGAGATTAATTGGGAGGTTATTCCGACATGCCAGACAAAATCTTAACATGCAAAGACTGTGGAGTTGAATTCGCGTTCACCGAGGGTGAACAGGCATTCTACCAAGAGAAGGGCTTTGAGAACGAACCCGTTCGTTGCCCGGACTGCCGCAAGGCCCGCAAGAACAGCAGACGTCAACAGGGTGGCATGGACAACAGATTCTGATCTGAAAGATCCTCCCCCAACCAGATCCCGAAAATGCAAAACCGTCCCTGCGCTGTCTCAAGCTGCAGGGACGGTTTTTTTATCAGGGCGTGTTATCGCAGGTGCATAGCCGCATCCAGCCGGCCAGATGATCTCCCAGGTTAGAAAGGAGTTCAGACAGCTGGCCTTCCAGAAGCGGATTCTCCGGATTGAAGCCGACCGTGCAAGCGATCTCCCCTGGTACGACCGGTTCCAGCCAGTCGAGGCCAAATGGATCAAGCATCGACTCCACATAAGGCCGCGGAACCTGGGGATCGAGCCGGATCAAAGCCTGGACAGGCGCCAAGTCATGCCCCAGGATATTCTCCCGGCCCGTGTCCTGCCATAGTGCGACATGAGGTTTTTTGCCCAGGTGCATGACACATTCGATGACATCAGCAACAACTGCACTGGCTGTAGGCAGTTTGCCAGCCCCGCGGCCGTAGAACATGGCCGTGCCGAGGGCATTGCCGCGGACCAGGATGGCATTGAAGACATCGTCAGCAACTGAAAGGGGGGTGTTCAGATCGACCAGCATCGGGGCCACAATCAGGTTGTAACGCTGACCGTCATTTCTCAGGAAACGGCCCAGGAGCTTGACTTTCCGATTCAGGCTGCGGGCATAGGCCATGTCTGACAAGGTGACCGTCGTAATGCCTTCTGTGTGGATCTGGCGGCTGTCGATGTATTCCCCGGTCACGATGCTGGCCAGGATGGCAATTTTCCGGCAGGCATCGATACCAGCAATGTCCGCAGTCGGATTTTGTTCGGCATAGCCCCGTTCCTGAGCTTCCTTGAGAGCAGCATCAAAGTCGATTCCGGCATGCTCCATCCGGGTCAGGATGTAATTGGTGGTCCCGTTCAGGATGCCGGAAATTTCGAGCACCACATTGGCCGCCAGGCACTTGTGCAAGGGACGGATGATCGGAATGCCGCCGCCCACACTGGCTTCAAACAGATAACTGACATTGTTGGCATCCGCGAGGGCCATGAGCTCGGGGCCATGGGTGGCGACCAGTTCCTTGTTCGAGGTGACGACATGCTTGCCAGCCTTCAGCGCACGTTTGGTCAGTTCATAGGCAATCGAGACCCCTCCGATGGTCTCGACAACAACAGAGATCTCTGGATCATCCATGATTTCGTCTGCAGAACGGGTCACCCGGTCGCCATAGGGATCCTGGGGAAACTCCCTGAGGTCCAGGATCTTCTTGACATCGATGCGCTGACCCGTCCGGGTCTCGAGCGATGACTGGTTCATGTAGATGACCTCGCCGACACCGCTGCCGACGACGCCATAGCCTAAAATGGCAATATTGATCATGCTAAGTCCTCCAAGTTGTTGCTTATTCAGTCTCGAGCCAGGATTTTGTATGAACGCACGCCGGGAATTTTGCCCAATTCGTCGAGCAAATTCTCCAGGGTGACCGTCATCCGGTCCGTTTCAATCGAAATCGAAACGTCTGCGAGTCCATTGATGGGGATGTTCTGGTTGATGGTCAGGACATTGGCCTTCTCTTTGGCCAGCACGGTGATGATGCCAGAGAGAATGCCGGGGAAATTTTCCACAGCAAAAATCAGAGTCACCATCCGGCCCCGGGAGGTCTCATAAAAGGGCAGCACCGAATCTTTGTATTTGTAATAGGCGCTGCGTGAGAGTCCGATCCGGTTGCAGGCCACATTGATGGACTCGGCTTTGCCACTGCTGAGCAATCGTTTGACCGCCATGACCTTGTTGAAAACCTCGGGCAAGACTTCAGCTTTGACCAGGAAAAACTCGCTGTCAGACACGACCTGGCATCCTTTCATTGTACGCTTGAGAAGAACAATCGTCCGTGAAGGATACTATATCATGGCCTTTGCAGATCCGGCAAGGGATCAATCCTGATTTTTCCATCCGACAAGTCCAGCCAGATTCCCTGCGGTCCTTCCCGCCCGGGAAACGCTGATCCGGGATTGAGCAGATAGATTTCGCGACCATCCGAGAAGAGCTGCCGCACCAGTTGTCGATGCGTATGGCCGAATAAGATGAAGTCCGCGCGCCAGGGATCCTGGGTTGCAACCCGGAACAGGTTTTGCAGGTCGTTCTTGACGTGGTAGCGGTGACCATGGGTCAGGAAAAAGCGCCGGCCTGCCAGGATAATGAGACGGTTGTCGGGCAAATCAGCCGTGGCCAGGGAATGGTCGCAATTGCCGGCAACACCCAGGACCGGGCAGTCCAACTCCCAGGTGATTTCTTCGAGTGGTTCCTGATGGTCACCCAGATGGAGAATCAAATCAGGCAGGCCCGTTTGCTGGATCAGTGAGGCAATGCCGTCGGTATGGCCATGTGAATCCGATACAATCAGCAAATGCACCTGATCAGCGGTCTTCAACCGCTCAAGCGTCTGATCCATGGTGTCAATTCCTGCTTGGCTGGCCTGGACCTTCAAGACCATGAGGCAGGATTTCGGCAGCCAGAGCCAAGGCCCGGGCGCGGTGGCTGATCTGGTTTTTCACAGCCGGGTCAATCTGGGCCATGGTCTGGCCGTACTCCGGCAAGAAGAAGATCGGATCATAGCCAAATCCGTTTGAACCAGCAGCGTGTTCGGCGATCAGGCCACGGCACTCACCGCGCACGACCTCTTCCCTGCCGTCCGGCTGGATGATGGCAATTGCACAAATAAAAGATGCCTGCCAGCTCGCGGGTGGATAGGGCGCCAGCCAGTCATGGAGCTGGGCGATTTTGTCGTGGTAACTGGCATTCTCACCGGCAAAGCGGGCCGAATAAATGCCGGGTGCCCCATCGAGCACATCGACCGACAACCCGGAATCATCGGCCAGAACCCAGCCACCCAGCTGGCGATGGACAGCGCGCGCTTTGATCAGGGCATTTTCTTCATAGGTCTTGCCATCTTCAACAATGGTGCCGTCAAACCCGGCATCCCGCATGCTGATCAGGTCAAATCCCGAGTGTCTGGCCAGGTCGAGGAACTCACCCAGCTTCCCTTCATTTTCAGTTGCCAGAACCAAAACGGACATCGTTGTTCTCCAATCTCTCTTCGTCCAGGATCAAGTCATTTTCCGCCAGCCAGGTGGATACAAGTTTTTGAGTAGCCCATGGCTTTGTGCCCTGGCCCAACCCAGTGGGAAGCGGTCGAGACAGACCGCTACATAAGATCCTTCCGGCCAGCCTGTGGCCGGCCATGTAGCCTGGGGCCACTCCAGAGTTTCGCCCCGCAAGTATTTTTGCATCAGCGGATCATTGGCATCGAGCCTCAAGGCATAACGGAAATCATCAGCCGACAAAGCCAGTGCCAGGGCGTGGGCAGGCTCAAAAACAAACGTGGGCTTTGTCTTCAGGACTGCGCTTCTGGCCACAGATTTCTTCTCCCTGGTGGATGGAAGGCTGTGGATCTGGCCCAGATACAAGCCAGTCTTGATCCAGTGCAGTCCTTCAAGATGGGCGGTCAGGCGAGGCATCAGATGCAATCGGTCCTGATGGATCCGGTAGAAAGCTGTCTGCTCTTTCGCATCCAATCCAGCAAGTCCTGTTTCAGATAAAGTGGCCTGAGCCCATTCCCTGAAACACAGGTGAGCCGAAACATCATCCAGCAAACGATGTTCGGCCGGCTTTTCCAGTGGCCTGGATTTTCTGCGTTTGGCAGGAAAAGGTTCATCAGGAAAGACGGGTTCTGCGCCCATGCGTTGGTCTGGTTCTGCATCAGATCTTTTGTAGAGCAGGGCACAGAAATGGCCGTCGCCACGGGTCATATGGGGCCAGATGCGTACGGTTTTCTCCAAGCCAGCGGTGAGTGACAGACCTGGACTTAGTCCACTTACCTGCGGGATGGCTGCAAGTTCGTAATAGGGATGGCGCTCCAGGAATTTTTTGATCATGGCTTCATCTTCAGACACGGAAAATGAACAAGTGGAATAGACCAGGGAACCTCCTGGCTTGAGCATCTGGTCAGCTGCATCGAGAATATCGGTCTGGACAGGGGTGCAGGCAGCTGGACCGTATCGCTCCCAGCTGGTCGTTGCCTGGGGGTCGCGCCGGAACATGCCTGAACCTGAGCAGGGAGCATCGACCAGGATGCGGTCAAAAAAAACCGGCAGCTTATCAGCCAGACGTTCCGGAGTCTCCTGTGTGATGATGGTCCGGTCTGCCCCGGATAGTTCAAGATTCCTGAGCAGCGCCTTGACCCGGTCCGAATTGATTTCGTTGGCCCACAACAGGCCCTCAGATCCAACGCCAGCAGCCAGACGGGTCGATTTGCCGCCCGGTGCGGCACATAAATCCAGGACTTTGTCCCCCTGCCTGACATCTAGCACTTCAGCCGGCAACATCGCGCTGGGTTCCTGGATGTAGAAAAGACCGGCATGGTAGTGAGGCAAGCGCCCTGGGCTGGTTTTCTCCCCGGTGTAAAAACCAGAGCCGGACCAGGGAACTGGCTCCTGAACCAGATCCGGGAGCAGGCTTTGCAGGTCTTCGGGCGTTGTCTTGATCAAATTCGCTCGGAGGCCTGATGCGGATGACTGGTCATGGATCGCAAGAAAATCAGACAAAGTCCCTTGAATGTCATAGTCCGACCACAAGCGAGTCATCTCGGCCACAAACGCCTCTGGCAAACGCATCTTACAAACTCAATTCTGCGCTGATGGCATAAGCCAGGCGCTTGAATGCGGATTCATCCCAAGGCTGAGGCAGCTGCAATGTGTCCAGCAGCTGGTTAAAAGGCAGACTATTGCCCTTGGCAATCAGCCGTGCCCAATCCTGGCCCAGATGATCTGGAAATTTGCGGTTTTTCTGCCAGACGCACAGGGCGGCAAACAGGCCGAAGGCTTGGGCGAGCGATTGGCCAGGTACCAGCCAGGCCTCAAGGGCCAAATGTTGCAAGCTCCCCTGGGCCAGGAAAGGCCAGTCTGCGTGCTCCAGGTCAGGCAGATACACCTGTTCCAGTTCAAGCCACAAAGCGTAGCGCTCAGCAGGTCCCAGCAAATTTCCCTGATGGATCTGGTACGAAAAATCAGCCATCAGAGTCAGCGTCACCAATGTCTCAGTCATCTGGGTCAGTCTCAACAACTTGTACAAGTCATTTTCCTGGATCAGTTCCTGGAGATTGGGCTGGGCAGCCAGCTCGGTCAGGCTGGCTTGCAGGGTCGCACGGGCAATATCGGGCAAGACAGGCGCGGCTATACTGTCAGCAGATCTGGCAATGGCCTGGTCAGACAGCGCAGCCAGCAAAGGGCCAAACGCTTGCAAGTGATGGCTGATGTCTGTCATGGTGCCATGGTGCGGCAAGCGCCAGTAAACAGGACCTTTTGGGCCCAGAAGGCAAGCTGTGACGTCACCATACATGTCTGGACCGAGCTGGAAATCTGCCAACGGCAGGTCCAGGCAGGTCAAATCCAGCACTTGGTCATCACGATTCTGCTGCAGCAGTTGTTTCAAGGTTGCGGTAATGGCATGGAATTGGACGTCCCTGCTGCTCGTTGGCACGGGATGTCCATCGGGCAGGAAACAAAGCAAATCATGTTCTGACAAGATTTCCAGGTTCAGGCGTTTGCGCTGCAGGCGTCTGATCTCCACACCCATCGGCACAAAAAAGTGCTGGACAAAACGCTTGAATTCCCCTATTTGATCCTCTGTCACACCGAAAAGACCGGTTTGATGGCGAGTCATCTCAAACTGGCCAGGCAGGTGCATTTTCTTCACCATCTGGCCGCGCAGTTCGATCAAATCGCTGATTTGCCGGTTCAGCCACTCTTCATGGGTGCGGATGAAATCCAGGATTCCGCGAAAGGTCGCCCGGCGAATCGAACGCTGTGGCGACTCCAGCAGGGCTGGGAGCGCTGCGATCGGCCAACGCTGGCCGAGGCAGAAGATCCTGCTTTGCGCCATCCAGTCTGAAAGCTCGCGGATCTTGACCGCTTCGGTTTCACAGTCTGCCTGGATCCGTTCGCTGCTTAATTGTGACCAATAGAGCGCCGCATCCAGATGGAAGGGCCGGATCAGCGGCAGGATGTCATCCCGGAACCGGCAATCCAGGATCGCCTTGAACGCAAGTGCCAGACTGGACTGGACCGGCCCGTCAGCAGCCTGGAAAAATGAAAGCTCTTTGGCAAGAGGCACATCACTGGACTTTTGCTCATGGAGCAGATAGGCCAGCGTTCTGTTATGGGCATACGCTTGCCAGCAGGCCAGAAGTTCCAGACAGGCTTTATGGGCTGAAGCAGCGCTCATGGCCAGTCTCAGGCGCAGGCGGGCGCGCCGGATCTGTTCGAGGGTCGCTTTCAGGTCCGGGCGCTGATAATATCTGGCCAGTCCATCCGGTTGGCCCCCAGGTCTGGCTGGCTCACGTGGCGAAGTCATGGCTCCTTACATCCGTTCAACTGCTGAGATCCCCAGAAGATCGAGACCAGTGCGGATACCGATGCTGACTGCCTCGACAAGTGCCAGACGGGCAGCTCGCAAATCAGGGTCTTGCGTCTTGAGGATGGGTTCATGATGATAGTATTTGTTGAACACTCGGGCCAGATTGGTGATCAGGCGGACCAGCATGAAGGGTTCATGGACACTGACGGCTTTTTCCAGAGTCGGACCAAAGCTTTCCAGCAACTTGGCCAGGGCGAACTCGTCATCTGAAGCCAGGAGGCGCAGGGATGTATCCGGGCAAGAGCGGTACGAAATCCCCTCCTGGCCTGCCTTGCGCAGGATGCTGCGGGCGCGGGCATAGGTATAGAGGACATATGGGGCTGAGTCACCCTCAAAGTCCAGCATTTCTTCCCAGGAAAAGACGATGTCGCGCTCGCGACTGTTCTTGAGAAAAGTGAAGACAACGGCACCGATGCCAATTTTCTCGGCAATCTCCTGCATGTCGCGATCTGTCATGTCCGGGTGGCGCAGGGCGGCATTCTTCTGGATGATCTCGAGGGTCTTGTCGACACTTTCCGCGAGCAAATCTTCCAGTAAAATCACATCACCACTGCGGGTTGAGAGCTTGCGATCAGGGAATTTGACCAGGCCAAACCCGACATGGAAGCAATCGCTGGATTTTTCAAAACCAGCTTTTTCGAGGACAGCAAAGACTTGGCGGAAATGCAGCGCCTGAGGTGTGCCTACGACATAAATATTTTTGGCAAAATGGTAGGTTCGGTCGCGATACAGGACGGCAGCGATGTCGCGCGAAGCGTAAATCGTCGTACCGTCTGATTTCAAGACAATGCAAGGTGGCAAATTCTTCTCATCGAGACGGACAACCTGGGCGCCCTCGCTGTCTTCGATCAGATTCTTCTCCTTGAGCCAGTCTACGACGGCCGGGATCTGGTCCGAATAGAAACTTTCACCATTGTAATTGTCAAAAGTCACACCCAGACGCTGGTATACCCGCTCAAATTCCACCAGGCTGAGATCACGGAAACGCTGCCAGAGGGCAACTTGTTCGGGCTCACCTGTCTCAAGACGCCGGAAATGGTCGCGTGCCTGCGTCTCGAGTTCAGGGTGCTCCTTGGCTTCATCATGGAACTTGACATAGATCCGCAAAAGCTCCTGGATCGGGTGCTCATTCAAAGCTGCTTCATTGCCCCAGAGCTGGTAAGCCACAATCAATTTGCCAAACTGGGTGCCATAGTCACCCAGATGGTTCATGCGGACCGTGGTGTAACCCAAGTGCTGGTAGAATTTGGCCAGGGCATTGCCCAGGATGGTCGTGAAGGCATGGCCGACATGGAAGGGCTTGGCAATGTTGGGCGAGGAAAATTCCACCAGGATGGTCTGGCCATGGCCCATGTTCGACACGCCCAGCTGGTCACCCGCATCCAGGGTATCACGGACCGTCTGACTGACCAGGGTAGCGCGATCGATGAAAAAATTCAAATACCCGCCGCTGGTTTCGATCCGGTCGACAAAAGTCAGAGACTGGCCCAGCTGGCCGGCCAGATCCGTTGCGATGGCAGCCGGAGCCTTGCGCAAAGTCTTGGCCAGGGAAAAGCAAGGGAACGCATAGTCACCCAGTTGCGGCTGGGGTGGAATTTCGAGCAAGTCTCCGATGGCCTGTGCCGGAAGTTGGGTCAATGGGGCGAGGCCATCGATGATGGCTTGGCGAAAATTCATGGAAAAGTCCTCCTAGTCAAGTGTATAAATTATCGTACAGGACTCCGTCGCGCAAGCCCGTTTCACAGAAATAGATGGTTTTGGAACCCAGCATCCGGATGGTCTGGATCAATGGCGACAAGCCGGCTGAAATGATGTCAGACCGGTCCTTGTTCTTGCCGAGCATGGCCTGGCGCCGGCTATTATCGGCGTCCAGCAAATCAATGTAGAGGCTGTTGAGATTCTCACGCGTAATGGCATAGCCATGCAAAGGTGCGTCATCGTCCAAGTTGTTCTTCCAGATCTTGCCTGCAGCCCGATGATTGCCACCGACCGTGATCACCGGCAAGCCTCGCGCGTGTTCCAGCCAGTCAATCTGGGACAGGCGGGCATGGACGTGGTTGAAGAGGCGGAAAATGGCGGCTGCGCTCATGTCGCCTTTATCGGTGAATTTTTCCGACAAGACAACGGAGCCGATCGGCAGGCTGGACTTCGCGATGCAAGTTTTGCCTTGCATCAGGATCAGCTCGCAGCTGCCGCCACCGGTATCGATGATCAAGGCATCATCCAGGCTCATGGTGTGCCGGACGGCCAGGAAATCAAAATAGGCTTCCTCATCACCGGTGATGATCCGGACCGGGATGCCGGTCGTCAGCTCGATCAATTCAGCCAGGGCCTTGCCATTTCTGGCCCGGCGCATGGCTTCCGTGGCCACAGCAAGGGTGCGCGTGCCTGGGTATTTTTCAAGGATCTGGGCAAAATCGGCCATGGCTTCCATGGCCCGGTTCGTCGCGGCGGGATTGATCAGAAGTTTGTCATCTCCCATGTCTTCACCCAGGCGAACCTTGCGTTTGGCTTCTGCCACCAGTTCAGGTTCGCCCTTTTTCCCGATTGAATAGACATTGAGCCGTGTGGTATTCGAACCTAAATCAACGATTGCAATCGTCTCGGGCATGGCAACCTCCAGAATTGAGATTCTGCCAGGCAAAAAGCCCATGAGAATCTAGCGCTGGACCGGTACCAGAACCTGGTCAGACAGGGGTGTCTTGACCTGCTTGCCAACCAGAATGGCCTGGTCACAAAAATGCTGCTGGCAGTCCAGATGCATTTTACCACGTCGGTCTACACGCGTATACTGCCCGTCAGGTCCCATCAGCCAGCTGCGTTCGGTATCGGACAGCTGCGTTTCCAGCACATCCATGACCTTTTCCCAGCAAGTCTCAGCCTCGACCGGGAACATCAGCTCAACCCGCCGGTCCAGGTTTCTCGGCATCCAGTCGGCACTGGACAAGAACAATTCCGGCGCATTGTCATTGGCAAAATAGTAGATCCGGCTATGCTCCAGGAAACGGCCGACAATGCTGCGCACAGTGATCGTTTCGGAAAGACCGGGAACACCGGGCTTGAGACAGCAAATGCCACGAACGATCAGATCGATCTGGACACCGGCCTGGGAAGCCTCGTACAGGCTGGCGATCAGGTCGGGATCGACCAGGGAATTCAGTTTGGCAATGATCCGGGCTGGCTTGCCCTGGAGAGCGTGATTTTTTTCCCGTTCGATCCGGCGGGCAAAACTGCTGCGCAGCCAGAATGGGGCCATGATCAGCTTGCGCCAGGACATGGGCGCTGAATAACCCGACAGCATGTTGAAAAAATCAGTTGCATCCGCACCGATGCCTTCGTTGCAGGTCATCAGGCCAAGGTCGGTGTAGATTCCAGCCGTAATGTCATTGTAATTGCCGGTGCCCAGATGGACGTAGCGCCGGATCCGGTCCTCGTCTCTCCGGACGACCAGGGTGATTTTGCTGTGTGTTTTCAAACCAACCAGGCCATAGATGACATGACAACCCGCCTGTTCCAGACGCCGGGCCCACTGGATGTTGTTTTCCTCATCGAATCGCGCTTTCAGCTCGACCAGGACCAGGACTTGTTTACCCAACTCGGCGGCAGCAGCCAGGTGACGGACAATCGGGGATTCACCGCTGACCCGGTACAAGGTTTGCTTGATGGCCAGGACATCGGGATCCTCTGCAGCTTGCCGGACCAACTCGATCACAGGGTCAAAGGATTCGTAGGGGTGGTGCAGCAAGACATCGGACTGGCGGATCGCCGCAAACAAGTCTTCGGTCTGGAGCTCGGATATGGGCTGGGATTCATAGGGCGCGAAGCGCAAGCCTGGATCCAGAGGCAATTTGTGGACCTTGAACAGGAAAGTCAGATCCAGTGGACCATTGATCAGGAAGACATCCGGTTCACTGATGGAAAGAGAGCGGGTCAAAACCGACAGAAGCTCATCTTCGATCGAATCTTCTGCTTCCAGGCGGATAACCTGACCCCATTGGCGCAACTTGAGCTGCTTTTCGATGGCTTTGAGCAAGTCAGCTGCATCTTCTTCTTCCAAGTCGAAATCAGCATTGCGCATGATACGGAAACAAGATGCCGCCCCATACGACACGCCCGTGAACAAGTGGTCCAAGTGCATCCGGACGATGTCTTCAAGCAAAATCAGGTCTTTCCCCGTGTCACTGGGTAATTCAAACAGGCGCGGGATCACCGTAGGAATCTGGATCAAGGCAAAATCAAAGCCCTGCTCCTCCCCTGTCGCATCGAGATTGGCCACAATGCCTGCCCGCGTATTGCCGGTGATTCTTACAATCAAGTTCAGCGAACGGTTGGCCAAAAGCGGGAACGGCCGGGCAGCATCCACTGCCATGGGGGTCAGGATCGGAAAAACGGTCGATTTGAAATAGCGAAGGGCTGCTGCTTTCTGATCACGGGTTAAATCCGAAGGCTTGAGCAACCGGACATTCTGGCTCGCCAGGGCTGGGAGCAAAGAGCGGTTCAAGGTCGAGTATTGTCGGCTGACCATCTGGTGGGTCCGTTCAGAAATGGCAGATAGCTGGTTGCCAGGGGTCAAACCGGCCGGATCTGGCTGATCGTAGCGGGCATTAACCAAGTCCTTAAGAGAGGCGACCCGCACCATGAAAAATTCATCCAGATTGGAGGCGGTAATGGCCAGGAACTTGAACCGTTCCAGCAAGGGATTGTGTTTGTCCCTGGCTTCTTCCAGCACGCGGTCATTGAACTCAAGCCAGCTCAATTCCCGGTTGATGAAAGGCCGTGCCTGCAGAGGTGTGTTTTTGTCTTTTTTCATGCGTTCATTTCCTCCTGACCTTGATCCGGGGGGTGACCCCGAATACTGTGCGGAACAAGGGGGATTTGTGTTCAAAACTCCATTGGACCAGGGTCAAGTCTTCTGGCGATGAGATATGAAGGAACAAATTGTCATCATCCATGCTGATGTCTTCGATGGTGACAGCCTGGCGATGGCTGGCATCGAGCGAATCCGCCAGACGCAGGATCGCCGCCAGCTTGAGCACCTCCAGCTGTGCCTTGGGCACAAGCTCCTCAAAGCCAGGCTCATGATAACCAACTGTGCCGCTGTAAAAGCGGGCCACCCAAGCCACCTGGCGCTGCTCTTCATCACTGAGACCGATGATTTCTGTCGACAAGATGATGTGATAAGAACGGATCTTGTGATGGTTCATATTGATAAATTTCCCGGTATCGTGCAATAGCGACGCCAGCTGCAGGAGCAACCGCTGCCTGGCACCCAGACGGTGTAAACGCCGGGTAGCATCGAAAATCCGGGCGGCAGCTTGTTCCACCTGCTGGACATGGCGTTTGTTGCTTTGATAACGCCGCACCATCTGGCGAGCTGCGTGCAGGATGTCATCATCCGGATCATGGCTGAGTTCGATATGGCCATGCAACCGGACCATTTCAACCAAAAGGCCATCCGAAAGCGACGCCACAGGCATGCTGATGGTCTTGACACCTGTGAAATCGATGAATTTCTGAATCAGGATAGCCGCCGGCAGCAACAGCGAAGCATTTTCACCAGGAATGTCGTAATTCATCGAGAGCTCTGCGGGAGTTGTGATCAGAAGCTTTCGATAAATGGCCTCGATCTGGTTCGCTGACAGGCTGGCAGGCTGGTCAGGCGCAAGGCCGGCCAGCAATTTCATGAAACTTGTATCAGCGCCCAGGACAACCAGGTTCTTGTAGGTCGTACCCTTTGGTTCCAGAGCCCGGTAATTTTCCAGATCTGTCGAGATGTAATCCTCCATCAGACGGCCAAAATCCGCTGTCCGACGCTCGAGGTCGGACAGCAATTCCCGGATGCGCAAGGCGCCCAGACGCATGTTCTGGCTGAACAGGAATGCACCCTTGTCAAAAACTGTGACCTGGATGGATCCGGATCCCAAGTCAAGAACCAAGGTCCCTTCCTTGATCTGGTCAGTGAACGGTGGCCAGTGGGCGATGGTCGCGAGTGAGTGGAAGTAGCGTTCCTGGGCATTGCTCAGAACCTGGATCGGATGGCGGAAGATCCGGTCGATCTGGTCCAGGACCACTTGCCGGTTCCTGGCTTCACGGATGGCACTGGTGGCAACCGCAAAGACTTGAGTCACTTTATACTCGCGGATTTTTCCCGCCATGCGTTCGATGACGGCGACCAGCTCCCTGACCGTCTCGTCACTGATTTCACCGGTCCGGTACGTATCCGTGCCGATCGCCAGCGTCTGCCGGACCGTCTCTAACTCGAGCGGCAATCCAGTGCGTTCCAGCTGGGCAATTTTAAGCGTGATTTCATGTGAACCCACGTCCAGAGCCGCTATCGTTCGTTTCTTTGCCATTCAACAACTCCTGTGAATCCTCTTTGATCTGGCCGGTCAATCGTCCCCAAAACATGTCCCGATAGCCCGGGCTGACCGAACGAGAATCGAATCCTCCGGGACCTTTTTCAATTTGCCGGCCACGTCTTCCAGCGGCACAGCCACTGTCTGGTTGTTGACCAGCCCAACCATGAACCCGAACCGGCCATCGCGTACCAATTCGGCAGCTGCGGTGCCGAGTGTGGTAGCCAGAACCCGGTCGTAGGCCACTGGCTGACCGCCGCGCTGGAAATGCCCTGGGACGGTGACCCGGATTTCCTGGCCAGTCTTTTCACCCAGGTCATGGGCCAGCCGATATGCAGCAGATGGATATGTTTCCTGTTCCCGGAGCTTGCGCAGCTCCTTTTTGGGCAGGCTGGCTTCATCTTTCGTCAGAGCCCCTTCAGCCAGGGCGATGATGGAAAACCGCTTGTGCTGGGCTTGACGCTGTTTGAGCGAACGGGCAATCGAATCGATGCTGAAGGGGATTTCCGGGATCAGGATAACGTCGGCGCCACCCGCGACACCAGCATGCAACGTCAGCCAGCCAGCTCGGTGTCCCATCAGTTCAATGATGAAGACTCGGCCGTGTGACGTGGCTGTGGTGTGAATGCTGTCGATCACCAAGGTCGCGATATCGACAGCACTTTGGAAACCAAACGTGACATCGGTGCCCCACAGGTCATTGTCAATCGTCTTGGGCAGCGTAATGATGTTGAGTCCAGCCTGGGTCAAGGCATGGGCTGTCTTGTGGGTGCCATTGCCGCCGAGAATGACCAGTCCATCGAGCTTCAAGGCCTTGTAAGTGGCGATCATGGCCTCTTGCCGGGTCGGTCCATCAGGCTTTGCCGGATCGCCAGGATCCTGGAGTTGCTTGAACGGCTGGCGCGACGTCCCGAGGATCGTCCCGCCCACTGTCAGGATGCCGGAGAAGTCACACGGGACCATTTGTTTATAATCTCTTTCGATCAAACCCCGGTACCCGTCCCTGAAACCAACCAGTTCGATGCCTTTGACTTGCTCATAGAGCGCCTTGGCTACACCACGCAGAGCGGTGTTCAATCCCTGGCAATCGCCGCCGCTGGTCAACAGTCCAATTTTCTTGCCCATCTCACATACCCCCGGTTTTTTCGTGGATCAGATGATTGTTGCAAATCAACTGGTCACTTTCAATTATAACCATGTAAAATCTGATTGCCGCGAGGAATTGCAAACTGGAACTTGATTTGTTATAGTGATCAAGGTTAAACCAGATCGAGGTGTAGCGCAGCTGGCTAGCGCGCCTGCTTTGGGAGCAGGATGTCGGGGGTTCAAATCCCTTCACCTCGACCAGATCAAACCGCTGAAGCATTTTGTTTCAGCGGTTTTTCATTTCACTTAGCCATCTGATTCTGTTAAAATTCAGGACGTGCGGTTTATTCTGCAACATCTGATGATCCGGAGGTCTCACGATGAAAACAAGCGAACTGCAGGTTAAAAACCTGTTTGACCTGTCCCAGACCATGGCAGCCCCTTGGCTGGAACTGGTCCAGTACCCTTGGGAAATCCTGCCGAAGATCAAAGCCATGGTCCTCGAGTTGGGGGCCAGACTACCCAAATCGGACTACGAACAGATAGCCGAAACCATCTGGGTAGCTAAAGATGCTTTGATTGCCCCATCTGCTGCCCTGAATGGTCCTCTGATCATTGGCCATGAAACCGAAGTCCGCCATTGTGCTTACATCCGCGGCAGCGTGCTGATTGGCCAAGGCTGTGTGGTGGGCAATTCCACCGAATTGAAAAACGTGATCCTGATGAACCAGGTCCAGGTCCCGCATTACAATTATGTCGGAGACTCAGTGCTCGGTTTCAAATCCCATATGGGTGCAGGATCGATCACATCCAATGTCAAGTCGGACAAATCTCTCGTCACCGTGCGGGTCGGCGATGAAAAACTGGACACCGGGCTCAAGAAATTTGGTGCGATCCTGGGTGACAAGGTCGAGATCGGCTGCAACAGTGTCCTGAATCCCGGATCCATTGTGGGCCGGTCCAGCCATGTCTATCCGCTTTCGATGGTCCGGGGGGTCGTGCCACCGAACAGCATCTACAAAACAGCCGGGGAAATCGTCACCCGCGTGATTCTTTAACTCTCCAGTGCCGTTAGAAAATAAGACCAGGGCGGTGTGTCTGGAGGGCTGATGGAAAAATCCATAACCTCTTCGCGAGTTGGGTGTTTGAAGGTCAAACGGTAAGCAAAAAGGGCAAGGTCCATCCGGACCTTGTTTTTTTGTGTTTCCTCTCGGGTGGACGGTCCGTAGCGCTGGTCGCCCAGCAAAGGCCAGCCGCGGGAGGCAAACTGGACCCGGATCTGGTGGCTGCGCCCTGTCCCCAGGGTGATGCGCACCAGGGAACAATCCCGTTCAGGATCCGTCGCGACCACTTCGTAATCCAGGAATGCTGGCTGCCCCTGTCCTGGTTCAACCACACGGACTAGATTGGTCATGCAGTTCTTTTCCAGATGATCTTCCAGGCGACCAGCAGCTGGCTCCGGACAGCCCTTGACAACAGCAAGATAAAACTTGCCCAGCTGATGCGTCCGGACCTGCTCTGACAAGCGTGACGCGGCTTTGGAAGTGCGGGCGAAAACCATCAATCCTGATACCGGCTGGTCCAGGCGATGGACCAGACCGAGAAAGACAGCCCCAGGCTTCTGGTAACGCTGCTTGATGTCACGCTTGAGCAAATTGAGAAGATCCGGTTTGCCAGTGTCATCGGCCTGAGACAAGATCCCTGCCGGTTTTCTGACAACCAGGACATGGTTGTCCTCATAGAAGATCTCCAAAGGTTGATCCGTCTCCATCAGGGTTCCCAGCGCCCGGTCGATCCACAAGGTAAAATCAGTTCCCGCTGAGTTGCAGGCAGCCCGAGTTCTTCAGCTTCGACCCGGCCGCCAAAGCGTGGCCGGATGACCAAGCCGAGAATATCACGCAAAACGAGGGGCGCCAGGCCTGTCGTGTAGGAATTGACCAGGAAAAACAATGGCTGGTCGGACAAGAGCTGGCTGGTCTTTTCGATCAGGCCATACAGGGCATCTTCGAGTTTCCAGAGCTCACCGGATGGGCCACGTCCGTAAGAAGGCGGATCCATGATGATACCCTCGTACTTGCGGCCGCGCCGGATCTCCCTTTCGACAAATTTCTGGACATCATCTGCCATGCAGCGAACCAGACGGTCCTGAAGGCCGCTTTCAGCCAGATTTTCCCTGGCACGGGCGTTCATGCCCTTGGATGCATCGACATGGACAACTTCCGTGGCCCCTGCTGCACTGCAGGCCACTGATGCTGCACCGGTGTAAGCAAACAAGTTCAGGATCCGGACCTCCCGTCCAGCCAATCGCGCGGTCACAATCCGCTCGGTGCAGTAGTCCCAATTGGCAGCCTGCTCGGGAAACAATCCGGTATGCTTGAAACCGGTCGGTTCGATCACAAAAGACAAAGGCGCCTGGAAACCGGGATATTGGATCACCCACTGGCGGGGATAGGGTCGACTGACTTGCCAGTGGCCGCCACCAGATGAGCTCCTGATGTAGCGGGCATCTGGTTTGGGCCAGTGTCCATGGGGCCAGATCGCCTGGGGGTCTGGTCGTTGCAGAACCACATCCCCCCAGCGTTCGAGCTTGTCACCGTCGCCCGCATCCAGCAATTCATAGTCAAGCCATCGGTCAGAAAGATACATATCGCCACCTGCAAAATTTCGATTGCGTTATTATAACACGGTCGACACGCAAATGTTGT
This sequence comes from Clostridia bacterium, assembly GCA_009928985.1. Lineage (GTDB taxonomy): Bacteria > Bacillota > Clostridia > Saccharofermentanales > UBA5734 > UBA5734. The sequence goes on from SABL01000016.1 coordinate 20,518, forward strand.
CTAGCCTTCACAAACCATTCACATCCAGCCGATAAACTGGGAAATAGGGATCACAGGTTCATTCACCCCTGTGAGAAAGGATAAGATCATGGTACTGGTTTGTGTAACAGATCAGGATGCGTGTGATCGTCTGATATTTGCCGGCAGGAGGCTGGCAACGATCGAACACCTCGAACTCAAGGTCATCACGGTCCGGCCACATCATGCCAAGGCTGGACTTACGGGTGACAGTCTCGAATACCTTTTCTCGATTTCCAAGCAGCTGGATGCTGAAATGATCGTCTTGTTCCATGATTATGCGCCGGAGGCGGTTGCCAATTTCATTCAGAACAACGATACTCATTATATGATCGTCGGCATGCCACCCGACCCGGACCAGAGTGTCTTCATCCATGAACTTGAATCAGCATTCCCGGAAATCCCGGTGATCAGCATCAATGAGCATGGGTCCCTGCAGCGTGTCAGGGTCCACGATGAACTTTACTGACTCCTGACCGGTCGCTGGCGCATTCCAACTCATGGGCGATCAGACAGGAGCCTTTTTTCGTGAATTTGGAACAATCATTCCCGGAAGAACGTGAAACAGCTGGAACCAGGATCAATAAGTATCTGGCGGATACGGGATACTGCAGCCGTCGCGAAGCAGACCGCTTGATCACTGATGGTCTGGTTACAATCGATGCTGCGGTCGCTCTGGTTGGCAGTCGTGTTTTGCCTGGTCAAACCGTACGGGTCAAAGGTGAGCCGGTTCTCCCGGATGATGATTTAGTCTATCTGGCTCTTTACAAGCCGATCGGAATCACCACGACAACCGATTCGCGCCGGGGGGACAACATCATCGATTTTCTCGGCTATTCCAAACGAGTCTTCCCGATCGGCCGACTCGACCGGGATTCGGAAGGCCTGATATTTTTAACCAACGATGGCAACATCGTCAACAAAATCCTGCGAGCTGGCAATCGTCATGAAAAAGAATACCGGGTCAAAGTCGATCGTCCGATCACAGATGATTTTGTCAGATCCATGATGACTGGCGTGCCGATTCTCGATACCGTGACCTTGCCTTGCCAGGTCATACCGGAGTCCAGCCGGACCTTCCGCATCGTGCTGACCCAAGGTTTGAACCGTCAGATCCGGCGGATGTGTGAAGCACTCGGATATAACGTTGCCCGTCTGACCCGGATCCGGATCATGCATGTCACCTTGGGCAATCTCAAACCAGGGCAATGGCGCTACCTGACGCCCAAGGAAATTTCGGAACTTAAAAGGCTGACCCAGCATTCGCGCGGCTGATACCAGATTATTGCCCGCAGGATCCTAAGACGAACGGCGGATTATCAATAAGGTGGAAGTATCAATGTGCCTCCATGGCATAGACAAGTCCGTTTTCAGCTTCTGGGTCCAGCGAAGGATAATAGCCTGAGAAGCAAGCATCGCAGTAATGCTTCTCCTTCTCTCCCATCATTTCATGCAAGCTGTCCAGTTTGAGAAACCCGAGCGAATCAGCGCCAATCATTTGGCAAATCTCATCGTGTGTATGACGGCGAGCCGTCAGCTGATCTGTCGAGGGAATATCTGTGCCAAAGTAGCAGGGCCAGAGGAACGGCGGTGCACTGATCCGGACATGGACCTGTGTTGCTCCCGCTTGCTTGAGTTGCTGGACAATCCGGGCACTCGTTGTTCCGCGCACGATCGAATCATCCACCATGACCACACGTTTGCCCTCCACACTGCTGCGCACTGGATTGAGTTTGATCCGGACTGCGTTTTCCCGTTGGCTTTGTGTGGGCTTAATAAAGGTTCTGCCGACATAATTGTTCTTGACAAAGCCTCTGACGAGCGGAATACCGGATGCCATGCTATATCCCATGGCCGCATCCAGGCCAGAATCTGGTACACCGAGGACGATGTCAGCTTCGACAGGATATTGCTCGGCCAGCAGGCGTCCTGCTCTGAGCCGGGCTTCGTAAACGCTGACCGAGTCGAGTGTGCTGTCGGAACGGGCAAAATAGATGTACTCGAAAATGCAATGGTGCCTGCGATCACGGCACTGCGTTTTCAGAGATCTCATACCTGACTTGTCGACGACAACAATTTCTCCCGGTTCAACATCACGGATAAAGGTGGCTCCGACTGTGTCGAGGGCACAGCTTTCACTGGCGAAAACGATTGCCTCGCCCAGTTGGCCGATGCAAAGCGGCCGGAAGCCTAACGGATCACGTGCTGCTATCAGCTTGCCACGGCTTAGGACCAAAAGGCAGTAAGCACCCTCTAGCTGCTCCATCGTCAGAGCAACGGCCTCTTCAACCGTTTCGGCCTTGGAACGATAGCGGGCTATCAGGTAGGCCACGATTTCCGAATCAATGGTCGTCTGGAAAATAGCGCCCTGGTCTTCCAGCTGCTGGCGCAATGTGACCGTATTGGACAAGTTGCCATTGTGGGCGATTGCCAATGTCCCTTTACTGTACCGGGTCACAAGTGGCTGGGCATTTTCCCGGACGCTCTGACCGGTGGTAGAATACCGTACATGACCGATGGCCGCTTTTCCAACCAGCGAGTCAACAACTGGCTGGCTGAATACATCGGAAACCAGTCCCATATCTTTGTAAACGTGGACATCGCCCTGATCATTGACTGCGATGCCGCAACTTTCCTGACCGCGATGTTGCAGTGAAAAAAGTCCGTAATAAGTGGCAGCGGCAGCTTCAGTTCCTTCTGGACCAAAGATGCCAAAGACACCACATTCTTCGTGAATCAAGCTTGCCTCCCCTTGCACACGTGGGCCCTCAAGAGGTGCCCGGTCGAGCGGAATCCACCCGCTGCCTCAACAGTGCAAGTATCACTCAAAGCGCCAAGAGTTGTCAATCCAATCCAAATCAGGCTAGAATATTCGAAAAACGGAAAGGCAGGGCTATGAATCATGGCCAAAACAAGAGAGCAAGCCTGGGAATTATTAAAAAGCTACAACCAAAGTGAGAGCTTGCGCCGCCATGCCCTGGCGGTTGAAGGAACCATGCGCGCTTTGTCAGAGCGGTTTCCTGGTGCAAACCAGGATGAATGGGGACTGGCTGGACTTCTGCATGATCTGGATTATGAAAGGTACCCCGACCAGCATTGTCATAAAGCGGCAGAAATCCTTCAGGACGAGGGGTACGAGACAACACTGATCCGGGCTGTCATGAGTCATGGCTATGGGATCGTCACGGAAGTTAAGCCAGAAACAGATTTGGAAAAAGTACTCTACACCATCGATGAACTGACGGGCCTGGTCACCGCTGCCGCTCTGATGCGACCTTCACGCAGTGTGCTCGATCTTGAGTTGAAGTCTCTGAAAAAAAAGTATAAGACACCCAGTTTTGCTGCAGGTGTCGATCGTGCCATTATTGAAAACGGAGCCGACATGCTGGGTTGGACCCTCGATGATGTCCTGGAGTCTACCATTCAAGCCATGCGAACCGTTGCGACTGAGATCGGTCTGGACGGTTCTGCTGCAAGTACGTAAAATTTCACACAATTGTAATATTTTCCAATAGTGACAAGAGTATAATGAAATTAACAAAAGCCGTTGCCGCAACCCCTGAACCGATTGACCATTCGTAGAACAATCGCCAGTTTCAGAACCATCTGAAATTCGCTGCATCGAAAGTCACATCGGCCCCCCCTATGGGATTCGTGAAAGGAGCAAAAGATCGCTTTTAGTCTCGAAGACCCAACATATTTAAAAAACTGCATATTGGCCTTATAATTTGACTTGTATTACGACAATACAAGAAAAGATTGGTCAGATGTGGTTGCGGCAACAAAGTCCAACAGATTAGAGATCCTGCTCTCCTCATCAGAGGGCAGGATCTTTTTATTTCAAATCAGGCGCAAGGGCGAATCGTGCAGGGATCTGCATCCAAGGATCGACAATCAACATCTGCAACGTCGTGTTCGACCGTTTCTACTGAACCAACCAGGAAAAATCCGGATGTTTCGAGTGGATGAAGGGTGGCTCTGGCAACAAGATGCTCGCGGCTAGCCTCATGATAGACCTGAACCAGTTGTCGGTAGGCTTCCATTTCTGCCTGCTGCAGGTGATCCAGCGTCAGATACGCTACCAAGGCCAGCAATGCAAGACCAGCAAAGAACATTCCAGTCAACAGTGTCATATGAAATCCTCCTGTCAAACATATGTTCGGTTTAGTTATTTTCATGATAAACCGCCCGTTGGTCCTTGTCAAGGCATTTCCGAACTTATGTTCTGCATGTTTTTCTTGAAGGATTCTGATGTCTGTTTGCTGGACTGTCCGTTATGGCACCAAAAAAAACCTGCCCGGGCTGGTCGAGCCGGGGCAGGTTGCAAATGGCGGGGAACTGGAGATGGAATCGGTTCAGATATCAGATTCCCGGAAAGAAAGGGTCAGTGTCTCAAGCGGAGTGTGCAGGCGACGATAGGTGACACCAGCACGATCCATCATGCGCTTGGAAGCCTTGACCGAATCTGTTTCCTTGTACTTGTCCGAGATGTAGATGACTTCCCGGATGCCGGACTGGATGATTGCTTTGCAGCATTCGTTGCAGGGAAAAAGCGGCACATAGATTTTACAGTTCTCAAGGCTGATGCCAATGTTGTTCAGGATCGCATTGAGTTCTGCATGGCAAACATAGGGATATTTGGTTTCCAGCGGCGCTCCTTCCCGGACCCAGGGGAACTCATCATCGCTGATCCCCGTTGGCATGCCATTGTAGCCAACGGATATGATCTTGTTGCGTGGATTGACAATGCAGGCACCAACCTGGGTACTGGGATCTTTGCTGCGCTGGGCAGACAAAATGGCAATGCCCATGAAGTATTCATCCCAGCTGATGTAATTGTTTCTCTTGCTCATGCAAGGGTCTCCTTTCCAGAGCCATTTAGAATTCAAACAGACGGAACAAGTCCTCAAAAGTTTCCCGGCGCCGGATCAATTGTGTCTGGCCAGCTTCGGTGATCAGGATTTCGGCCGGACGCGGCCGGTTGTTGTAGGATGAACTCATGGAATAGCCGTAGGCACCCGCATCAAGGATGCAAAGCAGATCACCTTCGGTTATGCCAGGCAAATCTCGGTGTTTGGCTATGATGTCACCACTCTCGCAGATGTTGCCAACCACGGTCACCGGACTTGTCTGATCAGTCTCTGCCAGTTGGCCATCGTGGTAGACTTCGATGTCATGCCAGGAGTCATACACCATCGGACGGGCCAGGACATTGAAACCCAGGTCCGTGCCAACAAAGGTCGTCGCATCATTTTGCTTGACGGCATGGACGGTGCCCAGCAGTACGCCGCTCTCTGCAACGACATAACGGCCTGGTTCACTCTTGAAATGGACCACGCGGCCATAATGGGCTACGAAATCGCGGATCAGCTGCGTCAGCTCGCGCCGCAAGGTCACAAGGTCCAGTCTGGGCTGACCTTCCAGTTTGTGATACGGAATACCGAATCCACCGCCAAAATCAATCAGTTCAAGCTCCGGGAATTGCTGGGCCAGTGACAGAAAATGGCGGGCAGCTTCCAGGTAGGGATGGGGTTCCATGAAGAGCGATCCGATGTGCTGGTTGACGCCAACCAGATGCAGGTTGTGACGATCGAGAATCTCTTGGACCGCAGAGACCTGGTCCATGCTGATGCCGAACTTGGTTTTCTTGCCGCCGGTGACAACTTTCTCATGATGTCCGGCGCCGACTCCCGGATTGATCCGGATCGCAACCCGTCCGCCCGGGTCGAGCTGGCCATACAGATCAAGCTGGGCCAGGGAGTCCAGGCTGGTCAGGACCTTGTGGTCAATGGCAAACTGCAATTCCGCGGCGGAGACATTGTTAGGCACAAAGAAAATTTGCTCCGGTTTGAACCCGGCTTTTTCCAGAAAAAGGATTTCACCCGGCGACATGGCGTCGGCGTACATGCCTTCTTCCCTGGCAATGGCCAGCAGGTGCAAATTGCTGTTGGCCTTGATCGAGTAATTGGCTGTGAAGTGCTCATAATCGACCAGCTGCTGCATGTCTTGGCAGCGCTGGCGAAAGATCGCTTCACTGTACACATAGAGCGGGCTGCCAAACTGGGCAATGAGTTCATCCGGACGATTGCCGGCAAAAAAGTCAGAACTTGCAAGATAGGATTGGGTTTTCACGGAAAGCCTCCTGTTTTCGTCTCTAACTGAAATAAGCATAGACGAAACTGGCAAAAAGATCAAGAAAAGCCGGCCTTAAGGCCGGCTCGGTCTGGATGGTCAGGACGGACGAGGGAATCAGCCCTCGGCAAGCCAGAGGCCATGCAGGTTGCAATACTCGTAGACAGAAACAGGGCCATCCTCAACGATGAAATCAGCTGCTGGTTCTTCGCCGGCTGAGAGAGCGACACGCTGGCTGCGGTTGCCCTGGCTGACATAGATCCACTGGATCAGATGGGCTTCGGTCATCGGATGAGGCACACTGCCAACGGCGACATGGAGCTTGTTGCCATCGCGTGTCAGGACCGGGACATGTTTTTCCGTGGCCCCGTCTGAGGTATTGGGTACGAGAAGGGTCATGGGTTCACCGCAGCAAATCATCGGGACGCCTGAATCATTGATCACACCGACGAGATTGCCGCAGTGACTGCAACGGAAGAACTTCTTGGTAGCTGCCATTTCAAAATACCTCCTGTTGATTTGAAAAATCGTCAACCTGCCAGACTCCTGTCAGCAGGCCGGTGATTCAATTATACCATATCCCCTGGATTGGTTTCAGGCTGGAAACGGGATTTTCTGCGTTGAAGCCAGGCCAGGGCCAGTAAAACCAGCAATGAGGCGAGGGACACAGCCAGGCCAGGCCAGAAGCCGGGCGGCGTGAAACGCAAGTCGATTTCGTGGGTTCCAGCTGTCAAATCGAAGGCCAGCAGGCCGTTGGCTACGGCATAGGTCTCGACTGCCTGGCCATCCACTTTGACCTTCCAGCCCTGGTCATACGGGATGGTCATCAGGAAAGTTCCATGGTCTTGGATCGTCACATGTCCTCTGAGATGGCTGTCGGAAAAATCATCGAGCACCAGGGACTGACTGTTGATCTTGGCTATGGAGGCTGCAAAGGCTGGCAAATCCAGGGCGCTGCTGTACAGGCTGAACGTGCCAGTGGCATTGCTTGAGGCTTTGAAGGTCAGGTTGAATTCCACCCTGGCTCCAGCGGGAATGTAGCCCAGGTCAACCAAGGTGGACCGCTTGGCATTGAAATCGATCCGTTCGTCATTGACCAGGACATACCCCTGGTCAGGCTGGTTGGCTGTCACATCCAGGTACAGGTACAGCTGGCGAGCTTCGGGGTTGTCGATCAGGATCTGGGCCCGTGATGTCTGGTCCTTGCTGGGCCGGTCGAAATTGTAGCCATTGGTGCCGTAAGGGACAAGCTCGATATTGGTTTGTTGTCCGGTCAGCTGGTCGACTGGGATGAGCACATCTTGAGATCCACCCAGGGCCTGCAAGAGATCATTTTGAGCTGCAAGTGGATTGCCGTTGGATACGGTCCAGTCTTTGAGTGAGTCGGGTGCCAGGTAGCCCAGGGACAGGGCAAACGGGTTGCGGAAAATCTCCAGTTCGCTGGTGGTGGCAATTTGTTCACGCAATTCATCATTGATGAAGTTGCTGCGCCGGATGAGGTATTTGATCCCGAACAGGGAATCCAGAACGATGGTGGAACCTTCATATTTATAGCTATTGATGCTGTTGCTGTGGTAGCCGATCTTTTCAAAAAACTTGACAGGCTGCGTGGACATGGTCGACGCAAAAATGGACAAGCCATGGTACTGGTACAGAAATCCGTCATTGGTTGTCCGGGGTGGATAGACCTCGGTCCTGTAGAAGCTTTGTTCGGACCGTTCAATTCGTTCCAGTTCCTGGCGGATCTGTTGCACCTCGGTTCCTGCCGTGTAACCCTCCCGCGATGACAAGTATTCCGTCGTATCAATGGTGTGCATGGTCAGCAGGGAATAGACCGTCAGCTCCACGACCACGGTGATCAGCAGGGCGATCGCCATGTCGGACGGATGGATCCGGTGTGCTTTGTCCAAAGTCAGGACACCGGCATAGATCAAAAGGAAAACCAAGGTCGCATAGAGGGCCTGGACCGGCAGCGCCTGGTCATTGATTTTCTGTGCCAGCAGCAAAAGCACCAACAGGGTCGCAATGACAGCTCCGATCTGCTTTCCTGTAAACTCGTGCCGGCTCTTCCAGGCGGGATAGCTCATCGACAGCACCAGGAAAATGTAGACAAACGAATTGCGGTAGGGCAGCTGGTTGGGGTAATGGAACCCGTGCCAGGCAAAATTGAGCCAGTTGAGGTTGAAGCTGGTGATCAGGAATAGCAACAGGGCCAGATGAAGATATTTGACCTTGAGGGCGATCTGGCGGGCAAAGAAAAACAGCGGCAGCATGGCCAGGGCAAACAGGCCCGCATAGAGGTTGGGCAAGCCGTCCCGGATGGTGGGTTTCATCAGCATGAAATGCTGGCTGATGTAGTCGAACAAGTCGAAGTATTCCGACACCTTGCCAGAAAAAGCATCATCCGCCGCAGAAGTGAGCTTGAGCGAAAGATAGGTCGGCCAGGACAGAACAGCAGACAGTGTGCCACCCAGGACAGAGAGGGCAAAAATCCGGAGCAATTGTCCAGTGAGTTTCCAGGGGCTGGGCAGGTCCTGGTACAAAAACAATGCTGCCAGAGCATATACAGCAGTGAACAGGACAATGAAAAAAGCGATGTAATAGTTGGAAATCAAAGCCAGGCCAAGGGCCACCGGATACAGCAGGTAACGCTGTTCACGGATGATCCGGACAAGACCGAGGATGACCAGCGGGAGCAAGACAATGCCATCCAGCCACATGACATTCCAGCTGTAGGACAGGACATAGCTGGACAAGGCATAACTGCTGGCGATGGCCATCATGACCGGGCTCTCCTCCCGGTGGACTTCGCGCAGAAAATAATGGAAAGCTGCGCCAGCCAGCCCGACTTTGATCAGGATGATCAGGAAAATGGCTTCAGTCAGCAGACTGGCTGGAAACAGGATCAGGATGACATTCAAGGGGCTGGCGACATAATAAGCCAGCAAGGCGTAAAAATTGGTGCCCAGGCCACCGGACCAGGAGTAGAACAGTCCATCCAGCGATTTCAGGCGAGCCTGCATTTCGGCGAGGAACGGGGCATACTGGTGGTACAAATCAATCGTCAGGACATCACGGTTGCCGATCGGAAAAACGCCGCGGCTGAAATAACTGACCATCAGGATGATAAAAGGAATCGCAAATGAGCCTATTAACAGCCGGTTTTCACGCAAAAAAGCTGGGAGTCGCCGTTTTTTATCTGGCAGGGGCGGAGCTGCTTTTAATTCCAAGAGTGATACTCCTTTGCGTCAATTTGCGATTTCTGCCAGAAAAGGTTGCAACACAGCGGCATGCAACAGGTCTCTGGCCTGGTTGATATCCTGCAGATAGGATCTGAGCAGGGTTCTGGGCACGATCAGGGGCATGCGGTCATGGATGGGACGAATCGATTCATTGGCCGCAGATGTCAGGATGACAAATTGACCGGTCAGCTGCAGGGGATTGTTCTCAGGTGCCAGAGGCCTATAGAGGCCAGCCATGTAGAAAACTGTTTCTTGAGGCCGGGATAATTTGAGCTTGGTCTTCTTCTGTCCGGCTTGTGCTGGCTGTTGCCATTCAAAGAACGCTGTGGCCGGCACTAGCACCCGGTGTTCCTGGAAAGAATTCCGGAAGGTCGGTTTGCTGTCTGCCGTTTCTGCCCGGGCGTTGATCAAAGGATAGGGTTCGGCGAACCCCCACTGCATCAGGTCGGGCAAGAGCTTGATTCCTTCTGGGGTTGCCCACGGCCGGATCACAGGGACAATGTCTGTCGGGAAAATCTCGCCTGACTTCAGCCGCGCCAGGGCCGGTCGATCTGCAAAGCGCTCATTGAGGTCAGTCAGGATCTTCCGGATCTCGACCAGGTCGGATTCGACTTCGATGTAATACCGGCCGCACATGATGCCCAGTCTTCCTTTCGATCAGGCAAACAGCAGGACGATGGCCATCAGGACCAAAGGCTCAGGCCGGTCGTTTCGGATGCTGTGGCCAGAGCCATTGCCAGTCAACGTGGCAGTACCGGGGGAAACGATGGTTTCCTGGCCATTTTCCGTGAAAACACCTGTGCCTTCGAGAATGTAATAGATCTCTTCTTCCTGGCCATGTTCGTGAAAGCCGATCGAGCAGCCTTGCTGCAAAGTCACTTTGGCAACCAAGCGTGCTTGGCCAGTCAGATCTCCACGGTCAAACAAATGGAGGATGTCCACGTCTCCGGTGCCGCCGCGCATTTGAGCCTTGATTTCATGAGTCATCTGTTCCGGTGTCTTGATCATGTCTTATTCCTCTTCTCCATCTGTTTCAAGAAAGTCGGTTGCGGAAATCGTCGTAGCCAAAACGCTTGATCACACGGATCTGGCCAGACAAATCCGACAGGGCGATCGAAGGCAAGCCGATGCCATTGAAGGTGTTGTTCTTGACCATGGTGTAATGGGCCATGTCCGTGAAAACCAGACGATCCCCGGGCGCAAGGGGTGTATCGAAGGAATAGTCTCCGATCACGTCGCCCGCCAGGCACGTTGGTCCGCCGAGTCGGTATGTATGGGGCTTCTCACCACCCTCACCGGAGCCGATGATCATCGGGCGGTAAGGCATTTCCAGGACATCCGGCATATGGCAGGCGGCTGATGTGTCGAGGATGGCCAGCTGCTTGCCATTCTCGACGATATCAAGGACCGAGGTGACCAGAAAACCGGTGTTGAGCGCAATGGCTTCACCTGGCTCGAGATAGACCTGGACCTGGTATTTGTCTTGAATGTAGGTGATCGAGCGAATCAGCGACTCCAGGTCATAGTCAGGCCGGGTGATGTGGTGGCCGCCGCCGAAATTGATCCATTTCAAGCCTTTGAGAAAGGGGCCGAACTTCTCTTCGAATACCGGCAGCGTATGGGCCAGGGCGTCAGAATTCTGTTCACATAGCGTATGGAAATGGATGCCATCCACGCCGTCCATTTCATCAGGGCGGAAATTGGCCCGGGTGATGCCCAGGCGCGAATAGGGGGCACAGGGATTGTACAAGTCCGTGGCAATTTCCGAGTATTCGGGATTGACCCGGACACCGATTTCGATCGGGCGGCCGGATTGTTTGACCCGGTCTTTGTACTTGGCCAGCTGGTTGAACGAATTGAACACGATATGGTCAACCAGGCTCAGGATTTCATCAAAATCCTCTTCAATGAAGGCAGGGGCAAAGATGTGGACTTCTTTGTCCATCTCTTCCCGGCCCAGACGGGCCTCGTGCAGTGAACTGGCCGTGATGCCATGCAAATAACGGCCAACCAGCGGGAAGGTGGCAAACATCGAAAAACCCTTGAGCGCCAGGAGGATCTTGCAGCCAGTGCGCTGCTGGACCGAGTCCAGAATCTGGAGATTTCGTTCCAGCAGCTTTTCATCGACTACATAACAGGGCGTGGGGACCGAATGGAAATCAATTGGCATGCTGTCCTCGTTTAGTCCAGCAGGACAGGGTTGAAGTCTTCAACCCATGGCAGGCCTTGCGGGCCCAGCTCGGCCATGAATGGATCTGGATCGAACTCTTCGACATTGTAAACACCCGGTTTCTTCCACAGGCCCTGGAGGAGCATCATGGCGCCAACAACAGCCGGGACACCCGTTGTATAGGAAATGGCCTGGGACTTGACTTCGCGGTAGCAAGCCTGATGGTCACAGACATTGTAAACGTAATAGGTTTTGGGTTGGCCGTCTTTTTCGCCCTGGACGATGACGCCGATGTTGGTCTTGCCTTTGGTGCGCGGACCGAGCGAAGCCGGATCAGGCAACAGGGCTTTCAGAAACTGCAGCGGGACGATCGGGCGACCTTCGAACATCACGGGCTCGATCGAGGTCATGCCGACATTTTCCAAGACTTTGAGGTGGGTCAGGTAATTGTCGGAGAACGTCATCCAGAAGCGGATTTTCTCGACACCGGGAATATTGGCTGCCAGGGATTCGAGTTCTTCATGGTAGAGCAGGTAGATGTTCTTGGGTCCAATCTCGGGCAGGTCATAAGATTTCTTGACCGATAACGGGGCGGTCTCGACCCATGCGCCTTGTTCAAAGTAGCGGCCATTGGCTGTAATCTCCCGGATGTTGATCTCCGGGTTGAAATTGGTCGCAAACGGATAGCCATGGTCACCGGCATTGGCATCGACGATGTCGATCTGGCGGATCTGGTCGAAATGATGCTTCAAGGCATAAGCCGTGAAAACGCCGGTCACACCGGGGTCAAAGCCGCAGCCCAGGATCGCGGTCAGACCGGCCGCAGCAAACCGCTCGCGGTAAGCCCATTGCCAGCTGTATTCGAACTTGGCCGTGTCGAGCGGCTCGTAGTTGGCGGTATCGAGGTAATGCACACCGGTTGCCAGGCAGGCATCCATGATGGTCAAGTCCTGGTAAGGGAGAGCGACATTGATGACAAGCTCAGGACCATAGCTTTTGATCAGGTCGATCACCTGCTGGGTGTCATCGGCATCGACCTGGGCCGTCGTGATCCGGGTCTTGCCGCCATCCAGCTCAGCCTTCAAGGCGTCACATTTGGATTTCGTCCGGCTGGCAATGCAAATATCGGTGAAAATGTCTGGATTGAGGCAACATTTGTGGACAACAACGCTGGCAACGCCGCCAGCACCTATAATTAATACTTTGGCCATAGATCCTCCTGGATTATCTGATTTCTTTCAAATGGACGAGGCCGATCTTCGTCACGATTGTACAAAAACGGGAAGAAAGATA
>SABL01000017.1 GCA_009928985.1 Clostridia bacterium
TTTGGCTTCGGTTTTGACGGGAGCTTCGGTCACGACTGCTTCCGGACGGATGACTTCTGGCCAGGCCATGTCGGCTTTGGGATATTCGCCGAACACTTTGGCTTTGGCTTGGGCGATCTGATCATGGACACGGACGATGCCGACAGCCTGGGCTGTCACACCGCTGATGCTGATGATGCTGGAAAGAACAACGGCAGCACTCAGGACTTGGATCGCTTTGCGGGATACGCCGGAAGACAAAAAGGACATTAAAAAAACCTCCCAGTTTCGGTAGCTGGCTGCCACGGGAGATTTCCCAGAGGCCCTTTAGCTTTGCGTCCCAGGCTTTAACCTGGTTTGCCTTTGTCGGCTGAAGGCCTTAATGCCCTCGCCTGTTTTGCTTGATTGGCAGACTCTTGTCACACAAGTTTCTACTTGATGCCAGATTACAATATCTTTACAAAGTTGTCAATCATCGCCAGTCAAAATGTAATAAATAACACTCACGCCCAATCACTATATTGATAAAGACCGTCAACTCGCACGACTTGTCCGTGCTGGATTGACGGTCTTTGCGATAGATTGCTCAAATGGAAATCCAACGATGCTTTCAAAAGCATCAGGATGTCAGAATCGTGGCGCGTTCCAGCTCGACTGGATCGATTGTCTTTTTCATGTTGATCGCTTCCTCGATGTCGATGTCAACGATTTTGCCGTCCTTGTAGGCGATGACACGATTGTAGCGACCGTCACGCAAACACTCAACGGCATGCAGGCCCATCAGGCTGGCCATCTGGCGGTCACGCAGGGTCGGGCTGCCACCGCGCTGGAGGTGGCCGAGGATGGTGGCGCGGGCCTCTATACCGGTCAGTGTCTCGATTTGCTGGGCAATGTCCGTAGCTTTGGCAGCACCTTCGGCGACGACCACGATGAAATGGTGTTTGCCGCGGTTGCGCCCATCGAGGACAGCCTTGAGCACGTCTTTGTTGAAATCAAAGGGTCTCTCAGGGATGAGGACAACCTCGGCACCGGTGGCAATGCCGACATTCAGTGCAATATAGCCTGCTGCGCGGCCCATGACCTCGATGACGCTGCAGCGTTCATGGGATGAAGCGGTATCGCGCAACTTATCAATGGCTTCCATGGCCGTATTCATGGCGGTGTCATAACCGATTGTATAGTCGGAGCAGGCGATATCGTTGTCAATCGTACCGGGGATTCCGATGACGGGGATGCCTTTTCTGGCCAAGTCACGGGCACCCTTGAAAGTTCCATCACCACCGATTGCAATGATGGCGTCTAGATTGAAAACCTTGGCCATTTCGATCGCCCGGTCGACACCCTCGGGTGTCTGGAAAGTCTTCGATCGGGCTGTCATCAGGAAGGTGCCGCCGCGCTGGAGTTTTTCCGACACCGACGAGCGGTTGAGCTCCTCTATGTCTCCGCGCCAGAGACCATGATAGCCACGACGGATGCCATAGACCCGGTAGCCATAATACAAGCCAGTGCGCGTGACTGCGCGGATAGCTGCATTCATGCCAGGAGCATCTCCGCCACTGGTCAGAACGCCGATGTTCCGGATAATCTTTTGCTCATCCATGGGTTTTGCATCTCCTTGATCGATCGATTGCAAAAAGGCAGACCGGACATCATCCGGCAGGGACACTTTATTATAGCAAAGCGATGTTGGCCATGCCATATCTGGCGGCTATTTCCCTAAGGATTTTGTCGTCCGCTTCGATCCAGCAATCAGCTGGCAGCTCATGGCCAGTCCGGCTGCTGCCCAGATAGACTTTGACCCGCATGGGTCCATTGAAATAGCGGAGCATGGCCAGAAGCCGGTTATAGCCGGCATCGTCTTTCTCGCCCCAATAGCGGATGGCCAGGGTTCTGGTCGCGGCGGTGCTGCTGGCAGGGGCTGCGGCCGGTCGGTTGTCCCGGTTGGCAGGTCGGCCAGCAGCCGAACCTTTTGAGCTGCGATCACCGGTTGAACCGTTGCCGGTGCCTAAGTACCGGTCAAAATCCGCAGGACGGCGTGTCAGGTCAGGGGTCAGAGGCAGTGCCAGTTCGGCAATGAACTTGGGGGTGTCATCGTCGCGCAAACTGAGCCGGCCGCCCAGGAGAACGGGCTGACCTTCCTGGAGCAGGCCGCCGTACTGGGCAAAGACACGCGGAAACACCAGGACTTCGCACGTGCCGGCCAAATCTTCAAAGGTCAGGATGGCCATGGCTTCTTTGCTTTTGGTCGTGCGCGCTTTGCGGGCCACGATGAGGCCGGCGAAAACGGCCTTGGCCTGGTCACGCGCAGTCAAGGCCAGGGTGCCGATTTCTTCGTCACCTTCGTGTTGCTGGAGGGCACTGCTGTCGTGTGTGGCCAGCGCATTGATCGCATTGCGATATTCATCGAGGGGATGGCCGGTCACATAGAGACCTAGCATCTCCTTCTCCATCGCCAGCAGATCCGCCGGGCTGAATTCTGGCAGAGCCGGGTAAGTTGGTTCTGCTTCTGTGTTGCCGGAGGCTGCATCATCCATGCCGAACAGGCTGAGCTGGCCTTCCATGCTCTGGCGGCGTGCATTTTGAAGATGCGTCATGAACGGATCGAGCACGGCAACCAGCTGCGAACGCGCGATGCCATACCCGTCAAAAGCTGAGGCCCGGACCAGGCTCTCGATCATTTTGCGGTTGAGATCGGACGCACTGGCGCGGCGCAGGAAGTCGCCATAGGAGGTGTAAGGACCTTTTCTGGTGCGGTCTTCAAGCACGGTCCGGATCGCGGCCTCACCGACATTTTTCACCGCGGCCAGAGAGAAGCGGATTTTGCCGTTTTCGGTGGTGAAACGGGCCTGGCTGGCATTGATGTCTGGCGGCAGGACCTCGATGCCCAGCTTGCGGCAAACCCGGACATAGGCGGCGGCCTGGCTGAGGCTCCCGAGGTAGCTGTTGAGCATGGCTGCCATGAATTCGACCGGGTAATAGTGCTTGAGCCAGGCGGTGTAATAGGCGACGACGGCATAGGCGGCAGCGTGCGATTTGTTGAAAGCATAACCGGCAAAAGCCATGACGTCGTCGAAGATTTTCTCAGCTGTCTCGAGATCGACACCGCGCGCCACGGAACCTGCGACTTCATTGCCCTTTTCGTCCACACCGCCATACAGGAACAAGTTCTTGTATTTGGCCATCTCAGCTGGTTTCTTCTTCGACATGGCACGACGGACATTGTCGGATTGGCCCATCGAGAAACCGGCCAGGTCGCGCACAATCTGCATGACCTGCTCCTGGTAGACGATGCAACCATAGGTCACGTTGAGGATCGGTTCGAGCAAGGGGTGGTCATAGCGGATCTTGGCCGGGTCATGCTTGGCAGCAACATACTGCGGAATCTGGTCCATCGGGCCGGGTCGATAGAGGGAAATACCAGCGATGATGTCTTCCAGTGACTCAGGCCGCAGTTCTTTCATGAAGCTGGTCATGCCACCGCTTTCCAGCTGGAACACCGCTTCGGTGTTGCCTTCACTGATCATGGCGTACACAGCGCGGTCATCCATCGGCAGGGTGTCAAAATCAATCACCAATTGATGGTTTTTTGCCACCATGGCGGCCGTGTCCTGCATGACCGTCAGGGTCCGCAGGCCGAGGAAATCGAATTTAAGTAGACCAATCAGCTCGATGTTGTTTTTCGAATACTGGACGACGATCGAGTCTTCGTTTCTGGACAGGGGGGCCAGGTTGGTCAGCGGTTCGCTGGATATGACCACGCCAGCGGCATGGGTCGAGGCATGGCGCGGCATGCCTTCGAAACGGCGGGCCAGGTCGATCACCTGGTGTGTCACCGGATTTTCTTCGTAATCCTTGCGCAATTCTTTGCTTTGCTCGAGCGCCCTGGCCAAGGTCATCCCGGGCATGCCGGGGACAAATTTGGCGATACGGTCGGTCTCGGCATAGGAGACATCGAGGGCGCGAGCGACATCGCGGATGCAGGCCCGGGCTGCCAGGGTGCCAAAAGTGATGACCTGGGCAACACGGTCCTGGCCGTATTTGGCCGTGACGTATCGAATGACTTCCGGCCGCCGTTCATAGCAGAAATCGATGTCAAAGTCGGGCATGCTGACACGGTCGGCATTGAGAAAGCGCTCGAAAATCAGCGAATACTTGAGCGGATCGATGTTGGTGATTTTCAGGCAATAGGCGGCCAGTGAGCCGGCTCCGGAACCACGGCCCGGACCGACCATGATCTCGCTGTCGCGGGCAAAGCGGATGAAATCCCAGACGATCAGGTAATAGTCTGTATAGCCCATCCGGTTGATGACTGAGAGCTCATAAGCGAGCCTTTTTTCATAGGCCTCGCGCGGAATGTTCGTCGGCAGGCGCAGCCTTTCTTCCAGGCCCTGGCGACAGAGCTGCTCGAGGTAGGCAGTATTGGACAAGCCGACAGGGGTGGCAAAGGCAGGCAGATGAATGGTGTCAAAGTCGAGCTTGACCTGGCAACGGGCGGCGATGCGTCCGGTATTGGCGATTGCCTCCGGCTGGGCAGCAAAGGCCGTTGCCATTTCTTCGGGGGATTTGAGATAAAACGCATCTGACTGCATGCGCATGCGGTCGGGATCGCTCATCCGCTTGCCAGTCTGCATGCACAAGAGGACCTCATGCGCATGGGCGTCGTCCGGCATGAGATAGTGGCAATCATTGGTGGCGACCAGGGGGATCCCGGTTTCACGGCTGATCTCGATCAGCTGCGTGTTGACGAGAGCCTGCTCGGGAATCCCGTTGTGCTGCAGTTCGAGATAGAAATTGCCCCGGCCGAAAATTTCATCATATTGCAGGGCTAGCTGGACGGCGCGGGTGCGGTCGTGCTCCAGCAGGGCGCCGGGGATCTCGCCGCCCAGGCAGGCGGAGAGGGCAATCAGCCCGGACGCATGCTGGCGCAACAAATCATGGTCGATTCTCGGCCGATAATAAAAGCCATCGATGAAACCGATCGAGACCAGTTGCATCAGGTTCTGCCAGCCGGTCTGGTTTTCGGCCAAAAGGATCAGGTGCGACGGTTCCTTGTCGAGGCTGCCTTCTTTATCCGTGTGGCTTCTGGGGGCAACATAGACCTCGCAGCCCAGGATCGGGCGGATGCCTTTGGCGATCAGGGCATTGTAGAAATCGACCGTGCCGAAGAGGACACCATGATCTGTGATCGCACAGGCATCCATGCCCAGCTCAAGGAGGCGATCCGGCAACTCTTTGATCCGGATCGCCCCATCGAGCAAACTGTATTCCGTATGGAGGTGGAGGTGTGTAAAAGCCACGTGCGATTGATCAGAGGTGCTCGCGCAGATAACCTTCGACCTGCTCACGCAACTGGTTCAGGGTGGCTTCGTTCTGGGCCTGGTCTTCGCCGTAGATGCCAAAGTAGATCTTGATTTTGGGTTCGGTGCCGGAAGGGCGGATGCAGAACCAGTCGATGCCGTCGAGCTCGTAAAGCAGGACATCGGACGGGGTCATTTCGATCGGGGTGCTCGAGCCATCAGCCAGGACGATCCGGTCGAGCGACTTGTAATCGCGCACAGCTCGCACAGGTACGCCGGGAACGCCCAAGTGCTTATTGCCCCGCAGATAGGCCATGCCGGACTTGATTTTTTCGATGCCCTCCTTGCCTTCCAGGGTGATCGAGATGGTTTTCTCAGCAGCATAGCCATAGCGCTGGAAAATTTCCTGCAGCAAGTCATAGAGAGTCTTGCCCTCGTCAGCAGCCGCGGCGGCCATTTCGCCGATCAACATGCTGGCGACCACGGCGTCCTTGTCGCGGACATCGGTGCCGGCCAGATAGCCAAAGCTCTCCTCAAAGCCGAACTGGTAATGCATCGGGCCAAACTCGTCGTGCTGCTTGATGAGCTCGGCGATAAATTTGAAACCGGTCAGGCACTCGAACAACGTGACGCCATAGGCCTCGGCGATTCGTTTCGTCAATTTGGTCGAGACGATGGTCGTCACAACAAAGGACTGGTCCGGCAAGGTGGCGGATTTCTTTTTCGCGGACAGGATGTATTCCATCAGGAGAAGTCCGATCTGATTGCCGGACAAGACCTGGTAGCCACCATCACGGGTGCGGACACAGACGCCCGTGCGATCGGCGTCCGGATCGGTCGCGATCACGAGGTCAGCCCCTTCTTTCTGGGCCAGCTCAATCGCCATGGCCAGGGCGGAGCGTTCCTCTGGATTGGGGTAAGCCACCGTCGGGAACCAGCCATCCGGCAGTTCCTGCTCAGGGACAACCAGGATATTGGTGAAGCCAATCTGGGAGAGGATGCGGCGGACAGGCTTGTTGCCGGCGCCGTGCAGGGGCGTGTAGACGATCTTGAGGTCACGGTGGCGCTGGACGGCATCCAGATTGATCGCCAGTTTTTTCAGCATCGCGGAATAAATGACGTCGAGATCTTCGCCAAAATCCTGCCACAAGCCCGTCGCACGGGCATTGTCCTCACTGAGGCAATTGAGGAGTGGCGGTAAGTCCTCGATTGAGTTCATGACATCGCTGACGACGGTCGCGGCTTCCGGGGGCAGTTGGCCGCCATCCTCGCCGTAGGCTTTGTAGCCGTTATACTTGGCCGGATTGTGGCTGGCCGTGATCATGATACCGCCTGCCGTCCGGAAATGACGGATGGCAAACGACAGCATCGGCACCGGCCGCAGCTCGTCGGAGAGGTAGACACGAATCCCGTGGGTGACAAAAATCCGGGCGGACAGGACAGCAAATTCGCGTGAGAACAGGCGCGAGTCATAGGAAATGGCCACGCCGCGTGCCTTGGTGACTTCGCCTTGGCTGGCAAGGAAGCGGGCAAAACCCTCGGAAGCCCGGGCGACGGTGTAAAGGTTCATCCGGTTGGTCCCGGCGCCAAGCACACCGCGCAGGCCAGCGGTGCCGAATTCGAGGTCCATGTAAAACCGGTCTTCAATTTCTTTTTCATTCTGGGCGATCGCTAAAAGTTCGGTGCGGGTCGACTCGTCAAAATTCAGGTCAGTTGTCCAACGGTTGTAACGTTCCTGGGCCAAAGTCATAAGGGTCCCTCCTTGTTCATTGGCGACGGTCCGAAAGCTTATGGCAAGATCTTCCGGCAGTCGAATTGTGAACTGATTATATCATAGCTGGAAGCGCGCAGAAGGATCCGGTCTGCTCATTTTGCCGCGTGGTTTGCCACATGATCCGTCTGGCTTAGTCTAATCAAGTGATCTTGCCGCGGATCAAAACCAGCAGGTCTCTCAGCTGTGCAGCCTCCTCAAAGGCCAATTTTCTCGCCGCCTCTTTCATGTCTTTTTCGATCTTGACCGCCATGCGGGCCAATTCTTCCGGTTTGAGGCGGTCCAGCTTATGCTCAAGCAGCAGATCAGCTGCCTGCTCATCCAGTCCAGCCTCTTGGGCAGCATCGACAACTGTATCGACGACCGCACGGACAGCCTTCTCGATCGAGCGGGGCGTGATATTATTTACGCGGTTGTACGTCTCCTGGATGCTGCGGCGACGGTTGGTCTCGATGATCGCCTGGTGCATCGATTCGGTGACATCATCGGCATAGAGGATGACATGGCCATTGACATTGCGGGCAGCCCGGCCGATGATCTGGATCAGCGAGGTCGTCGAACGCAAGAAGCCCTCCTTATCGGCGTCGAGGATCGCAATCAGGGACACCTCCGGCAGGTCGAGACCTTCACGCAGCAAGTTGATGCCGACAAGGACGTCAAAGAGACCCTGGCGCAAGTCGCGCAGGATTTTCAGGCGCTCGACCGTTTCGATATCCGAATGCAAATACTGGACTTTGAGGCCCTCGTCCTTGAAAAATCCAGTCAGGTCTTCGGCCATTTTCTTGGTCAAGGTCAGGACGAGCGTCCGTTCGCCGCGGGCTTTGACAGTGCGAATTTCACCAAGCAAGTCTTCGATCTGGCCATCGACCGGCCGGATGCTGATCGAAGGATCGATCAGACCGGTAGGCCGGATGATCTGCTCGACCACGGCACTGGTGTGCTCGGCTTCATAACGCGAAGGAGTCGCGCTGACAAAAATGCCCTGGCCAATCTTCTTCTCGAATTCCTCAAACCGGAGTGGGCGGTTGTCAAAAGCCGACGGCAATCGGAAGCCAAAATCGACCAGGGACTGCTTTCGGGAACGGTCGCCATTGTACATGGCCCCGACCTGGGGGATCGTGACGTGGGACTCATCAACCATCAGGATGAAGTCATCCGGGAAAAAGTCGATCAGGGTGAAAGGTGCCACACCCGGCGCACGGCCGGACAAATGGCGCGAGTAGTTCTCGATCCCTTTGCAAAAGCCGGTCTCGCGCAACATTTCGATGTCATAGCGGGTGCGCTGTTCCAGGCGGTAAGCTTCGACCAGTTTGCCCTGGTCACGCAGGTCCCTGAGCCGATCCTCCAGCTCCTCCTGGATCGAAAGGACGGCTTGTTTCATTTTCAGGACGGTGGTGGCGTAATGGCTGGCCGGGAAAATCGAGGCGTAGTTGCGCGAGTTCAGGACACGGCCGGTCAGTCTGTCGATTTCGACGATTTTCTCGATCTCGTCGCCAAAGAAATTCACCCGGGTCATGACATTGTCAGCAGAGGCTGGGAAAATATCGAGCGTGTCACCGCGGACTCGGAAGGTGCCGCGCTTGGTATCGAAATCATTTCTGGCGTACTGGATGTCAATCAGTTCACGGATGACTGCATCACGGTCCTTGGCCATGCCAGGACGCAGATTGACCATCAGGCTCTTGTAGTCCTCCGGATCGCCCAGGCCATAGATGCAGGAAACCGAGGCCACAACGATGACGTCACGCCGTTCTAAAAGCGATGCTGTGGCCGAATGGCGCAGACGGTCGATCTCATCGTTGATCGCGGAATCCTTTTCGATAAAGGTGTCGGTCGACGGTATATAGGCCTCTGGCTGGTAGTAATCGTAGTAACTGACAAAGTACTCGACCGCATTGTCGGGGAAAAAAGCCTTGAACTCGGCGGTCAGCTGGCCGGCCAGGGTTTTGTTATGGGCCATGACCAGGGTCGGTCGCTGGACACGCTCGATCACATTGGCCATGGTGAACGTCTTGCCCGAGCCGGTGACACCAAGCAGGGTCTGGAAACGATCGCCCCGCTCCAGGCCGGCGACGAGCTGGTCAATCGCCTGGGGCTGGTCACCGCAGGGCTTCATGTCGGGGGCGATTCTAAATGCAGGCATGAAAGGGCTCCTGTCCGGAAAATCAGCAGAAATCAGTCAATTCTGTTTCGATTATAGCACAAGCTATCTCGGCAACCGATTGCCCAGTGCTCGAAATGAGTATTATAATAAACGGAAAATTGCACGTGTGTTTCACCCGGTTCACGGGGGCAAGCCACGCTTGCAGCGAAAGGGAGTTGACACATCATGTTTCCAGCGATCTCTGTCACCCGAGCCAGCAAATTGAAGCAAAAACCCGCTGCCGATGCCCCACTCGGTTTTGGCCAGATCTTTACCGATCACATGTTTAGCATGGATTATGAAGAAGGTCAGGGCTGGATCAATCCGCGCATCGAACCCTATGCCCCGATTTGCCTCGAGCCGTCTGCCATGGTCTTCCATTACGGTCAGGCGATTTTCGAAGGCCTCAAAGCATATAAGACCGCGGATGGATCGATCAACATGTTCCGCCCCCAGCTGAATTTCCAGCGGGTCAACATTTCAAATTCCCGCATGGTCATCCCACCGGTTGACGAGGCCTTCTGTCTGTATGCCTTGAAGGAGCTGCTCAAGAT
Source organism: Clostridia bacterium (assembly GCA_009928985.1). Classification (GTDB taxonomy): domain Bacteria; phylum Bacillota; class Clostridia; order Saccharofermentanales; family UBA5734; genus UBA5734. The sequence goes on from SABL01000017.1 coordinate 9,745, forward strand.
CGAGCAAGACTGGATCCCGACAGTGGATGGTGCTTCCCTCTATATCCGGCCATTCATCATCGCCACAGACCCCTACCTTGGTGTCCGCCCTGCTCACACCTACCGGTTCATGATCATCCTCTCCCCGTCCGGCCGCTATTATCCCCAAGGCTTGGCCCCGGTCAATATTTACGTCGAGGAAGAATATGTCCGCGCTGTCAAAGGCGGAACGGGCTATGCCAAGACACCCGGCAATTATGCTGCCAGCCTGATCGCCCAGGCCAAGGCCTACAAGACCGGCTACGTCCAGGTTCTCTGGCTCGATGGTGTCCATCGCCGTTTCATTGAAGAAGTCGGCTCGATGAATGTCTTTTTCGTCATCGATGGCAAACTCGTCACACCGGCCCTCAATGGCAGCATCCTGCCTGGCATCACCCGCCGCACCGTCCTCGAGCTGGCCAGTCGTCTAGGCCTTGCGACAGAGGAACGTGAAATCGCGATTGACGAATTGTTCCAGATGGCGCAGGAAGGCAAGGTCAGCGAAGTCTTTGGCTCCGGCACAGCTGCAGTCATCTCCCCTGTCGGCGAACTGCGCTTCAAAGACGATGTCGTCACCTTCAACGAAGGCAAGATTGGTCACTGGACCCAGCAATTCTATGACATCATCACCGGCGTCCAATACGGGACACGTCCCGACGAGTACGGCTGGATCGAGAAGCTCTGAGATAGCCGGGCTGCAACATCCATCCTGAATGATGAATCAAGGCCGCCACGAATTTCGTGGCGGCCTTTTCTTGTACCAGCGCTAGCAGGCCAATGAACCTTACATCAGATCTTTTTTGTTGCGCTGGACCATGGCGAGCATGGTGCCAAGCTGCTCTTCGATCTCGCTGAGGCGTTTCCTGGCATAGTCCATCGAACCGGAACGGATCTTCTGGGCGGCCTGGTTGGATTTCTCCAGCAGGTCGGCAGCCTGGAGCCGGGCTTTCTGGGTGATTTCGTGTTCGTCAATCATGCGGGACATGCGGGTTTCAGCGTCGCGCATGATGGCTTCCGCTTCTTTTCTCGCCTCGGCAATCAGCTGGCGGTTCTGCTCAAGCAGCCATTTGGCCTGCTTGAGCTCACCGGGCAGTTCGTCGCGGATCATGGTAATCAGGACAAGCATTTCCTCACGGTCGACCATGCAATTGTCGGAAAAGGGGACCGAACGTGCTGAAATGACCAGTCCTTCGAGTCGTTCGAGCAAGGACTCGATATCCTGGTTCTGGTTATAATCGGCATGACGAGATGAATCGTTCATTTTGGATGAATTCCTCCAAAGGAAGGCGGTCAGATCAAGTGTCCCGGGGTTCGGTCCTTCGGAGACGCTCCATGATGAGCGGCACCAGGACCGGCGGGACCATATGGGTGATGTCGCCACCGTAAGCGGCCACTTCACGGACAATCGACGAACTGTTGAATGCCAGGTCAATGCGGCAGGGCATCAGGCACGTTTCATAAGCGGGCAGGAGCAATTTGTTAGCAGCAGCCAGTTCTGCTTCGAAACGGAAATCAGACTCACTTCGCAGGCCACGGATGACAGCCCGGGCCTTTTTGGCTGCAAAAAAATCAACCAGCAGGCCGTTGTAGGATTCGACGGAGACGTTGGGGATGTCTTTTAACACGCGACTGGCCATCTCGACTCGTTCCTGGGCCGTGAAGTGGTATTTCTTCTGACTATTGACCATGACAGCGACAAAAAGCTGGTCGCAAAGACCAGCCGCCCGCCGTGCGATATCGTAATGTCCGTTGGTAAACGGATCGAAACTGCCTGGATAAATAAAAACAGTCATCGGTCTCCCCTGGTTGGGCTTGCTTGTAAACTCAGCTTGGCGCTGGGGAAGCCTGATCGGGCATGGTTTTCAGACTTGATAAAAGGATAGCATGGCCGTTCCATACTGACAACTTCTCGTACGTTTCAATTCCATGACAAAATCCGGGGCCTTTGATTTTGCATCATGTTCGAGAATGATGCGGCCGCCGGCAGTCAGAAGCTGGGTCAGGTCTGTGGCCAGACGCTCAAAATCGGCGATGGCCTGACGGTAGGGCGGATCGAGAAAGATCAGGTCGAAGCGAGAACCGCTGGTGAGCAGGTGACGCACGGCAGTCCAGACGGAACCCTGCTCGATCCGGGTCACATCAGACAGGCGGGTTTTTTCCAGATTGGCAGCAATGGCGGATAGCCCGGCCCGGGCTTGTTCGACGAGGACCACGGTGCGGGCACCGCGGCTGGCAGCTTCCAGCCCAATCTGGCCCGTGCCGGCGTACAGGTCGAGAAAGGTGCAATCAGGTATCGCTGGCGCCAGGATCGAAAACAGGGCTTCCTTGGTCTTGTCGGCAGTCGGGCGGGTGTCCTGGCCTTTGGGAGCAATGAGCGGGATGCCGCCGGCGCGGCCGCTGATGATTCTGGGCAAGTGGGTCTCCTCCTTGTGGATCAAAGCTGGACATGCGGCAGGGCCGACCCGAAATGGTATTCGATGGCACGGACCAGGCCTTGATGCTCGGCAAATGCGAGGTCCGGGTCGCGCTCGAACAAGGTCCGGGCAGCATCCTGGGCTTTGCTGAGCAACTCTCGGTCGCGATAGAGATTGGCCAACCTGAGGGCTGGCAAGCCGTGCTGGCGGGTGCCGAAAAAATCACCCGGGCCGCGCAGTTCAAGGTCTTTCCTGGCAATTTCAAAACCATCCGTCGTCTGGCACAGCGTGCGCAGGCGCTGCCGGGCCAGGTCTTCGTCGCTGTCACTCATCAGGATGCAATAGGATTTGTGAGGTCCGCGTCCGATCCGGCCGCGCAGCTGGTGTAGCTGGGACAGGCCGAAGCGCTCGGCATTTTCGATCATCATCAGGGTGGCATTGGGATTGTCAACACCGACTTCAATGACGGTGGTGCTGACCAGGATCTGGATGTTCCCGGCGGCAAAATCAGCCATCACAGCATCTTTGGCAGCCGGTTTGAGGCCACCGTGCAAAAGGCCGACTGTCAGGTCCAAAAAGACCTCCTGGGCCAGGCGATTGTATGTCTGGATAGCCGACTCGAGATCGAGCGAGGCTTGTTCGTCAATCATCGGGCAGACCACATAAGCCTGCCGGCCGGCTTGGATCTGGCGGCGCACCAGGTCCTCCACCCGGCTCCGGTCGCCAGTTCTTGCTGTGTAGGTGGCAATGGGCTCACGCCCAATGGGGAGCTGGTCAATCACCGTCATGTCCAGGTCGCCATAGAGGATCAGGGCCAGGGTGCGCGGAATCGGGGTGGCTGACATGACCAGGACATGCGGCGCAAGGCTGCGGGCTTCTTCGTTGCGGTTGAGTCGGAAACGCTGCCTGACACCGAAACGATGCTGTTCATCCGTGATCGTCAAGGCCAGGTTGTGAAAGGTCACTTTATCTTCGATCACAGCATGGGTCCCGACCAAAAGCCGGATCGACCCGTCCGCCAGGCCAGCCTGGATGCGTTTGCGCTCAGCGGCAGGCGTTGCCCCGGTCAGAAGCGCGATCGGTTCACCGCTTGGTGCGAGCAGTCTGGCCAGCGTCTGGGCATGCTGGGTCGCCAGGATGGCCGTCGGTGCCATCAGGACAGCCTGGTAGCCGCAGAGGCTGGTTTCCAGCATCGCCAGGGCTGCCACCACCGTCTTGCCTGAGCCAACATCGCCCTGAACCAGGCGATTCATCGGCAAGTCGCGCCGCAAATCGCGGCGGATATCGGCCAGGGCGCCTTGCTGGGCTGCTGTCAGCTGGAAGGGTAGTGAAGTTTCGATATGCTTGACCTGATCTAGAGCTGTGGCATCAGGCAGCACGGACAAGGCAGCCTGGCTGTTCTGGCGCGCCCGGCGCAGCAGGAAAAGGCCGGTCTGGAGCAGGAACAACTCCTCAAAAACCAGGCGTTCCCGGCACAGGTCGGCTTCTTCGAGACTGGCTGGCTGGTGGATCCGTGACAAGGCAAAATCGATGGCACACAGATGGTACTCACGCCGGATCCAGTCCGGCAAAGGCTCGGGCAGGTGACTGATCACCTTGGGCAGCAAAGGCAAGATGAGGCTTCTCAGGACCCCCTGGGTCAGTCCTTCGGTCAGCGGGTAGATCGGCCGCAGCTTACCTGTGCTGTCAAGCTCAGCCGGTTCAAAAGCCGGGCTCTGGATCGTGAATTGGCCAGCGCTGCGCTTGACCTTGCCAAACAGGCGATAGGTCTCCCCTGAGGCGAGGCGGTCCGGGATCCAGGGCTGGTTGAACCACACGGCCCGGATCGCACCGGTCTGATCACGGAAAACACCGCGCAGGATGGTGAGGCGGCCTTTACGATGGGTCTGGATTTTGCCGGCGAAAGTGGCGACAAAGGACTGCTCTTTGCCATCCTCCAGCTGGGAGATGGTCAGGTCAGAGCTCCAGTCCTCAAAATCGCGCGGATACCAGGTGACCAGGTCATACCAGGTCGTGATGCCCAGCCGTGCGAGCATGGCAGCCCGTTTGCCGGCTACGCCATGGATGGCAGTGACCGGGGTCTCAAGCAGTCCGGCCATGGCCACACAAGGGTTTCAATGGACAGCTGCAGCAGTCAGGACGGCGGGCGATGCAGATCTCACGGCCATGCGCGACGATGAGGTGGCCATAGGCAGTGAATTTGTCTGGAGGCAGGACTGCGACGAGGTCCCGTTCGATTGCTGCCGGATCCGTCTGATCCGTCAAGCCAAGCAAGCGGGAAATCCGCGCACAATGGGTGTCCACGACAACGGCCTGGCGTCCAAACCAGTCACCCAGGATCAGGTTGGCGATCTTGCGGCCCACACCGGGCAGACGGATCAAATCCTCGAGGGTGTCAGGCATCTGGCAGTCATGGTCGCGCACCAGGGCTGCACAGGCAGCCTGGATGGCCTTGGCCTTGTTGCGGAACAGGCCACAGGAGCGGATCAGGTTTTCCAGCTCCGAGTGGTCTGATTCAGCAAAAGCTTGCGGGGTCGGATAACGCTCAAAAAGAGCGGGGGTGATGAGATTGACCCTGTAATCGGTGCATTGGGCGGCGAGGATCGCACCCACCAGCAATTCATGGGCCAAGCGGTAATCGAGGGTGCAAAGGGCGTCGGGGTAGTGTTGTTCCAGGGCGGCGACGATCGCCGCTGCCCGTTCTTGTTCAGTCATTGGCTTCCTTCAGGTAGACTTTGATGGCATACGTTTGCTTGTCGGAGCGGCGATAGATGCCCAGGGTGAGCTGGTCGCCTGGCTCATGCTGGGCCAGGATGGAAGACAAGCTCTGGTGGAGTCGGACAGGCTCTCCGTTGACTTCTGTAATGATATCACCTCTGCGAATATCGGCAAGATAGGCTGGGCTATCCTCGATCACATGGCTGACATACAAGCCATCCGGGAAATCATACAAGTCCTGCAGTCCGGCAAAGCTTTCATCTTTGAGCACGGCAATGCCCAGCCAAGGCTGACCTTGTGGGGCAGATGCATCCAGCAGGCGTTCGGCAACATCCAGGACGGTCGGGGTTTCGATGGCATAACTGAGGCTTTCAAACGTTTCGCTGAGCTGGCTCGAATTAGCCAGTGCGATCACATCGCCGGCGAGATTGAGCAAGGGACCGCCCTGGCCGCTGGCCAGAATCGGAGCATTGGAACGGACCATCTCGACTTTGGTGCCATCCTCGAGCAGGACCGGCTGGTGCAAGGCGGTCACCAGACCACTGGTCAGGCAGCCTTCGCTGACCATGTCGTCCGGAAAACTGAGGAAAAAGACGACCTGGCCCACCCGCAGGGTGTTGTGCAGGCTGAATCTGGCAGGGACCAGTTCCGTCGATCCGGGGTCGATGGTCAGGACAGCGACTCCGGTGGTCTTGTCCAGTCCGGACAGCCGAGCCTCAAACAGGCGGTTCTCATTCAGGACCCGGACCAGGATCCGGCTGTTTTCCAACAATTGACCGGAGCGGTCGAGGGCAATTTTCAGCAAGTCTGCTGAAGTCAGGATCTGGCCTTGGGCGGAATAAATCACACCCGACCCGCTGTCGGAGATCAGGGTCGTCGAGGTGTCGGACTGGGCTTCGACCTGAATACCGACAACGCTGGGAGCGACCTGGTTGTAAAGCTCCTCGACCAGGCGACCCTCAGCCAGAAGCGCGAGCTGCTCCTTGGCCTGGTCCCCGAGGATCTCCGGGGCTACCAGTGGAAATGGAGTCGGCTCAGGGGACTGGCTCTCAGGCACGCTGGTGGTTGTAGCCAGGATGCTGGCCTTTGGGACAACAAGGACCGACTGGCTGGTCTCAGCCGAGGTCGTCTCCCGAGTCGTTTCCGATACAGCCGGTGCGGGCGCAGCCAGAGGGCCGGCGGTATAAAGCCATGAGGTGAGCATCGATGCCATGACTGCCGAGAAAAGACCGAAGGCAGCCAGACCTAAAGTGCGGTTTGTCAGAACTGTCACGCGATATCCTCCGTCAAAGTCCTGTCAGGGGTGGTCAAACACATTTATTTTATAGGATAGAAATGAATGGGATATGAACATTTTACGGGGTTTTAAGAGCGAAACTGAAACGGGCACCACCGAGGTCGCTGTCTGTCACCGTGATGCGCTGACCATGGGCGGCCAGGATGGTCCGGCAGATGAACAGGCCCAGGCCGGAGCTTTTACTGGTCCGGCTGCGTTCTGCCGTGTAGAAACGGTCAAAGATGAACGGACGGTCCTTTTCAGCCACGCCGGGACCGCTGTCTTCGATGATCACCTCGACCTGATGGCTGCCCTTGATGCGGCGGGTTGACAGGGCAATGACCCCTTCGGCCGGACAGAAGCGGATCGCATTGGAAATGATGTTGTACACGACCCGGCTGATGGCCTCACGGTCCCCGAGCACGATCAATTTCCCGGGCTCAGACTCATCAAAGTCACTCTGGACACTGATGGATTTTTCATTGAGCAGGGATTCCAGACCATAGACGTCTTCCCGGATGACCGCATTGATGTTGAAAGGCTGCTCATCCAGCTGATATGTACCACTGTCGTACCGGCTGGCCTCGGACAGGGTCTGGACCAGGTTTTGCAGGCGCAAAACCTCTTGTTTGACAATTTCCAGGTAAACGGTCGTCTTGTCCGGCGGCACGGTCCCGTCGATCATGCCTTCAACAAAGCCACGGACCGAGGTCAGAGGGGTGCGCAGGTCGTGCGAAACGCTGGAGATGAAATCTCGACGGCTTCTCTCCTGGTGTTCCAGCTTTTCAATCATCGAATTCATCGTCTCGACCAGAACCATCAGGTCGTCTGTGACCAGAGCCCTCTGGTGCGGTTTGTCCGGCGCAGCCATGCCTGGCAGGATGACCCGGGCCGAAAGGTCACCTCGGTAAACTTGGTCAGCGGTCCGGGCCAGCAGCCGGATCGGACGCGTGATGTTGCGTGACAGGAGGACAAGGAAAAGCAGAGCCAGGAAAAAAGCCACCACCATGGAAAAGAGCAGGCTGTTAGTCATCAGGAAACTGTTGAAACTCTCGGTCACAACGGGGCGGTGGAGCTGGATTTCGCCGATATAGGCACCTGTTGGCGAAGGGATCGGCACAATGGTGCTGATCCAGCGCTGGCCGGTGCTGCGGAACAGGCCACGGAAATCGCCAATGGTGGCCAGACCGGATTTGCCCAGCACAGACCCGCCGCGGTAGGCCGATGGGACGATCCAGTCGCCGTCAGCAGACTCGAACTGAGTGGAAAGGGTCGCCGGGACACTGGTGGTGTAAGCGAGCATGCCGTTGCTGTCGATCACCCAGACCAGGGCGCCAGTCGAACGGGCGGTGAAATTGAGATAACTGATCACGGTTGAGCTTTGGACCTTGCCTTGGCTGGCATGGAAGGATGGCCCGGCCATTTCTGCAATCGCCCGGGCACTGGCCAGCAGCTGACTTGATTGCTGGCGGGCACTGGCGGTGGTGACAATGCCGTAATACACCACACCCATCAGGGTGAAGACAATTAAAATGGCCATCGCCAGCTGGAGGATGGTCCGGCCATACAGGGAATTCATCAGGCGGCGCGGCCAAAGCATGCTTGCCCTAATCCCCGGTTTCAGAAAGCTTCAAATTTGTAGCCGACGCCCCAGACCGTCTTGATCTGCCAGTTCGGATGCTCACCTGTTTCCTCGAGTTTCTCGCGGATCCGTTTGATGTGGACATCGACCGTGCGTGATTCGCCAAAATAGTCAAAGCCCCAGATGTTTTCCAGCAATTGTTCCCGGGTGAACACCCGGTTGGGGTGGGAAGCCAGGAAAAACAGCAGTTCGAGCTCTTTGGGCGGCATTTCGATGTTCTGGCCGCCTGCGGTCACACTGTAGCGGGATTTGTCGATGCGGATGCCCGGATACTCGACCCATTCCGAGGAAGCGTGGTTCTGATTGGACTTTTGCGAGTCCTGCGGGGTCTCGACCCGGCGCAGGACTGCCTTGACCCGGGCCAGCAGCTCCTTGGGTTCAAATGGTTTCTGGACATAGTCATCTGCTCCGAGTTCCAGACCCACCACTTTGTCGAGGGTGTCGCCGCGGGCCGTGAGCATGATCACCGGAACGCTGGACGTGCGGCGGATTTCTCGCAACACATCATAGCCATCCTTGCCCGGCAGCATCAGGTCGAGGATGACAATATCCGGCGCAGACTGGGGGAATATTTCCACAGCCTGGTTGCCGTCGTAACACGTGACGACCTCGAACCCATCCTTGTCGAAATACAGGCGCAGCAATTCACTGATATGTGGATCGTCATCGACGATAAGTGCTTTTTTCACTATGATGTCCTCCGGTGCTTGAAATGTCAGGGTTTGCGCATCATCTGGTTGAGCTCGTCCAGGAATGAATTGACATCCTTGAACTGACGGTAAACCGATGCAAACCGGACATAAGCCACTTCATCGATCTTCTTGAGTCCGTCCATGATCATCTCACCGATCTCATGCGAGGTCACTTCCCGTTTCAGGGCGTTCTGGTTCGACGTCTCGATATTGTTGACCAGATGTTCGATCTGGCTGGTCGAGACGGGGCGTTTTTCACAGCTTTTCAAAATGCCCGAGATCAGCTTGTCCCGGTCAAAAGGTTCACGGGTGCCGTCTTTCTTGATGACCAGGAGCGGCAGCGTCTCGATCTTCTCATAGGTCGTGAAGCGGCCGCCACAGGCAATGCACTCGCGCCGGCGGCGAATGGCAGAGCCTTCATCGGATGGTCGGGAATCGATCACGCGATCTTCGCCGTGCGAGCAAAATGGGCAGCGCATGTCCTGTGGGCTCCTTGCTCAGTCGTTGAAACGGGAGTCATTGTCTTGCAAAAACCATGGCAGCTTGCGCGCTGGCTTCTGCTTGTCGCGGCTCTGCCGGGACGGTGACTCGGGCTCGACCGGTCTGGCCGGGGTCTCCGTGTGATTGCTGGCAAGATCGGTATAGGATGATTTGCCATAACTGGAAGAACCACCGAACAGCGTGTCATAGCGCGGGATTTCCTGAGTGTCGCTGGGAGCAGCAGGTGCAGGCACGGCAGCTGGCACGGCCTGGGCAGAGGGCTGCGGGACAGGTTCAGCTGCTGGTGTTGCCTGAGCGGTAGTGTCGGCCGCACCCACGGAATGGAAACCGCCAAAATTGCTGTTGGAGTCAGCTGGTACCGGTGGGGTCTGGGGTTTCTCAATGTCACGGAAAATATCCGGGACAAAATAGGAGGAATCACTGGATGGGGCAGCAGGACGCTCAAAGGACTGCGGTTGCATAGCCGGTGCAGGCTGGCTGACCGGGGCAGCTGCCTGGACGGGTTTGGGGACAAAAGCAGCCGGGTCGCGGTCAAAGCCGCTGGCAATGACGGTGATCATGATTTCGTCCTGCATGGCATCATCGTGGGTCGCACCGAAAATGATGTCGGCATCGGGGGATACGGCATCGCGCACAATCGAGGCGGCTTCGTCGACTTCGCGGATCTTCATGTCGCGGCCGCCGGTGAAATTCATGATCACGCCGCGGGCCCCATCGATGGTGGTGTCGAGCAGCGGGCTATTGATCGCCTGGCGGATCGCGGCGGCGGCGCGGCCTTCGCCGGAGGCGCGGCCGATCCCCATGTGGCAGACACCAGCCTGGGTCATGATGCGGCGCACATCGGCCAGGTCGAGGTTGATCAGGCCGGGAACGGCGACCAGGTCGGAAATGCCGGAAACGCCATAGCGCAGGATCTGGTCAGCCAGGATGAATGCCTCGTCCAGGGAGGTGTTTTCGTCGGCGATCTCGAGCAGCTTGTCATTGGGCACAACGATCAGGGAATCGACGAATTTCTCAAGCTCGCGGATGCCGCGCTCGGCATTCTGCATGCGGCGCGAACCCTCGAAACGGAATGGCCGGGTGACGACGCCGACGGTCAGGATGTTGAGTTCCTTGGCAATCTGAGCGATGACGGGTGCGCCACCGGTCCCGGTGCCGCCGCCCATGCCGGCAGTGATGAACAGCATGTCGGTGCCCTTGATCAGCTCGCTGATTTCGTCAGCGGACTCGACAGCGGCCTTGGCGCCGATCTCCGGATTGGCTCCAGCGCCCTGGCCCCGGGTGATCTTCTCTCCGATCTGGACCCGGTTGCTGGCCTTGGACCGTTGCAGGACCTGGTTGTCGGTGTTGACAGCGATGAATTCGATCCCCTGGACGGAGCTCTCGATCATGCGGTCGACTGCGTTGCAACCGCCGCCACCAATGCCGATGACCTTGATGGTCGCGATATGGTCATTTTCCATACTGATGCTCAGTTTATAGTCAGCCAATTGAATACCCCTCTCTGTTTTAAAAGTGGATCACCTGATCCGGGTCAATCCCCGGCCATCAAGCCGGAGAAAATGTCAATCTCTACAATCAGCCATGTGTGGCAACAAGTTGTGCTTTTTGTTACGATTCTACACTAATTATTGCAGGTAAACAACAATATTTGGTGTCTCTCTTTCAGTTTGGTTACAAGATCTTGCGCCTGCTGCCAGCTTTTTCACATCGGGGTCTTTGGTTGCACCGACCTTCTTTTCTGCTCCAGGCGTTCGATTAACAGCCGGCGGATCGTGGATGAATTGAGGAAGATCCGGTTACCAAAAGCAAAGACCGCAGCCAGGGACAATTGCAAATCAAGCTGGTCGCCCAGAGCAGCCAGCAGGACTGCGATCGCACTGTTGCCGAGAAAACCAGTGACGAACAGCTTGGTGTTGAAGGTATTCTTGAGATTGGCAACCAAGGCGCCAACCACAGAGTCGATGGCGGCCAGGATACCTACGGCTACATAGGAAGAATAGGCACTCGGGATGTCGATATCAAGCAGCAGGCCAACGATCAGGCCAACGATCAGTCCGATCAGGGGAAACATGGGTACCTCCTATGCATCAGGGATGAAAATCCGGCGTGTTCCTGTCAGGTCGAGGACACCTTTGCCGCGGTTGTCGAGGGCGCCCTGGTCCATCGCAAACCTTAGCCAGAGCATGTCATCGAGCTGGTCCATGCTGGTTTCTGCAGTGACAGTCAGTTCATCCCCCGTCGCCGGCAAGACCAGGGTCAGGAACAGCCGGCCATTGGACAGGGGACGAATCTGGCGAACTTGGGAAAGCAGCTTTTGCGGCGTACGGGTGTCTTTGTCCGCGTCAATTATAGCACCGAGCAAACTGACTGCGCTATTCATGCTGTCTGGAACCTGAACGGTCAGCGGCTGGCCCAGGTTGAGTGAACGCACCGACACGCCCTCGATCACCGGAATGCCGGGCGGAGGAACAGGCAAGATAAGCAGGGCGTAGCCTTCCTTGTCCAGGAGGACACAACCATCCGGGATGGAAACATAGGCAACCTCGACCCGCTCCTCGATCTCGATTCGCATCCGTGACGGAAAATCCAGATAGGCGCGCACAGACCTAATGTAGGGAAAATCCCGGGCCAGCTTGTCTTCTGTCCGTCCATAGCGCAGACCCAGCCACCGGTTCAATTCCGGTCCGAGACCCTCGAACAGATGGTCGCCCGGTCTTTGAGGCACCGCAGCCGCGATGGCTGCGGTTGTCATGGCCCGGGTCGGCGTGATCTCATACGTCTGGAGCCGGAAAACCGGCAAGAAAGCGACCAGCAGGCCCAGGGCAAGCAAAGCCAGGACTCCGGCCAGACGCCGGACAAGCAAGCTCACAGGCTGTCCCTGGCGAGTTGCTGGCTGTCGCTCGGCTGATGGAAAGACCGGTGTCTTCCGGTTGGATTTACGTCCGGATGGTCGCATAGAGGCTGCTGCAAATTTTGGCTGCGGCATCCGGCATGGCCAGCAACTGGGCTTGTCTGCCCATGTTGCCTAGCAAGTCCGGCTGGCCAAAAAGGGTTTCCAGCTGACTGGAAAGCCAGGCGGCATTCAGATCTGAGTTGGCGACGCGGATCGCCGCGCCTGACTGCTCAAACACACTGGCATTGGCGGTCTGGTGATCTCCAGCGGCAAAGGGGTACGGCACCAGGATCGAGGGTTTGCCCAGTGCTGCCAGCTCGGCACAAGTCATAGCCCCTGCGCGGCCCAGCACCAGGTCAGCACCTGCCAGATAGTGCGGCATCTCATGCAGGTAGTCATAGACTTTAAGCCAGGCAAGGCCGGCTGCTGCCGCACGAATGGCCGGATAGTGCTGCTGGCCACAGGCAAGATGGATCTCGATCGCCTGGTCCTGGAGCAGTTTCTGGAAAACGGGTTCATCCTTGAGACCAAGGATGGTTTCATTGATCCGCTGGGCGCCCAAGCTGCCACCGGTGGCGAGCAGAATGCGTTTTTCATGGGTCCAGCCCAGGTGCGTTCGCGCCGACGCCTGGTCCAGCTGGAAAAAAAGCGCCCGGACCGGGTTTCCCGTCAGGACGATGGGGGCTTTGGTCCTGAAATATCGTTCAGCCCCGGGCATGCTGATGCAGACAACCGAGCTGCGATGGGCTAAAAGCCGGTTGGACCGGCCGGGATAGGCATTTTGCTCATGCAGGAGCACGGGTATGTTCAGGCTGGCTGCCGCTGCAACCAATGGACTGCAGACATAGCCTCCGGTACCGACCACAGCATCGGGGCGAAAGTCCTTGAGCAGGCGGCGTGACTGGGCCCGGCCGGCAAAAAAGTCGGCGATGGCGGCGAAAAAGGCTTTGTTGATCCGGCTGGGCAAGCCGCGGGCCCGGATCGGGGTGAAATCATAGCCGGCCTTGGGAACCAGCTGGTTTTCCAAGCCACGGGAAGTGCCGGCAAAACGGATGATGGCGTCCGGATGGTCGATGCGGATCTGGTCGGCAATGGCCAGGGCCGGGTTGATATGGCCACTGGTCCCGCCACCAGCGATCACCACTTTCAAAGGATTCATCGCGATTCTCCTCTGGCGATTTTATTGATTTCGCCCATCAAGTTGCGCTGGCGGCCCGTCAGCATCTGGCCGGTGCGCGACACACCCAGGATAAAGCCAATCGCCAGCATGAAAAAGAGATTCGAAGTGCCGCCATAGCTGAAAAAGGGCAAAGAGATGCCGGTGGCTGGCAAGGAGCGCGTGGCCACGCCGATGTTGAGCAGGGCCTGGGTCGTGATCAGGACCGTATACCCGGCAGCCAGGATCGCGGCATGGGGATTGATAGCCCGCCAGGCGATCCGGGTGCCGATCAAATGGAACAGCAGGAATAACACGATCACACTGACGGTGCCTATGAAACCCAGTTCCTCGCCGATGATGGCAAAGATGTAATCATTGTGGGCTTCCGGCAGGTAATTGTATTTCTGGCGGCCATTGCCCAGGCCGACACCCGTCAGGCCGCCTGATCCGATGGCGATCAAGGACTGGTTGACCTGGTACGAATCGTCCGAACTCGCTTCTTCCGGATTGCGGAAAGTCTCGATCCGCTTGAACGCATGGCTGAAATTGGATTCCAGAGCTTCTTGCATGGTCTGGTCCTTGAGCGTCGCGGCAAAGACACCGAAGGCCAGGGCGCCCACCAGCACCAGGATCATGGTCAGCTGGAGAATACCGCTCAGCCAGGAACGAAGCGGCAGTCCAGCAGCGAGGAACGAGGCAAAGATAACCACACTGAGGATCACAAAGCCGGAGACATGGGGCTGCCAGATGACCAGGCCCAGCCAGACGGCCATCATCAGGCCGGGTATCAGGATGTCACGCCAGCCATCGCCCAGAAAACGTTGCACAGGCGAACGATAACGGATTTCACCACGCTGGCGCCGGGAACGCAGGCGGGAAAAATAGCCAGCCAGGCAAATCACGGCCGCGAGCTTGGCAAACTCCGAGGGCTGGATGCTCAAAGGACCGATCAGGATCCAGCGTTTGGCACCGTTGACAATCGAGCCAAAAAATTTGACATAAACCAGAAGCCCGGTCGTCAGCAGATACGTTGCGAAGGTGATGATCGGCCGGTCATAAAAGGAAACCGGGATCAGGACCGCCATGATCAGGGCCAAAATCAGGCCGATCAGGGTGATGGAGCCTTGCTTGAGGATGTAGTACATCGAATTGCCGGAATTGGCATTGAAACTGTCACTCATGCTGGCAGAAAACAGCATGACCAGACCGAAACAGACCATGACGAAGGTCACGACCAAGAGACCGCCATGAATCCGCAGCGGCGGGCGCAATTGCAGGTAGGGCGCCTCGCGGTCCTGGACGGATCCCGCTGCCGGGCCCCCCTGGTAGGTCTGGATGGAACGAGTCTGCATAACCGCCTCCTGTCAAGTTCAGGCCAGTGCCAGAAGCATCAGGCCCACGGCACTGCCCAAAAGGGTCACAACTGAGAAAACCAGGACCACTTTATTTTCCTTCCAGCCGCCCAATTCAAAATGATGGTGGATCGGCGACATGCGGAAAATCCGCTTGCCGCCCGTGCGTTTGAAATAAGCTACCTGAATCACCACGGAGAGGGATTCGGCCACATAGATGAAACCGATGAACAACAAGATCCAGGGGACACCATAGTACAGGGCGATCGCGGCTACGCCTGCCCCGAGGGCCTGGGAGCCGGTGTCCCCCATGAACACCTTGGCCGGATGGCGATTGAAGACCAGAAATCCAAGACAGCCGGCTGCCAGCATCAGGCTCGTGGCCATAGCCGGCCCGGTCAGATCGGACTCCAGGCCGAGCCCTTTCAGGAGCAAACCGGCGGCAGCCAGGGCCAGGCCCGCAAGGACGGTGACTGAACTGGCCAGGCCATCGACGCCATCGGTCAGGTTGACCGAATTGGCAATGAAAAACAGGTAGATCACGACGAAAACCCCATAAGGGATTTTCCACCAGCCCACGATCGGTAGCGCACCCAGTCCAGGCACAATCAGGAAGGGCTCGACCGAAAGGGCCAGCAAGTACCAGAGCGTAAAGCCGATCGAAAAAGCCAGCAGCAGGACCGTTTTCTGGCGGACGCTCAAACCTTTCTTGCTGATCCGGACCTTGATGTAGTCATCAAGGAATCCGGCAAAACCAAAGGCGAGGATCAGCAAAAGCAGCGCCAGGACCGGGCTGGAAAAACCGTCGATCATTTGGGCAACCACCGTGACCAGGACCAGCGGGACCAGAAAGAAAAAGCCGCCGAAAGTCGGTGTCCCGCTTTTGACATAATGGGTTTTCGGGCCGTCGTCCCGGACGGTCTGGCCCACACTGAGCCGCCCGAGCAAGGGCAGTCCAATCAGGCCGGCGAGGACAGTCAACAGCAGGCACGCTGCAAAGATCCCAATGGAACCCATGTCATTCCATATCTGATTCATGATCGAAAACCTCCCTGGCTGGTGTCTGAGTCAAGTTCTTTGTTCTGTGCGAGTTTCTGATCGCGACCAGAAATCCAGCACCGCCTCGGTCACCCGCTCCATGGCGAACCCGCGTGATCCTTTGACCAAAAGGAGGTCATCCGGCTGCAATTCAGTCAGCAAATGCTGGACCAAAGCGGGCTGATCGGAAAAACCGGTGCAGATACCCGGCGACTGGACAGACTCAAATCCAGCTTTCACATCGGCGGCATGAGGGCCCAGAGCCAGGACTGCAGCAAAACCGTGACGAGCAGCCGCCTCTCCGACATCAAAATGGCCTTTGGCGGCGTAGTGACCCAATTCCAGCATGCCGCCCAGGGCAGCCACCAGCCGTCGCCCCTCAGCGATGGCCTGCAGCGTCGAGAGTGCGGCCAACATGGATTCCGGACTGGCATTATAAGAATCGTCCATGACCAGGATCGGTCCCGCTGTCAGGAGGCGCTGCCGGTTGCCCGTGTTTTCGAACTGGGCTGCACCGGCTGCCGCGGTCGCAAGATCCAAGCCCAGGCCAGCTGCGACAGCCAGACCGAACAAACTGTTGCTGACCATGTGACGGCCCGCGACCGGTAAAGTGACCGGCAGCCGGGGGGAGTCCGGGCGGTCAGGCCAGGACTTGAGTTCGTATGTGGACTGCTGACCGGTCAGATGGAGCTGATCGGACCAGAACAGCGTCAGACCATCGAGTTCAGCCGGATCACCCGGTTGTTCGGTCGATACCAGACTCACCTGGTATGAAAGACAGATCTCCCGGGCGAATTTTTCAAGATACGGGTCATCTGCATTTAACACCACCCGGGCACCAGGGGCAAGTCCGGCCATGATTTCGGCTTTGGCCTGGAAAATCTCTTCCTGGCTGCCGAGACGCTCGATGTGGGCGACGCCGATATTGGTGATCAGGGCAATGTCCGGCCGGGCAATCTTGCTCAACAATGCGATTTCACCGCGTCCACGCATGCCCATTTCCAGGACGATGGCCTGATCCTGCAAGGTGGCTGCCAGCAAAGTTTTCGGCAAGCCGATTTCGTTATTGTTGTTGGCCTGCGTCTGGCAGACCTGGAGCATCGGTTTCAGACAGGCGGCAACCATCCCGCGTGTAGACGTCTTGCCTACACTGCCGGTAATCGCGATGACGGGTGCGGAAAGGGTCAGGCGGTATCCAGCTGCCAAGTCCTGCAATGCTTTCAAGGTGTCCAGGACTACGATGATCACCGGGGCAGGTCCCAGACCTGTCAGGCAGTCCGACCGGGCAGCGGTTTCATCGACCACCAGTCCGGCAGCTCCCTGGGCGAGCGCCTGAGCCAGGAACTCATGGCCGTCGTATTTCGCCCCGCGCAGGGCCAGGAACAGATCCCCTTGGCCGACGGTCCGGGTATCGGTCGAGACATCCTGGAAGACGAGATCCGGCCCGCTCAGTCCCGTCTGCTCTGTCGGGTGATCTGGAGCTTCATGCAGGCGTCCCCCAGTAAATGCCAGAACTTGGGTCAGTGTCAGGCGGGCCATGAATCAGCCTCCTGTTCCAAATCTGGAAGCCAGCAGCTCAGCCGCCGTTTCGGCATCATCGAAGTGGATGGTGCGATCTTTGAAGATCTGGTAATTTTCATGACCTTTGCCGGCCAGGATCACCAGGTCTCCAGGTCCGGCCACCGCGATGGCCCGGTCGATCGCCTCGCGGCGATCCGGCACGATTTCATAACGGCCGCCGGTCGGTGCGATGCCAGTCACAATATCGGCAATGATCGCCATCGGATCTTCGGTTCGGGGATTGTCCGACGTGATGATGGTCAGATCAGATAAACGTCCGGCCACCTCGCCCATTTCAAAGCGGCGGCTGCGCGCCCGGTCGCCGCCATTGCCAAACAAGACGATCATCCGGCCTGTGACATACTCGCGCAAGGTCAGGAGCAAGCTCTCGAGGCTGGCGGCATTGTGAGCGTAATCGACCACTAGCTGGAAATCACGACCCGTCGGCACAGGCTGGACTCGGCCTGGCACGGCGATGGTGGACAGGCCCTGCTGGACTGCTGCGAGACTGGCCCCGCAACAGGCGGCACTTGCGATCGCTGCCAAGGCGTTGTAGATGTTGAAACGGCCAGGCATGTCGACAAAGACAGAGCCACGATACCACGGTGACACCAAGTCAAAACGGGTTCCGGAGCGGCCATTTTCAGTCGTTTTCTGGAGGTTTTCGGCGCGGACATCGGCCGCGGGCGATAAGCCATACGTCAGGACTGGCACCAGGGCCGCATCGGCGGCCGCACGGACCTGGTCGAAAATGTCCAAGTCGCGATTGATGACGGCCTGGTGGCAGCGGCGCATCAGGATCAGTTTGGCCTCGAGGTATTCCTCCATGCTGGCATGTTCATGCGGTCCGATGTGGTCATGGTACAGATTGGTGAAAACGCCAACCTTGTAGTCGCAGCCATAGACCCTGTCCAGCATCAGGCCCTGGGAGGACACTTCCATGACACAGCTGTCCAGGTCAGCCAGGACCATGTCATCGAGCAAAGCCTGCAGATCATACGACTCCGGCGTGGTCCTGGATGCGTAGGTCACCTGGTCGCCGATGATGTTGGCTACGGTCCCGATCAGTCCGGTCTTGCGGCCGGCGGCCTGGAGGATGGCCCGGGTCATGTAGGTGGTTGTGGTCTTGCCTTTGGTTCCAGTAATGCCGACCATTTCCAGCTTGCCGGAGGGATGTTCAAAAAAACGGTCCGAAACATGGGCCAGTCCGAGGCGAGTGTTCTCCACCTGGACCCAGGCAACCGGACAACCTGGGGCTAGAAGTTCAGCAGTTGGCCTTTCCACCAGCAGAGCCGACACGCCCTGGCTGATCGCCTGGCTGATGTACTGGTGGCCATCGGTGACAAATCCGGTGATGCAGACAAAAAGCGATCCGCGGATCGCTTTGCGGGAATCATAGACGATCTGGCTGATTTCGACAGACAAGTCTCCACCTTGTTTTTGCACAGGTAGATCCTGGACAAGCATGTGCAGGTTCATGGTGTCATTCTCCTTCTTGCTGGCAAGTCGGGCGGATATAGACGGACTGCCAGTCTGGCTTCCCATTTTAGGGGTTTGCTGCTCCTGATTCAACCGTGGCGAGAGGGGTGGCGATTTCTTCGGCAGCTTCGAACCAGATCCGGACAATACTGCCGCGCAGGAGCAGGCCTTCGTCATTGGTCATACGGGTTTCCGGGGTGACTGTTGTGGTTTCAGTCTCCTCAGCTGCAGCTGTCTCCCCTGCACTCGTTTCCTTTGGTGCCGGATCGGCCGTTGTGTTGGTGACTGATGATTTCTCACCATGGGTCGGAGCCGGGTCCTGACGAACCGCCAGGCCGAGGCCATCCCCTTCGATCCGGATATTGAGCCCGTTGGCAGCTGCTGCACTGATGGCTTCGCTGACCGTTTTTTTCGAAAAATCTGGCACAACCACCCAGTCCTCATGCGGGCCAGGGTCCGGGTAAACAACCACCATGCCACGCGAATGAAGCTTATCCTGTGGGGCGGGGGACTGGGAGCGGATGATGGATTGTTCACCCATGCCGGACTCAGCTGCCTCGAGATTGAGCCCCACCGTGCCGAGTTCTTTCCGGGCCTGGGCCAATGTCATGCCGGTGAGATCCGGGACATCACGCAACTTGGTCAGGCGCGAGATGTCCTGTTCACTGTAATTCCTGGCCTCGCCCAGATACTCCAGAGTCTGGGAGACGATTTCCCCCAGTGCCTTGGACGCAACAGACGAGGTCAGCTTGTCATCGGCCGGTTTGTCCAGCACGATCAGGGCAACAATCTGGGGACTGTCAATCGGAGCGATGCCAGCAAAGGACAAGGTATGCTTGCCCTGCTCATCGGTTGAAGTGCTCGTCTTGCCACCAATCAGATAACCCTCGACATAGGCTTTGGAACCGGTGCCATGCAGGACGACACCTTTGAGCAGTTCCCGCAGCCGGGTCGAGGTCTGTTCCGAGATCACCTTGCGGATTGTCTCCGGGGCATACTCACGCACCACGGCGCCCGTGCTGTCGGTGATCGATGCCACGAGGCGCGGCCGAAGCAGATTGCCGCCATTGGCGATGGCAGAATAGGCATTGGCCAGCTGGATCGGTGTCACAGTCGCAGACTCGCCATAGGATAATGTTGCCATGTCCAGTTCGGTCGGGTCCGTGTGGATCAGTCCGGTGGCTTCCGCCGGCAAGTCGATTCCGGTCACATCGCGAAACCCGAAAGCCCGGATGTACTGGTAGAAGCGCGTGACACCCAGTTTCTGGGACATCTGGGCAAAGACCGGATTGCAGGAATGCCAGAAGCCTTCCTGCAGGGTCTCCATGCCATGGCCGACAATGGTGTAGCAATGGATCTCCTGGCCGAGGACATACATCGGGCTGTCATTGTAGATCTCCGATTCACGGGTCACATTTTCGTCAAAGGCCATGGCCGTGGTGAGCGACTTGAAGGTCGAACCCGGCTCATAGGCGTCCGAGATGGCACGGTTGCGCCAGACGGTGCTGGAGAGGTAATTGATGTTCTCCTGGCTCGATCCATCCCAGGTCGCTGGTTCCCGAGTCACCGGGCGGGCGGTTGGATCCTGGCTGGAGAAAAACGGATAGGAAGCCATGGCCAGGACACCCCCGGTATAGGGATCCATGATGATGGCTGATCCGCCATTGGTGATGTCATTGCTCAGGATGGCCTCGGCCAGGATCTCCTGGACGATGCGCTGGATGTTGATGTCCAGGCTCAGGTTCAGATTGAGCCCGTCCCTGGCGCGCAAACTGGTTGGCACGGAAAAAGGCAGTTCGCCTTTGTTTTGATAATTATCGGTCTCGACATAGGTGTAGCCGGGCGATCCAGTCAGGATGTCGTTGTACTGCATCTCCAGGCCAAGCTGTCCGACCAGGTTGCCAAGATCATACCGGGTGTAGCCAAGCACTTGGCTGGCCAGATCCCCATTGGTATAGTAGCGGCGCGGCTCCGAATCGATGGCGAACCCGCCCACATCGTGTTCACTCAAATAGGCTATCAGGGCTTCAGCCGGTTCGCGCGCCACGTCTTTTTTCAGCTGGACATAGGCACTGTCCTTCTTCTCAAATGCAGCCAGCACCTGATCTTCCGGCAATTCCAGGATTTGGGCGATTTGGGCACCGATCGCCTCGCGCGAGAGATTTTCACTGATCGAACGGACATCCTTGGGCGTGATGCCGATCTGGTAGACATAGGTTGTCCCTGCCAGTTCGATCCCATTGCGATCATAGACCAGGCCGCGATCGGGCATTTCCGCGACTTTCTTGTAGTGCTGGCCGGCTGCTTGTTCGGCATTGACGGCATAGTTGACAATCTGGATCTGGTAAAGCTGGTAGATCAGATAACTGGCAAACCCGATGAGGAGCAGACTGAACAAAACCAGCCCGAAACGGCTGGGTTTGCGAAAGCGGGAGCGATCTTTGGTTGTGGGGCGAGTCCGGCTCATGAATCCTGGCCTGGCAGTTCGAGTGTCTTGAAGAATCCCTCGATCTCATTGAAAACAGCTGCCAGCTGGGCCTCCTCGGTGACGCTGGAATGGCCCGTGCGGGCATAGACGACCCGGTCAGAATCAGGAATGTCGACGGTGACAACTTGCATGCGGGCCGGAACCTGAAGGCCAAGGCGGTCAATCGCCAGGCGACGGATCCGTTCGAGATCCGTCTGGCGGGCCAGGGATTCACTGATCTGGCCGGAGGATTGTTCCGTTTTCTCAATCTGGCGTTCCAGCTTGAGATTGGCAAAATTCAGTTCCAGAATGCGGGCCTGGCGATACAGGATGCCCCCAAAAATCGAAGCCAGCAGGACGACCAGGGTGATCAGGGCCAGAAGGCTTTTCATGCGGCGCACAGCCAATTCACGGCGGATCTGGCGGGCTTTTTCCTGCAGATGGGGCCGGCTGGTCAAGGCATCTTCCAGAAGGATCCTGCGGGCCATGCTCGGTGCCGGCGATGCCCAGTCCAGCGCGCGTTCTGCTCCAGTTTGTTCCGGTTCGTATGCCAGATTGCCTGATGTGCGCATGTGACAGATCCTCCTCATTCCCAGGGTGTTGTCGTTATCTGGAAAGTTCTAGTTGACTTGGTTTCATCTATGGGGCAGACATTTTTTCAAAAACCCGGAGCTTGGCGCTGCGCGCACGGGGGTTCTCTTTCATCTCGATCTCATCGGCGATCAATGGTTTGCGGGTGATCACATGTCCCAGTGATTTTTTGCCGCAAATGCAGACAGGAAATTCACGCGGGCAGGTGCAGGGCGATTCCCAGGTCCGGAAGGCGTCCTTGACCAGGCGGTCCTCCAGCGAATGGAAGGTGATGATCGCTGCCCGGCCGCCGGGGGCCAAGACTTCCGGGATGGCCCGGAGCAGATCCTCCAGCGCTGTCAGTTCGCCATTGACCGCGATCCGGATCGCCTGGAAAGTCCGTTTGGCCGGATGCTGGGCTTCACGCAGGGCCTGTGCCGGCATCGCCCGGCGAATGACAGCAGCCAGCTCTGTCGTGGTCAGGATCGGGTGATCCTGGCGGCTGCGGATGATCTGCTGGCTGATCCGGCGGGCATAGCGCTCTTCGCCGTAATCCTGGATGATCCGGACCAGTTCTTGTTCACTGGCCGTATTGACCAGGTCAGCGGCTGTCCGGCCACTGGTCTGATTCATGCGCATGTCCAATGGGCCATCCTGCATGTAGGAAAAGCCGCGCTCGGCCTGGTCCAGCTGCCAGGACGACACACCCAGGTCGGCCAGGATGCCATTGGCTGGCGGTATCTGGTTATCCAGGACAGCCTGGGCGATGCTGCCAAAGTCGGTATGGACCAGATGGTAGGATCCTTTGCTTTGGACCTCGGCCAGGCGTTTGCCAGCTGCGGCCAGGGCATCGGTGTCTTTGTCAAAGCCATACAAATGACCTTTCGGTCCGAGGCGTTCCAGGATCGCCGAAGAATGTCCGCCGCCGCCCAGGGTGCAATCGATGTAGCAGCCATCGGGTACGATGACCAGCTGCTCGAGCGTCTGCCGGAACAGGACCGGCAAATGGGAAAAATCAGAGGCCGCGGACATCGAAACGGGTGAGGTCCATCTGGGCGAGCGACCCCTGCTCTTCTTTCTGTTGATCATAGAAAGCCTTGGCACAGATTTCGAGCTTGTCAAACATGTCGATGAAGCAAATTTCATCGCCTGGCTTGACCCCGATCTGGGCCCACAATTCATCACTGACGGAAATACGGCCCTGACCGTCCAGGTCACAAGGCATGGCCTCACCGATGATCAGGCGCTTCAAACGCCGGACAGCCGGATCGGTTCCGGAAAGCTGGGCAATCTGGTCCCGGATCTGGCGGAAATTCTCAGGCGTGTAGGCAGACAAGAAGCCCTCATCCAAACTCAGCGTCACAATCAAAGACGCCCCGATGCTGTCACGCAGCCGGGCCGGCACAAACACGCGGCCTTTTGCATCTATGGTGTGCGTAAAACGCGCCATCCGAGCCTCCGATCCAGATTTGCCTCCTGCCTAAGGGCAGAATGGCCAGTTGGGTCGGGGTGAAACGCACCACAATCATCCACAGTTATGGAAAATTACACTACTTTTCACCACTTAGTTGAAATTTTACTCGTAAAGAATGATATTTTCAACTTCTGTAACAAATCATGGCGGAAATGTAAACGATTTGTAACAAAGGGCAGCGGCGAGACCGGGCCCGGCCGGATGGCCGGGGACGGGATCGCGAGCGGGGCGCGCGGGGTGAGGGGCGGGGCGCGCGGGATCGCGAGCGGGGCGCGCGGGATCGCGAGCGGGGCGCGCGGGGGCGCGAGCGGGGCGCGCGGGGGCGCGAGCGGGGCGCGCGGGGTGAGGG
>SABL01000108.1 GCA_009928985.1 Clostridia bacterium
CAATAGCTCAGTTGGTAGAGCATGCGGCTGTTAACCGCAGGGTCGTAGGTTCGAGTCCTACTTGAGGAGCCAGCATCAGAGCCAGTAGCAATACTGGCTCTTTTGTTGTTTGTTGGAAAAGGTCTGGCTGGACATTCCCTGCGATGTCAGGCATAATCGACCAGTATCTATTGCCATAGGTTCCGGTAGTGTCCCCTTGCGATCATGCGAGCCAGGCCTGCCGTTTAACCTTCAATCAAGCTGGTGACATGTTTCACCCAAGCACAGGAGGAATCCCATGAAGAAAAGTCCTTTGTTCCTGACCCAGGCTGCGGTCATTGCTGCAGCGTATGTCGTCCTGACCCTGCCTTTTGCCCAGTTTGCATTTGGCATGATCCAGTTTCGTCTGGCGGAGGCGTTGACCGTCCTGGCGGCGATGACCCCGGCTGCTATCCCAGGTTTGTTTCTGGGCTGCCTTCTGGCTAATACATTGAATCCGATGTCCCTTGGTCCTGTCGACATCATCCTGGGCAGCCTGGCCACCTTGATCTCGGCCGTCGTTACCTGGAAACTGTCCCGCGCGTTGGTTAAAGATTCGACCTTGAACGCAGCTCGACAGATGCTGGTCATTTTCCCCGGCGTTATTTTCAATGCCTTGATCGTCGGTACATATCTGCCCTTCCTGCTCAGTGAAGGCGAACCCGTCACAGCGGCGATGATAGCATCTTTCGTTGGCTGGATCTTCCTGTCCCAGACAGTTGTCATCTATTTGATAGGCTGGCCGCTCTGGACAGGTCTGAGAAGAACAAAAATCGTCCGCATTCCATAAATAGACCACCCTGGCAGATTTGCACGCTAAGACCCTGCCAGTTGATGTTCAGGAGAAGACCATGCCCCATTATTTTGATCAAAATCCCCAGTCAGAAAGCCAAGTCCGGTCCTTTCAAACACGGATCCATGGCATCGATTTTGATTTCGCTACTGATAGTGGCGTGTTTTCGCGCAATCGAATGGATTTTGGAACTGAACTTCTGATCGAAACGGTCCTCAAGGACCAGCAAAAAATGAAGGGCAAGCTGGCTGACCTTGGCTGCGGCTATGGTCCGGTCGGTATTGTCATGAAACGTGCTTTTCCTTCACTGGATGTGATTCTCTGTGATGTCAACTCGCGCGCCCTCTCGCTGGCCAGGCAAAACGCCCGGTCCAACCAGGTGGCCTATTTGCAGATCGTGCAGTCGGATGCTCTGGCAGCAGTGGAGGGCCCTCTGGACTATGTGTTGACTAATCCCCCCATCCGGGCTGGCAAAGCTGTCGTCCATCGGTTCTTTTCAGAAGCTTGGGAAAAGCTCGCACTAGACGGTTTGCTCTATGTTGTGATCCAGAAAAAGCAGGGAGCACCATCTGCGCTCGTTAAAATCACGGAACTCTTTGGTGAAGCCGAGGTCATCGAACGCTCTGCTGGATACTGGATCATCCGGGCTCGGAAACAATAATGGGCATATGATATAAAAAACACTTTGCTGATCGCCTGCAGTGTGGTAACGTATTAGGGTATTTTCTAATCCAGAAAGGTTGTGTCTTATATGTCTTCTTGTAGCACGTGCTCCAGCAAATCCAGCTGTTCATCGGCCACAGAAGGTGGTTCCTGCTCAACCGGAACCCCGACGACCCGTGAACCGATGCAGGCTGATCTGCATGAATTATCCCATGTCCGCAGCGTCATTGGTGTCGCCAGTGGCAAGGGTGGCGTTGGCAAGTCGATGGTGACGACCTTGCTTGCTGCCAATCTGGCCAGGAAAGGTCTTCGAGTTGGAATTCTCGACGCAGACATCACCGGCCCATCGATCCCCAAGGCCTTTGGTCTTGAAGAGCGCCTGCAAGGTTTCGACGGCGGGATTTTCCCGTCCAAAACGCTGCAGCTCGGCATCCGGATTGTTTCGATCAACCTGATGCTTGATGACCCGGAAGCCCCTGTCCTCTGGCGCGGTCCGATCGTCTCCGGCCTGGTCAAGCAATTCTACACGGATGTGCTCTGGGACCAGATGGATGTCCTGCTTCTGGATATGCCACCGGGCACCGGTGATGTCCCGCTGACGGTCTTCCAGTCGATTCCGCTGGACGGAATCGTCGTCGTATCGACACCCCAGGATCTTGTTTCCCTGATCGTCAAGAAAGCCCGCACCATGGCGACGATGATGAACGTCAAGGTGCTTGGTTTTGTCGAAAATATGAGCTTTGTCAAATGCCCCTCCTGCGATCTGGAGCATCAGGTCTTCGGTCCTGGCAAGACACGTGAAGCTGCGGCTGAGCTCGGCGTCCCCCTGCTGGACCGAGTGCCACTTGATCCGAAAATCACCGAGGCGATCGACGCAGGCCAGATTGAATCTCTCGAGAATGATTATCTGAGTGGTGCGATTGCAGCGATCGAATCGATCCTGCAGGACAAGCCCGAACTGCCCATGCGCCTTGGGCATGACTGATCTTCGTCGAATCAGGTCTCAGCTGAAGCCAGCCTGGCATCAGCTGTTGGCCCGGATACTGGCGCCAGTCGTGTTCATCCTGGTCATCATCGGGACAGCGCTGCTGCTCACCGCCTGTGGCCGAGCATCACCCATCGGTGCGATCGATGACACCGCCAGCCTCAGTGTCCTGAGCTTTGAAACCATTGACCAGGAAACATCTGGCATCGTCTACCGCACGGTCGAAGATTTTCCGGCTTTCATTGCCCAGACCGAGGTGCCAGTCCTGCTCGTTTTCCATGCCCCGATGGACCCAGTCAATACCCGGGTCATTCCCCGCATCGAGCAGCTGGCCGATGATCACCAGGGCCGGCTGGCCATCGTCTGGATCGATGCGACCGTAGAATCCAAACTGGCCAGTGATTTCCAAGTCAACCAATTGCCTCAGTTCACGATGCTGGTCGAAGCGGCCATCAAGCGTTCGCTGATCGGCTATGGTGATAACGGCCAGGAACAGCTGGACCAACTGGTCAAAACCTACCTCGAACCATGAGCGACAACATGAACCATCCGATATCTGGCTAAAAGGTGCGTGCCCCGCACCTTTTTTTTTAGCCGGTGTTCGGTTAGAGTGGAAATGAGAAATAAAAACCACCCAGAGGAGGCAAGAGCAATGGATGACCGGATTATGCAGATTGCTGCCCGTTTGCGGGCTTTGCGCGAGGACAGTGGCCACTCAGTCGAATCCCTGGCCCGGGCGACAGGCGTGTCCGCAGACCTGTGCCGCCAGATCGAGAGCGGCCAGATCGATATTGGTTTTTCCTTTTTGTACAAGGCGGCGGAATTCCTGAAAGTCGACCTGACGGAACTTTTGACTGGTGAGCCAGCGCGACTGGAAGGTTATGCCATTGTCAGAAAAGGTGAAGGCTTGCCGATTGATCGCCGGCGCGGATTTTCCTACCGCAACCTGGCTTTCCGGTTCAAGGACCGCAAACTCGAACCATTTCTGGTTACGGCTCCCTATGAGACAGGGGCAGAGGCGGCCAACATCGAACTCAACACCCATGTCGGCCAGGAAATGGACCTGATTCTGTCTGGTAGCCTGAAAATCCAGATCGGACCGCACGTGGAGGTCTTGAACGAAGGCGATACCATCTACTATGATTCCAGCCTGCCGCATGGCATGGTGGCCATCGACAACATGCCCTGCCAATTCCTGGCGATTGTTGTTCGACCCCATTAAATTCGACTCGTAGTCCATCATAATCGGACAAGAAAAGTGAAATAACAGGAGTTAATGACCATGCTGCATCTTTATCAGCGCTTTCTCGATGAAACAGTCGATGCCAACGGCGTCGTCACAGACTACCAGCTCAAAGTGCCAGGTCCGTTCAATTTTGCCTACGATGTCGTCGATGCCATCGCTGCAGCTGAGCCCGGCCGCCGGGCGATGCACTGGTGCAATGAGGCAGGGGAGTCCAGAACCTTCACCTTTGCAGATTTAAAAGAGCAAAGTGACCGGACGGCGGCCTTTTTCCAGTCGCTAGGCCTGAAAAAGGGCGACCCTGTCATGCTGATCCTGAAGCGGCATTATGAATTCTGGTTTGCCATCCTGGCCTTGCACAAAATCGGTGCCGTGGCGATTCCCGCGACCAACCAGCTGCAGGTCAAGGACTTGACCTACCGCTACCAGGCGGCTGAAATCAAAGCCATCATCTGCACCGGCGAGGGAGAGATCGCAGCCCATGTCGATGAAGCAGCCACCCTGACTGGTCAGAAACTGGTCCGGGTTATGGTCCATGGCAGTAGAGATGGTTGGCTGTCCTTCCAGAATGGCCTGGACCAGAGCCAGCCTTTTGTCCGGCCTACAGGCGATGAGGCTCCAGGCAACAAGGACAGGATGCTGCTCTACTTCACCTCTGGCACAACAGGCATGCCGAAAATGGTCACCCATGACTTCACCTACCCGATCGGCCACATCCCGACCGCCCGCTACTGGCACCGGGTTGATCCGGACGGCCTGCATCTGACGGTTGCAGACACCGGCTGGGCCAAATCCGCCTGGGGCAAGATCTACGGCCAGTGGCTGATGGAAGCCGGTGTTTATGTCTATGATTACGACCGGTTCGTTCCCCAGGCCTTGCTGGCCAGGCTGCAGGACGACCGTGTCACGACCTTCTGTGCCCCGCCGACGCTGTATCGCTTCCTGATCAAAGAGGATCTGGCCCAGTACGACCTGTCTCACCTCCAGCACTGCACGATCGCGGGAGAAGCCCTCAATCCGGAAGTCTATGAGCAGTTTCTCAAGGCGACCGGACTCGAACTCAAGGAAGGTTACGGCCAGACCGAAATGACCTTGGCGGTGGTGACCAATTACTGGATGAAAACCAAACCAGGTTCGATGGGCAAGCCCTCACCGGTCTACAACATTGTGCTACTGGACGACGAGGGCAGGGAAGTGGCCCCAGGCCAGTCCGGTGAGATTTGCATCCGGATCGAACCGGACACGCTGCCCGGTATGTTCCGTGGCTATTACCGGGATCCTGACCTGACTGCTCGAGTCTGGCATGACGGCGTCTACCACACCGGTGACCTGGCCTGGCAGGATGAAGAAGGCTACCTCTGGTTTGTCGGCCGGGCGGATGACATCATCAAAAGCTCCGGTTACCGGATCGGACCTTTCGAGGTCGAAAGTGTCCTGATGGAGCACCCGGCTGTCCTCGAATGCGCCATCACCGGCGTACCGGATCCGGACCGCGGCCAGGTGGTCAAGGCCACCGTCGTCCTGGCCAGGGGCTATGCCGCCAGTGAGGCCCTGAAAATCGAACTGCAAAATTATGTCAAGACGCACACCGCGCCCTATAAATACCCGCGCATCCTGGAGTTCGTCACCGAATTGCCGAAAACGATCAGCGGTAAAATCCGCCGCGTGGAGATCCGCCAGGGCAAATCAAGCGGACCCGAAGCTCCGGAAACGGATGACTGATGATGGCATACGAGTATCGAAGCACCATCGGCCAGGACAGCCACCGCTTTGTCGACCGTCTAAATCGGGCTGCCACAGCAGAGGAGCTCGCACGCCCCCTGCTCCTGGGTGGTTTCGTGATCCCCTCAGCGACAGGCCTGGCAGGGAACAGTGACGCCGATGTTGTCCTCCATGCCCTGACCAATGCCGTGTCTGGACTGACCGGTGTAAACATCCTCGGCAAAATCAGTGACCAGATGTGCCTGGAGCAGGGGATTACCGACAGCCGCGCCTATCTGGAACGCGCCCTGCAAGATCTGGGGGATTGGCAGATCGCGCATCTGTCGTTCACCATCGAGGGCAAGCGACCCCATCTGTCGGCCTGGATTGACTCGATACGTGAATCGATCGCCCCGCTTGTGAGCATCGAGCCGCACGACGTCGGGATCACAGCGACGACTGGCGAAGGACTGACTGATTTTGGCCGTGGCGACGGACTACAGGTTTTCTGCATCCTGACGGCCAGGCGGCTTGAAACGGAATAAAGTCAACGCATCACACCCGCGATCGCTTCGCCGATCACGAGGTCTTCCGGTGTGGTCATCTTGATATTGGTGTAGTCGCCAGCCACCAGCCAGGTGTGCTGACCGACGGCTTCCATGGCTGCCAGGTCATCCGTCACCTGGCGGCCATCTTTTTCGAGCTGTTCGTACGCTGCAAGAAGCTGACTGTAATACGCACCCTGGGGTGTCTGCATTGCCCAGAGCCTGCTGCGGTCCAGGGTCTGCTCGATCTTACCGTCCGGACTGACGACTTTGATGGTATCTTTGACAGGGACGGCAGCGCCACATGCGCCGCCCTTTTCGGCGATGGCAGCAATACAGCGATCCAGGATCGCACCTGTGACAAAACAGCGGGCGCCATCATGGACCAGGACCACGCTGGAGGCGGCATCAGGGCGCATGATCTGGAGCTGGCGCAAGCCGGACAGCACCGATGCCTGGCGGGTTTCCCCGCCATTGGCCAGGGCGATCAGCTTGCGCAGATCAAAGCGCTGGATCAGCAGCGCCATGGATTCGCTTTCATCAGCAGCAGTCACAACCACGTATCCTGTCACCTGGCTATGCATCTCAAAAGCCAGCAACGTCCGGATAATCAGGGGCAAGCCTCCGACTTCGAGAAATTGCTTGTTGTGGCCAGCGCCCATCCGGCTGCCACTGCCAGCGGCAGGAATGACCACATAGACTGGGACAGGCTCTGCAGGGGTTGAGGGGGGCATGGGTTGTCCAGTCATGGTGGGATACCTCCATCATTCAAACAAAATATCGAGCGCTTCCGTCATCTTGTCGATGTAATAGATCTCGCACGAATCGGGCAGTTTGACCTTGGCCAAGGCGGTGCGACTGCTGGCCGGGACTAGAAAATAGTCAAATCCCAAGCGGCTGGCTTCGGAAATCCGGCGGTCGAGCTGGCTGACGGACCGCACCTCTCCTGCCAGTCCGATCTCACCGAGGATGATCGTCTGCGCCTTGACCGGACGGTTTTTAACGCTGGAGATGACCGCGCTGACGATGGCCAGATCCGCGGCTGTTTCAGAGATTTTCAGGCCTCCGACCACGTTGAGATAGGCATCGAGATTGCCCAGGCCGAGACCGAGTTTTTTCTCGACGACGGCCAGGAGCATGGACAGGCGGTTGCGCTCGATCCCCTGGGCCATGCGCAGCGGCGTGGCGTAGGAGGTGACATTGAGCAGGGCCTGCAGTTCGACCAGCAGGGGAC
>SABL01000018.1 GCA_009928985.1 Clostridia bacterium
CAAGAATCGCAGGTGCTGGCGCGGCGAAGGATTTGAGGATCGAGACCGGCGTAGCCGCAGTACTGCCGGGCGTATAGAGAGCAAATTCGGCCGCTTGCTGGAGCCGGCGGATGCGCTCGCCGTCCTGGCCCCAGTCCTTAAGGCCTTGGCGCCAGAGGCTGGCCTGGCCCTCCGCATACGCTTCAACTGTCTGGCCTTTGCGCTGGGCATCGGCAGCCTGGACCCAGGGCAGGAAATCATCTGCTTTCAGGTCGGGAAAAGTCAGAAGCAAATTAGACATGTCACCTTTGGGATCGATGATGATCGCCGGAACCTGGTCAAGGGCTGCTTCTTCCAGAAGGCTGATGCACAGGCCGGTCTTGCCGCTGCCGGTCATGCCGACACAGACCGCATGGGTGGTCAAATCCTTGGCATCATAAAGCAGATAGCCCTCCTGGGGTGCCATCGTCTCGGGATCACAGGGTCTGCCCAGGTAAAACGCGCCTAATTTCTCAAAAGAATCCATTCACAGCCTCGCTTTCCGCCACTGGCCAACCAGACCAGTGGCCAGCTCTATCGTGACAATCACAATCCATGATCTGTTTCTGTTCTTTCTTGATTTTAAGCTTCTCACTGCGCCCGGACAAGGATGCTGTGCTATAATCGAGTCACTTGTGCGCCAATCGGAGGTCTCGTCTCATGAAAATTGTCAACTATGAAGCTCATGCTGACTACCAGCGCCTGTCAGACCAGGAGAAAGAGCTTGTTTTCACATCCTTTTCCCGCGCCGATGCCCTGGCCCTGGGCCTTCTCATGCTTGAGCATGCAAAATCCTATCCGGATCCTGTTGCCGTCGAAATCACGATCAATGGCCTGGTTGTTTTCCGTCATTTCAGCGATGGTTCGCTTCTGGACAGCGAGCTCTGGCTCCAGCGCAAGCGCAATTCGGTCGACCTGATGGCGATGTCGTCCTTGCGTTTCAGGCATTGGCTGGACATGTCTGGCAAAGAGCTTGGCGACCGCAAGCTCGATCCGGCTGAGTATGCCTCGTACGGCGGCGGTTTCCCGATCGTGCTCGCGGGCACTGGCATGATCGGATCGATCTGTATATCCGGTCTGCCCAACCATATCGAAGATCACCAGATCGTGGTGGATGCCCTGACCGCCTTGAAAGCCCGGAAAGCAGGGCTCTGACGTCATGACTTTGCTGGAACTTTTCCTGATTGCAGTCGGCCTGTCCATGGATGCTTTTGCCGTGGCCCTGTGCAAGGGTTTGTGCATGAAACGGCTGGACTATCGCCAGGGTCTGACGATTGCAGGCTTTTTCGGTTTTTTCCAGGGCGCCATGCCCCTGCTGGGCTGGCTTCTGGGCCGCCAGTTTTCTGTCTACATCACCAGCTTCGACCATTGGCTGGCCTTCATCCTGCTTTCATTGATTGGGGCCAAAATGATCCACGAAGCGTTCAAAAAGGATGCCGAAGACCCACATTGCGAGATCAAACTCGATCTTCGCGAGTTGACTGTCCTGGCCATTGCGACCAGCATCGATGCCCTGGCAGTGGGGATCACCTTCGCCTTCCTGGCCGTCGACATCCTGCCAGCCGTCAACTTCATCGGCCTGACCACATTGGTCCTTTCTTTCTTCGGTGTCGTGATCGGCAACCGTTTTGGCCTGGCACTGAAAAACAAGGCCGAGATCGCCGGCGGCAGCGTGCTGATCCTGATCGGCCTGAAGATCCTGTTCGAACACTTGGGTCTCCTGGTGCTCTAAACGTCATTGAACCCAGATGCTTTGAGCGCCCTCGGAATCCTGGTCTTCTGAGTGCCTAGCAAACGGTCTCTTGTTCCCCATTGCCGTGTCCTGCTTCGGCGGATGCGGCATTTTTTTGCGCTGTCTGGCGCGCCATTTCCCGGGCCACCACCCACTGGCGGACCAGCGCGTAGGCGACTGACATGAACGGGATGAACAGGATCATGCCCAGGACACCCAGCAGACCGCCACCGATTACGACGGCAGTCAAGACCCACAGGGCGGGCAGTCCGATCGAGCTGCCAACCACTCGCGGATAGATCAGGTTGTTTTCCAGTTGCTGGATGACCAGGAAGAGGATGACAAAGGCCAGGGCTTGCCAGGGGTTGATCAAGAGGATCAGGAAAGCTCCGACGACCAGAGCGATGTACGCGCCCACCATCGGAATCAGGGCCGTGACAGCGATCAGGACGGCAATCAGGAGCGCATAGGGGAACTGGAACACGGCCAGAATCACCAGGAAAATGACGCCCAGGATGATTGCCTCCAGGAACTGGCCGGCAAAGAAGGCGCTGAAGGTCTGGTGGGTCAATGCCAGGACCGCACGGATCCGGTTGCTGGCCTTGGGTGTGAAAATGGCATCAAGCAGTCTCAGGCTCTGGCGCTGAAGTTTTTCCTTGGCCAGCAGCAGATAGATGGCAAAGATCAGGCTGAGAACGAGTGATACAACCCAGCCAAACGCCGAAGCCAGCCAGTTGACCGTCGAGTTGAGCCAGCTGCCCCCCTGACCTTGCAGCAAGGCTAAAGCCCAATTGAGAAGATCAGCCGTGCTGAGTTTGAGGGTGCTGGCCAAGTCTTTGAGCCAGGGGTTGTCCGTCGTGGTCTGGTTGATCCAGGCTTCGGACTGCGCCAAAAGACTGGGCAGGCGGCTGGAGAGATCCGAAATGCTGGCGATGACCTGCGGCACAACGAGGGCCAGAATCCCTGCCGAGACCAAGAGGGTCCCCAGCAAGGTCAGGACCAGGCTTAGCGGGCGCAGCCATTTGCCAGTCCGGCTGTCAGCCCGGTGACCTGGCCGGTGCCGTCCCACGAAACGCTCGATGGCCCGCATCGGCAAGTTCATAAGATACGCAATGGCCATGCCCAAAAGCAAGGGCATGGCCACAGCGAGAACATGTTCCAGATAAGCAAGGACTTCGGCCGCGCGATCGAGTGCAAAATACACACTCACGACAGCAACCAGGGACAAGGTCAAAGTGCGGGGGGTGAAGCGTCTGGTTTCTGGTTTTTCCATGATTCCCTCGCCAGGGCGCGGCTGAATTGCTTGTTCCAGCTGACCGCACCCTGTGCGGAATCATTATACCTGATGAACGATGGTTTTTTCTTTTTTGAACTTCCGAAGCTCATGCTGCAGTTTGGCATCATCGACGGTCAGGCCATCGAGGGTCATGAAAATGTCCTCCGTCGGGTGATTGCCTTTGAGACGGATGGCCTTGACATCGACAAAAGAATCCATCTTGTCCTTGCTGATCTGAGCCAGAAGGCTGTTGTAC
This sequence comes from Clostridia bacterium, assembly GCA_009928985.1. Classification (GTDB taxonomy): domain Bacteria; phylum Bacillota; class Clostridia; order Saccharofermentanales; family UBA5734; genus UBA5734. Next base: position 3,283 of record SABL01000018.1, read on the forward strand.
GTCTCACGCGAACCTTTGCCGGCACAGGTGTCACAGAAGCAGACGGTCAGCTCATGGGTCATGAAGGCTGAGTTGCCCTTGTTTCTGACCATGCTGGTGACTCCATCGCCAAGGCGGGCGTGATAATGGGTGTGCAACAGCTCGTGAGCCAGCTCGGAATTGGGTTCGCCATAGAACTCCTCATACAGGCGCAAGATATCGGGATTTTCCTGGGACTTGCGGTAGGTCGAGGTCTTGTCGATGTTAACCAGGACAGCCTGGCGGTTGTCGAGCGCGTCGATCTTCTCCGGAACGGGATGGCCGGCGCCGCAGATGCAGCCGCCCGGGCAGGCCATGACTTCGATCAGGTCATAGCCGACATCAATGCCCTGGATGATCTTGTGGATGATCGGCTCGGCATTGTGCAGGCCGGAGATGACGGCGACGCGGACATTCGTGCCATTGGCATCGATCGTGGCTTCCTTGACGCCCTCGAAACCGCGGATGGTCTCGAAATCGAGGTGATCGGTCAGCGGCTTGTTGGTCAGTTTCTCGACCGCCATGCGCAGGGCTGCCTCGGCCACACCACCGGACGCACCAAAGAGGATGCCGGCGCCGGTGACCTGCTTGTAAGGTTCGTCAAATTCGCAGGGCACGATCTCGGAGGCTTCGATGCGGGCCTGATGCTTCATCTCCAACAGCTCGGTCGTGGTCAGGACGGCATCGACATCACGGTTCTTGCCAACGGCAAATTCCGGACGCGCTGCTTCGTATTTCTTGGCCAGGCAGGGAACGACTGAAACGACGAAAAGGTCCTTGCGATCGATGCCGGCGATCTTGCCACCGAAGTGGTTCTTGACCGTGGCACCCATCATCTGCTGCGGGCTCTTGGCTGTTGACAGGTGCGGGATCAGCTCGGGGTAGCGGCGCTCGACGAGGTTGACCCAGCCAGGGCAACAGGAGGTGAACTGGGGCATCACGCCGCCACTATTGACGCGGTTCAGGAATTCGGTGGTTTCTTCGACAATCGTCAGGTCAGCGGCGAAGGTGAAGTCGAAGACCTTGTCAAAGCCCAGGCTCTTGAGCATGCCGGCTGTAAAAGGAGCCGCTTCATTGAAGGTCTTGCCATAATGCTGGGAAATGACGCTGCGGACAGCCGGGGCAACGAAAGCCACGACGGTCTTTTTCGGATTGTGGATGGCGCGGAAAACACGGTCACGTTCGCGCTTGTAATCCAGCGCCCCGCAAGGACAGGCATTGACACACTGGCCGCAGCTGACGCAGTCGGTCTGGTCCAAAGGCAGTCCACTCTTGGTGCCGACCAGCTGGCGGCCATGCTTGATGTAGAAGGTCAGGATGTCCGGGCCTTCGATTTCGGCGCAGGCCGCGATGCAACGGCCGCAGGAAATGCACTTGTTATGGTCGCGGATGATGAACGGGTGGTCTTCGACGATCGGGATGTAGGGACGGTCATGGACGGGCTCACGGTACTCGATGCCATGGTTGGTCGCCTCATTTCTGAGGTTGCAGTCATAGCGCTCGGCGCAGCCGCATTTGAGGCAGCGGCGAGCTTCGGTGACAGCAGCCTCCTCGGACAGACCAAGCTCAACTTCGACGAAATTGTCCTTGCGCGCATCGATCGAGATCGCCGGCATGGCGGCGCGGCGGAATTTCGGACGTTCTTCGAATTCCCAGCGCGGCAGGTCTTCCATCGAGCCACGGCTGCAGCTGTAGTCGACATTGGATTCGCGGACATAACCGATGTTGAGGTAGTTGTTCATGGCTTCAGCCGCACGGCGGCCGGCGGCGACGGCCTGGATAACCGTGGCCGGACCGGTGACACAGTCACCACCCGCGAAGATATTGTCCTCAGATGTCTGGGAGGTCTTGCCATTGATTTCGATGTCGCCCCATTTGTTGAGCTTGACCGGCAAGTCATTGTAAAGGAACTGGGTATTGGTGCTCTGGCCGATGGCACCGATGATGGTGTCGGCTTCGATGAACGTATCGCTGCCTTCGATCGGGACCGGGCGGCGGCGGCCGGAACGGTCGGGCTCACCGAGCTGCATGCGGATGCATTCGAGGCGTTTCTTGCCGTTATCGCCCATGGAAATTTTCGTCGGGGCCATCAGGAAAATCATTTCGACGCCTTCGTGCAGGGCTTCTTCCACTTCATAGGCTTCGGCGGGCATCTCTTCCTGGGTGCGACGATAGACCAGCTTGACCGACTTGGCACCTTTGCGGAGAGCGGTACGGGCACAGTCAATGGCGGTGTTGCCGCCGCCGACGATCACGGCGTCGCCGAGCTCGATCTCACGGCCGCGGGTGACCTGCTCGAGGTAATTGATGCCGAGCATGACGCCGGCAAGGTTTTCACCTTCGATCGACATCGGTGTGGCACGCCAGGAACCGATCGCCAGGTAAACGGCATCGAAATCTTTGTGCAGGTCTTCGAGGCTGATATGGGTGCCGAGCGTCTTGCCCGTGACAATCTTGACCCCAAGCGAACGCATGGTGTCGATTTCCTTGTCCAGGGTGGCCTTGGGCAGGCGGTATTCCGGGATACCGTAGCGCATCATGCCGCCGGCAAACTGCTGGCGTTCAAAGACGGTGACTTCATGGCCATTGATGGCACTGTAGTAGGCTGCGGCCAGACCAGACGGGCCGGCACCGACGACAGCAACTTTTTTGCCAGTGGGCTCCTCCTTGGAGGGCAGCCAGGCCTGCTCACGATTCATGTCCCAGTCAGCAGCGAAACGCTTGACATGGTTGATGGCAACCGGTGAATCAACCAGGCTGCGGCGGCACTGGGCTTCGCAAGGGTGTGGGCAGACGCGGCCGCAAACAATCGGGAAGGGGTTTTTGTCCTTGATGATGCGGACGGCAGCTTCGTAATTGCCGTTGCTGACCTGGGCCAGGTAGCCCTGGATATCGATATTGGCCGGGCAGGTCTGGACGCATGGGGCGACGCAGTCAGCGTTGTGGTCGCTCAGCAACTGCTCCAGGCGGATCCGGCGGTAGCCTTCCAGCTTGGGGCTGTTGGTGGTGATCACCATGCCTTCTTTGATCGGGGTCTGGCAAGCCTTGACATCGCGTTCCTTGCCCTTGTCGCCGAGTTCAACGACACACAGGCCGCAGTTGCCATTAGCCCGGTCCAGGCGGATGTCATAGCACAAATGTGGAATATTGACGTCCTCCTGCAGCAGCGACTGCAGGATGGTCAGATTGTCATAGACTTCCATCTCGCGGCCGTTGACACTGACCTTGATGCGTTTCTGATTGGATATTGATTTCATGCTCTCCCTCACCTTGCAATGTGGCAAACAACTGGCTGCCTCAGAAACAAGCCGGTATTTGTCACGTATGTTACCAACAAATCCATTATAGCGAAAAGGACATTATATGCAATCCAAAACCGCTCATTTGTGCAATATTTCTGAGCAAATATGGTCTATTTAAGTGCGACTTCCGGTCTTTCATTGACCATTGTGATCAAGACACACCAATAACCTCTCCAAAATAGACCACTTCTTGTTGCGAAGTTGAAAACGTTTTCGATCATGATTCTTGCCAGCCGGTCCTGGTCTGGGTTGCGCGAGAGGGCCTGTGGTGGTGCGAAAGGTGGTCCCGAATGCGGCAATTGGCGTTCCCTGCCGCATTGCCTCAGGCCCTGTCTTTGCGTTGACAGGACTTCAAGGCTGAATCAGAATGGACGAGGACACGAAATCCACCGGAGAGGTTCTATCAACGTGACGATGCTACGCCTGGCCGCCAGCGGCTTTTCACCTTTGCCCCGGACCCTGATTTTCCTGGTTTTTGCAGGCATGTTCTCAATTTTTTCAGCCCAATGGGTCGCTACAGGCACCCTGTACGGGGCTATGCGCTGGGTGCGGCGCCAGTTCCCTGCTTTCCTGCTTTCCGTCCCGGCTGCTGCCGCGATCCCGCTCCTGACAGCAGCCTTGACCAATCGCCTGTGGCCCGGTTTCACCCTGGGTTATTTACTCGTTTATATTGTGGCCAAAGCCGACCAGGTCAAGTATGAGACGGCTTTGACCCATTTCCTCTGGTCCGATTTGTTCAAAACCTCTGATCCGGGCAAGTTCCGCGAGTTGATCGGACATTATATCCGGCCGGCTTTTTTCCTGCCGATGCTTTTAGGCCAATTGCTGGGCAATGGACTGCTCCACCTGTTGACCGGCGGGATCTTCCTGTCCGGGCCATCAGCTGCCAGTGGACGCTGGCTGGCCGCATTCGCCGGGGCCAGTCTCCTGGCCTTGTTCTGGCGCTACGGACTTTGGGTGCAGAACAAATGGCTCCACAGGTGGCTGCATGTGCCTGTCTTGTCGAGCCAAAACTACGACCAGAATGTCCGATTGCATGGATCTTGGCTGGCTTTTTTCGCGCACATCCATCTGGTGTCGATCGACCAGGACATACCAGACACCTACTCGCCTGAACGGACAGAGCAGATCCAGAGTCACCTGCTGGCCAACGCCGGGCAGATGGCGCAGTCGCCTGCAAAAACCAAGCCAACCATCATCGTCCTCGCGATCGAGGCCCTGTGGGATATCACGCGGATCCAGGGACTGGAATTTGCCGAAGATCCTTTGCAGGCTTTCCGGGCCGATTATGCCGGCGATGTCACGGCCAGCTGTTTTGCCGGACTGACGGCCAATTCCGAATTTGAATTTTTGACCGGACTTTCCATCTCGCTGCTGCACGACTCAGCCTGTCCTTTTATCAAGATCAACCGTCCTTTGCCAGCACTTCCTTCTCATCTGAGGCAGCTAGGTTACCTGACGACCGCCATCCACAGTTACACCCGCACCTTCTACGATCGTGACAAAGTCTACCCACTGCTTGGTTTCGAACAATTCATCGGCCTCGAGGAATTGACGGCCCAGGGATTTGCCCGGCAAAAGGGCTGGTACATGGCTGATGAGGCTCTGCTTGAACCCATCCTGGCGCAGCTGCACCAGACAGAGAATCCCCAGTTGATCTACACCCTGACCATGCAGAACCATGGGCCTTATGCACCGGACCGCTACGCCGAAGGGGCAATCGATCCCGAAGCCAGACCCCGGTTTGCCTCCAAACTCAACGTGTCAGATGGCGACCGCCATGCCGTGATCAATTATACCCAGGGGGTTCGCGATGCCGGGCACCTGTACGCAAAGCTCTGTCAGCAAATCGAGCAGCTGGACCGGCCTGTGCTGCTTTGCGCCTTTGGCGACCATCTGCCAGGGATCGGCGAGCATTCCGGCTATCGCATGATGGTGGATGCCGGGATGGCTGCCACAGCGCAAGATCCAGCCTTGTACCAGGTACCGGTTTTTTATCATGCCAACCAGGCAGCTCGAAAGGCCGGATTGTCTGGGAAGCTGGCCCTGGACCATGCCCACCACAGCCAGTGGCCCGGTTTCAATGTCCTGGGGGCCAGGCTGCTCGAGGCAGCAGGCCTGCCATTGCCACCGCTGCAGCGGCTGGTTCTGGAGCTGGAAAAGATGGGGGACGCAGACGAAAACAACACCTCGAACCAGTCCCGCAAGGACCTGCTCGAGGTGTATGAATGGATCCAGTATGACTGGCTCTGGGGGCAAGGCTACACCCTGCCACACTAATCATCAAAGGTGGAGGCGAATCCCCTCGTCTTTGGCCAGATTTTTCAGCTTGTCAACATTTTCCGGATTGCCCAGGACGATCAAGGAGTCCCCTGTCGCCAAGTTTTCGCTGGCCTGCGGATTGAAGACCATGGTCCGGCTGCCGGATTTCTTGATCGCCATGACGATCAGGCCCGTGCGCTCAGGGATTCTAGCCTCGCGCAGGGTCTTGTCTTTGAGTTCTGATCCATCACCCAGCAGGACTTCTTCCAAATTGAAAACCTCATCACCGGCATACGTCACGACGTCCAGAAATGAGAAAATCGAAGGCCGCAGGACCATGGCTGCCATGCGTCTCCCGCCGATCTCATTGGGCGAAATCGTCCGGTCCGCCCCAGCCATGCGCAATTTTTCGTGCGCATGGGGCTCGATCGCGCGGGAAATAATGTAGAGATTGGGGTTGAGATATCGTGCGGTCAGAATGGTGAAAACATTTTCCGTATCCGAGGATAACGCGCAGATCAGGCCCTCGGCGTTGTGGATATTAGCCTGCTCGAGGGCCGATTCATGGGTCGGATCGCCGTGGATGGCCAGGATCCCGCGGTTGTGGAACTCATGGATTTTCTCCTCGCGCAGATCGACGACGACAAACGGCACTTTGCCGGCTGACAGCTGGGACATGACATTCTGCGCCGTCTCGCCGGCGCCGCAGACGATGTAGTGTTTGTGCAAGGCTCTGATCCGGTTATCCATGCGACGCCTCCGCCAGACTGTCTGGAGCTGGCCCTCTGTCAGGAATGCCACCAGGCTGGTCAGGGCATAACCGACAAAACCCAACCCGGCGAAAATGATGAAAACGGTAAAGATCTTGGCCGCTTCGGAAAGCTCGGCCACTTCTTTGAATCCAACCGTGGCGATCGTGATCACCGTCATGTAGAACGCATCGAGAACACTGACCTGCAGCAACGCGACATAGCCGATGGTTCCGAGGATCATCAGAAGCAAAAAAAAGATCAGGACCAGAATCAAGCTCTTATGCTCTCGCACCATACATACACTCCATGCCTGATGAAAGGTCCTGACAGAAGCTTGCACTCCTAGGAAAAATCCCTCCGGCCCTAAGGTCGGAGGGACTCGTCTAAACCATTACAGTCGTCAACATCTGCAATCCAGGCGAACAATCAGAATGAAGCTTCCGGCAGATCCCTGACTTCAAAAAAGCTGTTCAGCTCAAAGAGCAGTTTCTCGACATCAAGACCGTGGACCATGCAGGCTTCTTCAATCGTTTCACCGGAAGCCATGGCACAGCCGAGGCAATGCAGGCCATTTTTGAAGAAAATCGGCACCGTGCCCCGGTCAAGGTTCAGCACATCCGAAATGATCATATCTTTGTTAATTTCCATGGGTAATCCTCCTGTGCTTCGTGCACGCCGTCATTTTACACCAGCAACAGGCTCACTGGCAACCGGCAGAGCCCAGTTTGCAGGACCGCTCTCATAGAGATTGTTACCCTGGGTATCGATCAGGACAACGACCGGAAAATCAAGAACCTCAAGCCGGCGGATGGCTTCAGCTCCAAGATCGTCGTAGGCGATGACCTCGGCCTTTTTGATCCGCTGAGCCAGGAGCGCACCTGCTCCGCCTGTGGCTCCCAGGTAAATCGCACCATATTGCTTCATCACCTCGATCACAGCCGGCGACCGGGCGCCTTTGCCGATCATGCCGACGAGGCCTTGCTCGATCAGGCGCGGGGCATAGGCATCCATGCGGCCACTCGTCGTTGGACCCGCCGAACCGACTGGCAAGCCGGGGCGGCCCGGGCAGGGTCCGGCGTAATAAATCGTCTGTCCGGACAGCTCAAGTGGCAATGGCTCGTTCTGGTCAAGGGCCATGATCAGTCTTTTATGGGCTGCATCGCGGGCTGTATACAGGACACCCGACAAAGAAAGCAAATCCCCTGCTTTGAGGGACAGGACTGTTTTCCGGTCGAGGGGCAATTGGAGGTGGATCCGTTCCATGTGTGAAGCTCCGTATTCTTGGCAATCTGCGTGAGAGGTCCGGTTAAAGAGTCAGCGAGGCATGTCGGGTGGCATGGCAGCTCATGTTGACTGCCACCGGCAGGCCGGCGATGTGTGTCGGATAGGCTTGCACGTGGATCGCCAGGGCTGTCATCCGGCCACCGAGGCCGCCCGGGCCGATCCCAGTGGCATTGGCAGCCGCCAGGAGTTCTTGTTCCAGCTGGTGCAGGTGAGGCTGGGGATTGGCACTGCCGACCGGGCGAAGCAGGGCTTCCTTGGCTATCTCGGTCACTTTCTCCAGTGTGCCACCGAGGCCGACTCCAACAATGATCGGCGGGCAGGGGTTCGGTCCGGCGGCGCGGATGGTGTCGATCACAAACTGGCGCACACCGTCAATGCCGGCAGAAGGGCTGAACATCTTGACTGCTGACATGTTTTCGCTGCCAAAACCCTTGGGGGCCACGGTGATCTCCAGCTCATCGCCGGGTACGATGTCATAATGGATCACGGCTGGCGTATTGTCTCCGGTATTGACCCGCAGGATCGGGTCTGAAACGACCGATGCCCGCAGATAGCCATCGCGGTATCCCTTGGCCACACCGGCGTGGATGGACTCGGTCAGGGAACCACCCACAACCTGGACATCCTGGCCGATTCGGACAAAGACAACCGCCATGCCGGTGTCCTGGCAGATCGCCAGGCGTTGCTGCCGGGCCAGGGCAGCATTCTCGATCAGTTCCTCGAGGATCGCCTGGCCAGCCGGTGATGGTTCGGCCTTGCGGGCTGCCTCGAGGGCTTGCTGGATATCCGGGCTCAGCTCTATGTTGGCTTGCTGGCACAAAGAAGCGACCGCTTCGGTGACCTTCTGGCATTCAATCTGTCTGGACATGTTCCTCTTCTTCCTTGCAATGGATGGACTGTGCAAATCAGATTATAGCGGACGAGCTGCAATTTGTCAGTCCTGACCAAGAATGACGCATTTTTTCCATAACTTCCTGTAAATAGTGTTCATTTGGATCCTTAAAACCCTGGTCATGGCTTGACACTTGAATTCATTGCGTACGATAATATCAGAAGAAAAAACTGCCTGAAGGAGGCTCCAAATGAACAAGACTGATCTGATCGATGCCGTCGCTAAATCAACTAAGCTGAGCAAAAAGGACAGCGAAAATGCCATCACTGCCGTCCTTGACTCCATTTCGGATGCTTTGTCCAAGGATGACAAAGTCGTGCTTGTTGGTTTCGGAACCTTTGAGGTGAGGAAGCGCGCTGCCCGCAAGGGACGCAACCCCAGCACCAAGCAGGAGATCAAGATCCCCGAGTCCAAAGCCCCCGTTTTCAAGGCTGGCAAGGGCCTCAAGGACAAAGTCAACGGCTGATTCACCGGACTCACACCTTCTGAACCCAGTTCCATATAAGGAGTTCATTCTCCAGGCACAGGATAGCCGCCCATGGTTGCTTCGGCGACCATGGGTGGTTTTATTTGCCGCGTCCATTGGATCACCAGATCAGTCACTTCATCACACATCATGCTGATGGCTGCAGTATTGGAAACAGCTGGACCTGGACTGTTCTTGGTCTTGAGGCAATAGCGGATGTCTCGCTCAATCTGGCTGATCGGGACCTTGAATTCCTCGGCCACGAGCGGGTAGAGCATTTTGCTCACCGGACGCAACATGCGGTCATTGCCTGCCGCCACAACCAGCATGTAACGCAAATAGCGATATCCCTTGAGACGGGGCATCAACTGCCAGCGCCTCATGACCTCATCGACAGCCAGAACCCGCAAGGGTTTGAGCTCGTCCGGGTCCATGATCATGTCCCGGACCAGTTTCTGGGTCGTATCCATGATGCGCCGGGCCGCCAGCGGTGTACCTTTGCGCCCATCCACCAGATATTGCATCCGGCCCGCTGTATCCATCATGCCGACCATGCCCTGCCGCTTGATCATCCGCGAAACGTGATTGAGCAAGTCAAAATCCGAAGCCGCGATAAAAAAACCGGTCTGGTCAGCCGGCGCGAGTCGGGAAATTTTCCGCTGGATCGATTCCTCTCGTCCCATACTAGTATGACCTCCTTGACACCTGACCTGCTTCTATCGTCCTGGCAATAGAAACAGGTGTTTGATCATTGTGCCAGCAGGGGTCATGCCCTGTGAATCAACTGGTCCAGAAATTTTTGTCGAGCGCTGAGCTTCGACAGGATCCACAGTCCCTATTCTGTGAGACTGGTCAAAAAAGCCACCAGATCAGCGAGAGCCCATGCCTCATCCTCGCCTTCACAGTGGATCGTGATGCACTGGCCCTGGCGAATGTTGGCAGCCATCATGTCCAGGATGTTGCGGGCAGGAATGTACTGGCGTCCGGCCCGGACCACAATCTGGCAGCGATACTGCTTGGCTTTGGCACAAAAAAGGCTCGCCAGGCGAGCATGCAAACCCGATGGATTCTCGATGCAGACCGTGCGGACAATCATGGCACATCCTCGCCAGTCGCTTCTCTGATCGCCAGGCCCCTCGAATTGACAACGGTTGTTTCGATCAAGGTGGCCCGGACGAGATAGCCGCTCCTGGGCGTGTATTCGATCCGGTATTGGCTGCCAGGTTCCAGCGTGATCTGCCACTGATTGTAGAAATACCGCCGCCCTTCAGTTGTCAGGCTGTTCCAGCCCAGATTCTGCCGGTCGACTTGCACCTCCTCGATCGCATAAGTTTCGGTCAGCAAATTCACCGTGTCGAGCAGGCGGGGTACGGTCATGGAGAGCATCAAAGCCAAAAACAGCCCAGTCAGCGCGACCGGAGCCAGATAACCCAGGGAAATTCGGTTGCGCCGTTCCTGATTGACCCTCAGGGCCTTGAACAGCAAAACAAGGACTACCAGGCTCATGATGGTGGATAAGAACAAGCTCCAAAAAAAGAAGATCAAATCCAGGCCCCCACTTTTTACCTGCACAAAACAGCAGGCTTGCGATTGGCCTCATTATAGCATGATGTTAATTTCTGGTGAATGAGCTCGACCGGGCTTCCATCTGGGTGTACAATAAGCACGCCAGATGCAAATCGGCAACAAATAGCAATTAAGCTTTCGGGCTTTGCATAGATAATGAGGTACATACAGACATGAACAACTTTGATACAGTCAAAGAATTTACAGATATTCTGGTAAACTGCCAGGGAAAAGTCACATTTATCACAGCCCAGGGCGATCGCCTGGTCACTGACAGCATGCTCTCCGCCCTGGTCGGTTTTGCCTCCCTGATTTCTGTCGCCGAATCGATGGATGTCCGTTTCGAGTGTGAGCACCCGGCTGATTGTGAAAAATTGCACCATTTCATGCGCAAATACAAATTAAGCATCTATCGCAGCGCATGATAAAAAACCCAATCAGTAAAAAAACGCCCGCATCGAGTCCAAAAAACCAGCTTGACTATCCTTTTCAGTGCGTTAAAATGTTAACCGAAGTTAACATCAGGCCAGCGTCCTGAGCTGGCTGCGGCGGCCCCGCATGCCACAACAGGTTTGGAGCGGGCGAAAGGATCCAGTCATGCCTGTACCGCTTTCAGAGTTCAAACCCGGAGAGAGCGGGACCATTGTCTCCATCCAGGGTACCGGTGCTTTGCGCCAGCGCCTGATTGCCATGGGCGTCACCCCGGGCACCTGGCTGATTGTCAGAAAATTTGCCCCCTTGGGTGATCCCATGGAAATTCGCCTGCGCAACTATAACCTGTCCATCAGGAAGCGCGACGCAGCCATGATTGCAATGGTGCGGGAGGACCGCCTGTGAACATCCATCTGGCGCTGGCTGGCAACCCCAACTGTGGCAAAACAACCCTATTCAATCGTCTGACAGGCACGCGCCAGACAACGGGCAACTGGCCCGGTGTAACCGTCGAGAAAAAAGTCGGTGTGATCCGGCGCGGGCCCAATCTGTTCACCCTGGTCGATTTGCCCGGGATCTATTCCCTGTCCCCCTATTCGATCGAGGAAATTGTCACCCGCAACTACATCCTCGAAGACCAGCCGGACGTGATCGTCAATATTATCGACGCCAGCAACCTCGAGCGCAACTTGTACCTGACTTTGCAGCTGAAAAAGCTCGGCCGGCCGATGATTGTGGCTCTGAACATGATGGACGAGATCGAGCAACGAGGCGACCTATTGCACTTGGAACGCCTTGAGGCCCTGCTCGGCATGCCAGTCGTGCCCATATCTGCCAAACTAAACCAAGGCATCCTCGAGTTGATCGATGCGGTCAGGACCCTGGCTATTTCAATCGGACACAAGGATGGCGACCACCACCACATCCTGTCAGAGCGGCCCTTTGGCAACGAAGCGATCCCACCTGTTCCTGCGTTGGGCCACGGTCGCGAGCCAGGACCGGCCGGGCAGCCCCTTCATCATCCCATCCATCCTGCTGCCAGTCCCATCCATCCCAGGGGCAAAGGCAAACCTGCCCAGCCCTTCGGGCCCGGTCACAAGCCACATTCTCCTCATGGACCTGGACGAGGCATCGGCCACGGACAAGGACCTGGCCCCGGTCACGGGCCCGGCCAGGGAGCTGGCATCGGCCGTGCCCTGCAGGCAGAACACGACCACACCAGCGATCAACCGGAAACCATGGCCCGATTGCCGCTCGATTTTCAGCCAGAGTCCGATGAGGAAACCCAGATCCTGTACCAGGAAGCAGCCCGCATCACCCGACAGGTCCTCGAGCATCGCCTGCACCCAGCTGACCTGACCCGTTCCGACCGGATCGACCAGGTCCTGACCCACCGCATCTGGGCGCTGCCGATCTTCCTTTTGATTTTGTTCCTGGTCTTCCAGCTCACCTTCCATGAAAACCTGGGCGGCCGCCTGACCGGCTGGCTGGACCTCTTTTTCAGTGAAACCCTGAGTGGATGGGTCCGGACCGGTCTTGGCCTTGCCGGAGCGTCGCCTTGGATCAGCTCCCTTGTGGTCGATGGCATCATCGCCGGGGTCGGCGGTGTCCTGACGTTCCTGCCCCAGATCGCCCTGCTGTTCATGTTCCTGTCCGTGCTCGAAGACACCGGCTACATGGCCCGGGCCGCCTTCATGGTCGACAAGGTTTTCCTCAAATTCGGCCTGTCCGGACGCAGTTTCATCCCGATGCTGATGGGGTTTGGCTGCACCGTACCAGCCATCATGGCCGCCCGTTCCCTGGAAAACCAGCGCGACCGGCGCCTGACCATCATGATCACGCCCTTCATGTCATGTGGCGCGCGCATGCCGATCTATGCCTTTTTTGCCGCCATCTTCTTCCCCACCCATAAAGGCCTGGTGACTTTCTCGATGTATGTGCTCGGCGTCATCGTCGCCATCCTCTCGGCGGTCCTCCTGAGCAAGACCGTCCTGCGCGGCAGTGAGGCTCCCTTTATCATCGAACTGCCCCCTTACCGGTTACCTGATACCAAATCCTTGTTCCTGCACATCTGGGACAAGGTCAAAGACTTCATGGTCCGAGCTGGCACCCTGATTTTTGCCATGTCGGTTGTGATCTGGATTTTCAGGACCTTCACACTGACCTTTTCCGTCGCCACGGACAGCTCACAAAGCATTTTCGGCCTTCTGGGCAGCCAGATCGCACCCTTGCTTTCGCCCCTGGGCTTCGGCAACTGGCAGTCCAGCGTAGCTCTTCTGACAGGCCTGATCGCCAAGGAAGCCGTCGTAGCCTCGCTGGGCATCCTGTTCACCCCGGAACAGATCGCTATGACCTTCACCCCGCTCGCAGCCTATGCGTTCATGACCTTCACGTTGCTCTACACGCCCTGTGTCGCAGCGCTGGGCGCACTGGCCCGCGAAATGCAAAGCTGGCGCTGGACACTGGCAGCCATCCTCTACCAGATCGGCGTGGCCTACCTGATCTCCCTGCTGATTTTCCAGGGCGGCCTTCTGCTCGGCCTGGCTGCCTGAACGTTTTGGAATTTGGGACGGTCGTATGAAACAGATACCGCTCACACCTGCTGTTGAAGATTTTCTGGAAGCCATCCTGGCCCTGGCACCGGACGGCACGCCCGTTCGTTCCATCGACGTCTCGTCACAGCTGGGCATTTCCCGGGCTGCCGTCAGCAAAGCCCTGGCCAATCTGGTCCAGGCCGGTCTGATCGAACACACACCCTATGGCAGCATCCAATTGACTGAATCAGGCCTGGCGCGAGCCCACGTGATCACCCAGAGCCACCAAATGCTCAAGCGTTTCCTGATCGAAATACTAGGGCTAGACGAAACGACCGCCGAGCAGGATGCCTGTCGTTTGGAACACGTCATCAGCGACGAAACCAGGCAGCAATGGTTGCACTACATCGCCCGGACTTTGCCGGATTAGGCACCCAGCATCTCCAATAGCCCAGCTTCGTCGAGGATCGTCACGCCGAGCGCGCGGGCTTTGTCCAGTTTGCTGCCTGCCGCCTCCCCTGCCACGACAAAATGCGTTTTACGCGAGACACTGCCAGAGACTTTCCCCCCGGCGGCTTCAATCAGGCGGGTGGCTTCTTCGCGACCGAGAGTCGGCAAGGTGCCAGTCAGGACAAACGTCTGGCCCAACAGGGGCAGGCTGGTCCGGTCGGTCTGATTGCCCTGCAGGTTGACGCCGGCTCGTGCGAGTTGATCGATCAGCTGCAGGGTTTGTTCCTGACTGAAAAAATCGACAACGGATCGGGCACTGACAGCACCGAAATCCGGCAAAGCCAGAAGTTCGAGCTCAGTGGCCCGGGCCAGGCTGGGCAGGTCGGGAAAGGATTCGGCCAGGACGCGCGAGGCCTGGCGGCCGATGTTGCGGATGCCAAACCCTGTGATCAGGCGATCAAGGCTGTTGTGGCGCGACTTTTCGATCGCCTGCAGCAAGTTGGCCAGCGTTTTCTGGCGCGTCTTGAACAGATCGCTGCTTGCCAGCTCTTCCTGGCGACCTGGCAGCTGGTAGATGTCAGCCAGCGTGTGGATGAGCCCAGCCGCGAGTAAAGTTTCAACCATGGCCGGGCCGAGACCCTCGATGTCCATGGCTTCTTTCGAGGCAAAGTAGACCAGGTGGCGGGCAATCTGGGCCGGGCAATCGGAACCTGTACAGCGCAAATCGGCTGTATCCGGCTCACGTTCGGCCGGAGCACCGCAGACCGGGCAATTCCGGGGCAATTCATAGCGCGGCGGATCACCGGCACGCAGGTCTTTACGCACTGACAAAATGGCTGGGATGATGTCGCCGGCTTTCTGGACCAGGACGGTATCGCCGATCCGGACATCGAGTTTGTCGATCATATCCTGGTTGTGCAGCGTTGCCCGGCTGACTGTGGTACCGGCCAGACGGACCGGTTCAAGGATCGCCATCGGCGTGATCCGGCCGGTGCGGCCGACCTGGACTGTGATGTCCAGCAGGCGCGTTTCCTTTTGTTCCGGCGGATATTTAAAGGCAATTGCCCAGCGCGGCACTTTGCTCGTAGCCCCCAGGCGTTCCCGAATCGCCAGGTCGTCGACCTTGACGACGGCGCCATCGATGCCGTAAGGCAAGGCGAATCGTTGCTCGCCGATGGCGGTGATCGTCGCCCAGACCGTTTCGAACGACGAGCAGACCTGATACTCCGGGCTGACCGGGAAACCGAGCCGGGCCAGATACTCCAGGCTTTCGGAGTGGCTGGCAAAAGAGATGCCTGTTGCGGCCTGGACGTTGAAAACGAACAAGGATAGTTCTCGCTCGGCAACAATGGCCGGATCGAGCTGGCGCAAGGTCCCGGCAGCGCAGTTGCGCGGATTGGCAAATATTTTGCCGCCGCTGTCCTCCTGGCGGGCATTGACCCGCAAAAATGCATCGACTGGCAAGTAGACCTCGCCACGGACCTCCAGCGCTGGCAAAGCATCCGGCAGCACCTGGGGCAAATCAACAATCTGGCGAATATTGGCGCTGACATCCTCACCGACCTCGCCATCGCCCCGGGTCAGGCCCCGGACCAGACGACCCTGTTCATAACGGATCGCCACCGACAAGCCATCGATTTTCCGTTCCACCACAAAGCGGGCCTCCGGGAATTCACTGTGCACCCGGGTGATAAAATCAAAAACCTCGGACTCGGCAAAAACATCCTGCAAACTCAAGAGGGGCACGGTGTGGCGGGTCGTGGCCAGATCTGTGCTGATCGCCCCGCCGACCTTGCGGCTGGGGGAATCTTCAGTCGCCAAGTCAGGAGCCATCGCTTCCAATGTGCGCAGGCGCTGCATCAATTGGTCAAATTCAAAGTCGCTGATGGTCGGGTTATCATCTGCATAGTAGGCGCGGCTGTGTGCCTGAATGTCTGCCCGCAAGGCCTCAATCTGTGATTTGATGTCCGGGTTCTTGTTTGCTTTTGCCATGAAATGGTCCGTACCTTTCCTTTGTCAGCCCTTGGTCCGGCCCTGCGAAAGCAGGATCTGTGGCAGCAAGGCCAGGATCACAAGCAGCACCGACCAGATCAGCATCGGCAGCGAGAGCCAGCCGGCCAGATTCTGGGCCAGACTGCCTGAAGGCACGATCAACATCGGACCGAGCAGGTCATAGGGCCAGTCCAGGGCTGAAAACAAGCCGGTGAAAAAGCCTTCGACAATGATCAGGGCTGGCAAAGAAACGATGAAAGCATCCGACAGCCACAGACCCGGTGATCGGGCAGGAATAAGCAAGAATAGCAGGGCCAGGGCCAGGCCGATTGTGATCGGCAATGAAACATCATACACCCGGTTGTTTTCGATGCAGATCCAGAGGTGGTAGATGACCTCGGACAAGGATGCAAACCCGGCGATGTACAGACGCTGGCGGCTCTTGCCGATCCAGAACAGCAACGCGACAATAATCGCCACGATCAGGTAGGTCAGCCACGCTGCCAAGGCATCGGAAGCCCGGGTCAGGCCAGCCAGAAACTCGGCTCCGGTCCGGATCATGGTGGCGAAATAGCGGAAAGGCGCTGCCAATGGGGTCGACCAGGCGAACAATAAAACCGCCAGGACAATCCCGGCGCGTGTCTGGCTTTTCATCGTGAAGACTCCTGAAAATTTTTGCTATTATTATAGCATAGCTCGGGCGCTGGAAAATCGTTGGTCAACCGATGTTCGCTGTCCCGGGGAAAGGTGGAAAAACGCTTGCTGCCTGGCCTGACACTCGTCTCTGCTATTCAACTTTCGCTGAGCATTGCCCTGATCCGGGATCTCCTTTGGGGCTTGGTCTTCTTTCTCGTTGCGATCCTGCTGCTAAGGGCGCTCTACGAGCCGACTCAGCTGGAAGTCACACGGCAGATTCTTCTAACTGCAAAGCCTGATAACGGCTCATCAAAAGCACCCCATGAAGGCATCGTGCCCGATCTGATCCCTGACAACGAACCTGGCCAGGACATGCCAGCCCCGAGCGGCCTGCGCATTGCCTTGATTTCGGACTTGCACGCCGAATGGCTGCGCCTCAGGCCGGAGCGCATCGCCCAGGCCCTCGCAGCGGAAGATGTTGACCTGCTGCTTTTTGCCGGTGATCTGACGGGGCGCCATCATCGACCCGAACTGGCCAAACCCTGGCTCGATGCTCTGACAGTCATTTGCCAGCGAATGGGAAATGCCTGCTATGCCGTCCCTGGCAACCATGATTCACCAGCATCACTCAACTTGCTGCGCCAGGCTGGCTTCACCATGCTCATAAACGAAAGCCGGGAGGTCCGGGAACGATCCGGTCGGGACTGGCTCCTGGTCGGTCTCGACATCCTGAAAAAAGGCCAGCCTGACTTTGAGCTGGCAGTCAGGAATGCATCGTCCCCCGGGGCAGATTCGAGGGCAACAATCCCGCCAGAGCGTCGCCTGGTCCTGGCCCACAATCCAGACACATTTTTTCTGGTTCCACCCGGTCAAGCTGGGTTCTTTCTGGCTGGACATTTCCACGGCGGCCAGATCTACCTGCCCTTTCATCTGGAATTTTTCCTTTTAAGGCGGGAAAAATTGGGCCGGATGGGTTATCATAAGGGAAGTTTTGCCTTGAACGGAATGTCCGGATACATCAGCCGCGGTCTCGGCTCCGTATTGTTCCCGCTGCGGTTGGGATCCATCCCCGAACTGCCGATCCTGGAGCTTCGACCTGACACACAGTCCAGCGCGGTCCCAAAAAAGGTTGAGCAGTAAAATACAACTTGAACCATTGGAGGTCATACGACTTTGAAAGAATCCATCATGCAGCTACTCGAAGCCTGGTTTGGCAATTCCCATGCCCTGGTCGTCCTGATCGGCTCCGCCATCCCGATCACGGAAATGCGCGCCACCATCCCCGCCGGCATCCTGGTCTGGGGCCTGAACCCGTGGCTGGTCATGCTGCTAGGCTTTGTCGGCGCCCTGCTGCCCGTTCCTTTCCTGCTCCTGTTTTTCTCCAGCGTCCTCAAATGGCTGCACCAGTTCCCATCCCTCAAAGGCCTGACCCAGTTCATCGACAACAAGATCCAGAAAAATGTCCACCATTTTGAGAAATCCTCCGAAGCTGCCCTGATCATTTTTGTCGCGATCCCTCTGCCCGGCACCGGCCTGTGGACTGGCAGTGCCGTCGCCTCCTTCCTTGGCTTCAAATTCTGGCGTTCCTTCGCCTGCGTCGCAGCCGGCGGCGCACTGTCGGCCATCGTTCTGACCGTTCTATCTGTATTTTTTTCAGCAGTCCTCTAAAATGTTGGACCGGCAAGCCCATCAAGAAATTCACTGAAGATCGATCCTCCAGCATTTCATATCAATAAGTTTCCATGGTAACTTCAAATGGCTTGACTCCTGTCTATACTGGAGCCATCACGCCAAGGAGGCACGCATGGATATATTCACACTACTTTTCTGGGCCATTGCCGTTGTTCTAACGGTCGTATCGCTGGTCCGCAACCGGGCCAAGACATTCGCGGCCATGAAAAAATCAAAAGGCATGATGGGCAGCATGCTGAGCGAAATCCTGGCCATCATCTTTTTGATCGGCCTGGTTTTGACCTACATTCCACCGGAGAGCATACAGTCCGTCCTGGGCTCGGCTAACGTTTACCTGGCCACTTTCATAGCGGCTTTGACTGGTAGTGTCACCCTGATCCCGGCGTTTGTCGCTTTCCCTCTGGTCGGATCCCTCGTCAATGCTGGCGCCAGCATCGTGCCCGCGGTGGCCTTTTTAACCACCCTGACCATGGTTGGAATCGTCACCTTTCCCCTGGAGAAAAAAGAGTTCGGCAAGAAATTTGCCTTGACCAGAAATTTGATGAGTTTTGGGTTTGCCATAGTGATCGCTTTGGCGATGGGGGTTGTGTTATGACTGCTGTATTAAATGGAATCAAGAAAAACCGTCTACTGGCTCTGGTGGCCCTAGCTTATCTCGTCCTGTTTATCGTAGCTCCGGGCAAGGCATCGTCATCCGTCCAGAACAGTGTCTACTACCTGGTTGAAATGTTGCAGGTATTGCCCGTCATCTTCCTGTTGACCGTTGTCATCGAAGCCTGGATTCCCAAGGAAACCATCATTTTGCACATGGGTGACAAGTCCGGCCTGTGGGGCAATTTCCTTTCCCTGGCCCTTGGCAGCCTGTCAGCCGGGCCCATCTATGCAGCATTTCCGATCAGCAAGACACTGCTCGGCAAAGGTGCCAGCATCACCAATATCGTGATCATCCTGAGCTCCTGGGCTGTCATCAAAGTCCCGATGCTGGCCAACGAGGCCAAGTTCCTTGGACCGGACTTCATGGCTGTCCGCTGGGTCCTGACCGTGGCAGCCATCTTGGTCATGGGGGCCCTGATGGGGAAAATCGTCAAGAAAAAGGATCTTCCAGCTGACGATGCGGATGAAAAAGCGACCCTGACCATCCAGCAGGAATACTGTGTCGGTTGTGGTGTCTGTGTCAAAATGATGCCTGGCCTGTACGCAATGAAAGATAACAAAGCGGTCGTGCAGTTTGAACCAGGGCCCGGTGTGCCGAGCGAAAAGATCCGCCAGACCGTGCAAAAATGCCCGACCAAAGCGATCGTCTATTTGCCCGAGTAAGCCGGCCGGAAAGATCCGGGTTTGAATCGCATTATTTAACATAGCTGTAACACAAACCCGAACAGACTTTATTTCCACGCGGTATAAATGCCCCAGATCAAATGATCAGGGGCATTTATGCGTATTCAGTTAAGCAAAACCAATCCTCAGCTTATCCGTTCATTCAGCTTGCTAGTGATTGTCCTGGCAAGCACGTGTCTCTTGCTGGCAGGCTGCCAAAGCACCGCCGGGCCGGTCGAGACAGCAGTCCCGTCCAGCACGGTCGTCACCGTGCAAGACCTGGCGCAAACTCAAGCCATCATCGCCGTGGAAAGCGGAACCATCGCGGAAAAAGAAATGCTGGCAGCGTGGCCCCAGGCCAGATACCTGTATGTCAACAGCCCGACAGATGGTTACCTGGCGGTCCAGACGGGCAAGGCCGCGGCCTATGCCGGTGACCAGGCCATCTTTGACAGCGCCAGGCGCGCTGGATTATCTGGGCTGGCCGCTTTGCCTGAAAAGATCGGACAGGATGGTAAAGTTGCGGTCGGGATCAGCCCGGTCAGCAGCATTCCTGATTTGACCGGTCTGATCAATGCCTTCCTGGCAGAAATGGAATCGGATGGTGTTCTGGCGGATATGTACCAGCGCTGGGTGGTCGAAGGTGACTATGCCATTCCTGAGATTCCCGAACCTGCCAATCCGGAACGCACGGTGCGCATTGGTACGACCGGACTGCTCGAGCCTTACACCTTTTACCAGGGAACCGGCCTGACCGGCTATGAAATTGAAATGATGCGTCGCTTTGCACACTGGGCCAATGTCCGTTACGAGATCCAGACCTATGATTGGGGTGGGATCATCCCCGCCTGCGCCAGTGGCAAAGTCGACCTGATCATGAGCAACCTCTTTGACACCGACGAACGCGATGAAACGATCCTTTTCTCGGATCCATACATTCGCGTGACCACAGCCCTGATCATCCCAGATGATCCCGCAGGAACTAAGCCAGCGAATCTCCAGCCCGATTCCGACACTGGTCCAGCAACAGGACCGGCTTTGCCCACCCTGCAGGAACTGAATGGCCAGCGCTTTGCTGTTGTCACGGGTACCTTGCTGGACGACTATGCCCGGACCTATTTCCCGCAGAGTGAAATCATCTCTTTCAATCATGTCACGGACATGGTGACAGCGGTGATCAGCCAGAAAGCAGCAGCCTGCCTGCTGGATGAGCCCGTGGCGCAGTTGGTGGTGCAAAAGAATCCCGGTCTGGCGATCGTCGAGGAACTTGTCTTGGCAGACGACTATGCCTATGCCGCAGCCAAGACCGAATTCGGAGCCCAGCTGGCGACCCAGCTCAGTGACTTCATCGCCGCAAGTGACGCCAATGGCACGCTGGACGAGCTCAAAGCCATCTGGCTGGGCAGGGATGAAACGGCCAAAGTTTTAAGTGACTGGACCTTGTTACCTGAGACCAATGGCACCATTCGGTTTGTCACCGTGGCCCAAGCCGAACCTTTCAGCTACTATCGGGGATCTGAAATGGTTGGCTATGACCTTGATCTTCTGGTTCGTTTTTGCGCGACCTATGGGTATGGCCTCGAGATCACCGACACAGCAGCAGGCACGTGGATGGCGGGACTGGCCAGCGGCAAATACGATCTGGCTGCGGCAGCAATATCCGTCACGCCTGAACGCAGCCAGGCGGTTTATTTTTCGACGCCGAATTACCACGGCGGCATCGTCGCCGTGGTCGCCACGCCGGCAGGAGAACAACCCTCAGGGCAAGGCCAGGCAAGTGGCCAGGGCAACCGTTCCGCCCGGTTCCAGAGCCTCGCCGATTTTTCCGGATCGGTCACCGGGACTCAAACCGGCACCGTTTTCGACCAGATTCTTTCTGGCCATATCCCCGGTCTGACCTTCCAATATTTTGATGACATCAGCTCCATGGTCCTGGCCCTCCAGAGCGGCCGGGTCGAAGCGATTGGTCTCGATGAACCGGTCGCCCGCCTGGTCACGGCCCAGATGGCTGATTTGACGATTTTCCCCCAGACCGTGGAAACTGACCAGTATGGTTTTGCCCTGGCTAAAGGCAGCCCGCTGACCAGTCAAATCAGTACCCTGGTCGAAGAATTTGCCGCAGACGGCACACTGGAAGCCCTTAAGGAAAAATGGTTCGGGGCCGACGAGTCAAAGAAAACCATTCTGGTCAAGCCAGCAGAAAATCCTGTTGGAACGCTGCGCTACGCCCACGATTCGACCCTCGCTCCGATGGCCTACATCGGCAAAGCAGGTGAATCCCTGGGCTACGAAGTCGAACTGGCTGCTCTGTTTGCCCAGCGCCTTGATCTGAAGCTGGAAATCACCCAGACCAGCTTTTCGTCTCTTTTGAGCATGCTCAGCAGCAACAAGGCTGATCTGGTCTCAGGGGCGATGTCGATCACAGATGAACGCCGCGAAAGTGTCGATTTCCCCGCCTCCCACTACACGGGTGGCATCGTCCTGGTGGTGCGCAAAGCTGATTTATCCGGAACCGAGGCAGCCGTCGCCAGCTCGAGCGAATTTGAACCAGAACAAGGATTCTGGCGCAGTACAGGACAGCAGCTTGCCAGCAGCTTCCACAAAAACTTCATCAAGGAAAACCGCTGGCAGCTGGTCTTGTCCGGAATCTGGATCACCCTGGTGATCTCGCTCCTGTCAGCCCTGGCTGGAACAATTTTTGGTTTTGGTGTCTGCCTGTTGCGCCTGAGCCAGCGCCGCCCAGTGGCTCTGATGGCCAAAGCCTTCATCCGCCTGGTCCAGGGCGTTCCGCTTGTAGTTCTGCTGATGATCCTCTATTATGTCGTCTTCGGTTCGGTCGACATCAGTGCCATCCTGGTCGCTGTCATCGGGATCGCGATCAATTTTGGCGTCTATGTCAGTGAAATGATGCGGACCGGGATCGAAGCCGTCGAAAAAGGCCAGATCGAAGCCGCCCTCGCGCTCGGCTACTCCAGGATCCAGACCTTTCGCAAGATCACCTTCCCGCAGGCAGCGCGTCATTTTCTACCCGTCTACAAAGGCGAATTCATTGCAATGGTCAAAATGACCTCAATCGTCGGCTACATCGCGATCCAGGACCTGACCAAAGTGACCGACATCATCCGCAGCCGGACGTATGAAGCCTTCTTCCCGCTGGTGATCACCGCGGCCATTTATTTCTTGCTCGCCTTCGTCTTGACGGCCCTGCTGGACCAGATCGAAATCCAGGTCGATCCACGGCGCCGGTCGCGCAAGGTCAGAGGCGTGAAGCAGCAGACAAAAGGGGCAGAGTCATGATTGAGGTCAAAAACCTGAGCAAAACCTATGCCAATGCCACACCCCTGACCGCGGCCTGTGCCACCATTGCCAAGGGCGAAATCATCTCGATCATTGGTCCATCTGGCACGGGGAAAAGCACGTTCTTGCGCTGCCTCAACGGGCTCGAGACACCGACTTCCGGTGAAATCTGGATCGACGGTGTCAAGCTGGGTGAAAAAGGCACCAACCTTTCCCAGATCCGCCAGAAAATGGGCATGGTTTTCCAGTCTTTCAACTTGTTCTCACATTTGACCGTCGTTGAAAATATCATGCTGGCACCGGTCGACCTCCTGGGGCTGAGTCGTCAGGACGCCTACAACGAAGCCCTGCGGCTGCTGAGAACAGTCGGACTGGCAGAAAAGGCGCACCATTACCCCGACGAACTCTCCGGCGGCCAGAAGCAGCGGGTGGCCATTGTCCGCGCCCTAGCCATGCACCCGGACATCCTGCTCTTTGATGAGCCCACCAGCGCTCTGGATCCAACCATGGTAGGAGAAGTACTCACCGTCATCCGTTATTTGGCCAAGGCAGGGCTGACGATGTTGATCGTGACCCATGAAATGAAATTTGCCCGTGATGTATCAACACGCATTTTCTACATGGATGAGGGCATCATCTACGAAGAAGGTCCACCCAGCCAGATCTTTGATCATCCTCAGAAGAACCGGACACGCGTCTTTGTCAACCGCCTGAAACTGTTCCAGCGCCAGATCACCGCCCGAGATTTCGACTTTGTCGCCATGGTCAATGACCTGACCGAATTCGCCCACCGGCATGCCTTGCCTGCCGCAAAGACCCTCAAATTTCAGCAGATATTCGAAGAAATCTGCGTCGCGGTGATTTTGCCTGTCCTGCCGGACACTGGATTTGTGCTTGAATTCATGGCGACAGCCAGTGAGGACCATGCACACTGCGAAGTCGAACTGAGCTGGATGGGTGAGCGGTTCCATCCCTTCGAGCAAGGGGATCACCTGGCCATCAAGATCGCACTGGCCATGACACAGAAAGCCGAATACACGTTTACCCGCGACAAGGATTTGGATGCAACGACAGTCTGGGGGGAAAACAGACTCAAGATCGAATTTTAGCTAGATCAATTCTGGATTGCAATTAATCAGGAGGATATACCATGAACGACGATTCTCAACCGAATGAAAAGGACAACCGGCTCAACGAAGATGAGCTCGATCAGGCAACGGGAGGATTCAATCTCTATCACCCCAAGTCCGGGCTGCCAATCGTAACACCAGCCACACCAGCCTGTGCTCATTATGAAAGTAACAGTTATCTCCCTGTTAAAGTATGTTCGACCTGTGCCCATATGGGGGATATCCAGGGCATTCCAGTTTGCAAAAACCCCCTGTAGGGGATCTTTACTCATCCATGGTATCATCCTAGCATCAGAAGAATTTGCTGGAGGCTACCATGGATACGGTCCGGGCATTTTTAAATCGCAAGAACATCATTTTTTCCGCGCATCGCTACGGCGTCGATGCCATGGGGGCTATGGCGCTGGGCCTATTCTGTTCGCTCCTGATCGGCACCATCCTCAATACGATCGGCACCCAGACAGGTTTTGCAGCTTTGAATACGATCGGCGGCTATGCCAGTGCGATGTCAGGTCCGGCGATGGCGGTTGCGATCGGTTACGCCCTGCAGGCACCGCCGCTGGTCCTGTTCTCGCTGGCTACCGTCGGTCATGCGTCCAACCAGCTCGGCGGTGCGGGTGGACCGTTGGCGGTCCTGGTCATTGCCATCCTGGCCGCCGAATGTGGCAAAGCTGTCGCCAAGGAAACCAGGATCGATATCCTGGTCACGCCGCTGGTCACCATCCTCGTCGGTGTTGGCTTGGCGGCCTGGTGGGCACCAGCAATCGGTGCAGCGGCAGCATCGGTTGGTCATTTCATCATGTGGGCGACCGAGCTGCAACCGCTGGTGATGGGCGTCCTCGTTTCCGTCGCGGTCGGCATCGCCCTGACTCTACCGATATCCAGCGCGGCGATCTGCGCTGCCCTGGGCCTGACCGGCCTCGCCGGTGGAGCCGCCCTGGCTGGCTGCAGTGCCCAGATGGTCGGTTTTGCCGTCCTCTCCTTCCGCGACAACAATTGGGGCGGCTTTTTCGCCCAGAGCCTGGGCACCTCGATGCTCCAGATGGGCAACATCGTCCGCAATCCACGCGTCTGGCTGCCAGCGATCCTGACATCTGCCATCACCGGTCCGATCGCGACCGTAATCTTCAAATTGCAGCAAAACGGCCCTGCTATCGCCTCAGGCATGGGAACCTGTGGCCTGGTCGGGCCGATCGGTGTCTACACCGGCTGGATTTCCGATATCGCTGCTGGCAGCAAGACTGCGATCATCGCCCTGGACTGGCTCGCCCTGGTCCTGGTCGTTCTCGTCCTGCCTGCCCTCCTCACCTGGGTCTTCGGCCTCTATTTCCGCAAAATCGGCTGGATCCGGGAAGGTGACCTCAAACTGGGTGCTTAAGAAAACACATGTTAATTCAGATTGACGGACTGTTTATGGCATTCGTCGCCGTCTCAGGATGAAGGATTGGCGGCTGGTATTTTTTGCATCGTGGTGGATGCAGCACCACTGATTTCAGTTCGGTTCAAACCCGAATCAAGGTGACGCCTTGGAGAGCTGTCAGCGACACATCAAATGAAACCTCGCCTTCCGGTTGTTGCTGCATAATGTGTATCAGCCTGAGCGGTTCCATCCTGTGTGGCATATTGAATGCTCACGGATGCTTCCGAACCGTTGGCTCTTGCTATGGTCACACTGCCTTGACCCATATTTCATTTGAAAAAGCGTCTGCTCATCTAACTATACCCCTGCTTTTTTGACGATCCATAATGCTATTTAACAAAAAAATTACCGCACGCTAATCTGCTGCCAATCTTTTGCTGAAATAATGTTAATGAATTTACAGTCGTTCGATTTTTTGTAAATAGATTCTGGAGGAACTGTCTCATGTTAAAAGTCCTCTTTGTCTGTCTTCACAACTCGGCTCGAAGCCAGATGGCGCAGGAATTTCTCAATGATCTGGGCAAAGGCAAATTTATCGCTGAAAGCGCCGGTCTCGAACCAGGCGTGCTCAATCCGAGAGTCGTTCAAGTGATGCAGGAAATCGGCTATGACATCTCGGGTAATCCATGCAATTCGGCGTTCGATTTTTTCAAGCAGGATCGTCGGTACGAACTCGTGATCACTGTTTGTGACCAGGCCAGTGGTCAGCGCTGCCCGGTCTTCCCTTCTGCAAAAGCCACCCTGAATTGGAGTTTCGAAGACCCCTCCAGCTTGATTGGCAGCGAGGCGGAAGTCCTTCAGCAGACGCGCAAGATACGTGACCAGATCAAGACTCGCATCGAAGAATTCATTCGCGTCTACAACGTCGGTTAATCCGTCTGCTTTTTAACCGATCCGTCTGCTTCTCTAATCATCGGTACGACTTGTTATCGGCGCGCTTTTATTTTCAGCGCCAACATGGTGATGTCATCGGCCTGCGGCGCCTCCTGGACGAAGGCATCAATGTCGATCTGGATCCGTTTCAAAAAGCCATCCAGAGCAGTAACAGCCACCTGATTAGCGAGAGTGATCAGCCGGTCATCACCATAGAGCTCATTGTCGGCATTGGTGGCTTCCGTCACCCCATCCGTGTACAAATACAGGACATCCCCCGCACCCAGCAAGATCTCGCTCTGCCGGTAGACAATGCCTTCCATGCCGGCCAACACGAAGCCGGGAATCGACTTCAGGTAAGTGAAAGCGCTGCCACCGGTCTTGAGCAATGGTGGATTGTGGCCAGCGTTGACATAGGTCAGCTTGCCGGTCGAGAGTTCCAGCAGTCCCATCCAGGCAGTGACGAACAAGTTGCCACCATTGCCCTCGCAGAGCTGTTCATTGGTCACAGTGAAAACCTCAGCCGGCGACTTGCCGCTCAGGACATTCTGTTTAATCAATGCTTTGGCAATGGCCATGAAAAGGGCTGCAGGGACACCCTTGCCGGAAACATCGGCAACAACCACGCATAAATGGTCTGCGTCTGGTTGGAAAAAGTCGTAGAAATCGCCACCGACTTCCTTGGCCGGCAACATGGAGGCCTGGATTTCATACTCATGGACAGCGGGAAATACCTGCGGCAGCATCGAGGCCTGGATCTCGCGCGCAACATTGAGTTCGGCGCTGATTCGTTCCTTCTCCCCCGTGATGGTCTTCAAATTGATCATATAGCTTTTCAGCCCGCTGGTCATGTCACTGATGCTTTCGGACAGCAGCTCGATCTCATCTTTCGTGTGAACCGGAACCGGTTTGAACAGCAATTGCGTCGGATCATCCTGGGCACGATCGCTCTGGGCCACGAAATCCCGGGCACTGTGCGAAAGGTTGCGGATCGGACTGATCACAAAGCGATTGAGGAAATAAATGAAGCCCAAAAGGAAAACTGCGAGAATCAGGATCGTGCCCAGCGCAACAGAAATTAGGTAGCCGCGCATCGTCTCCCGGATCTCTTCCATCGACAGATCGAGGGCCAGGATACTGACCACCTGGCTATCCGAATCAAAAACCGGCACATAGGCGGTCAGGACATAACCGTAGAGTTCCGTATCATTGGCGATGAACTGGACCGTGGCTGTTTCTGGCTGGTCTTGCATGCTCGAGGCGATCAAGCTGGCGGTCTCCAAGTCATAGTCAGCATCTGCTGCATCGCCGATCACCCCAGGTGTGTTGACCGCCGTAAAAAAGTCCGGATCCTCTGCCAGGATATCGGAACTCGTGGCACTGATGACATAGTACATGGTCTGGAAATCGGCCGGATCCGGAAAATAAACCACATAGAGCGACCGGATCTCAGAATATTCCAAAAACAGGTCCAGCGCTGCTTTCTGGTTGTAATAGGCCTCCGACATCTCCCCGGTGGCAATGCTCAGGGCCAGCTCATCCCCGTTCAGCCAGCTGAGGGCCTGGTACAGCTGGGTTTCTGCATAGACATAATAGCGCTCCATCATACTGGTGGTATGGACGTAATAGCCATACCCACCGATGAAGGTTGCCAGCAGCAGCGCAAACAGAGTGCAAAACAGGATCAGCCGGGTCTGCAATTTCCTGCGCTTGTTGTGAGCCGATTTCACGAGTGGGCGAGTATTTTCTCCAATAGCCGGTGCCTTGCTGTCAGCCATATCTTTCAGTCACACCGGTATCATCATTGACAATTTCAAGCAGGCCACCATTGACATGCTCGAGCTCTTCGTCCGTCTTTTTCTCGACTGACTTTTTATCGTCGTCCATCTGTCGTTCCCCCTTTTACCCCTGCAATCACCTGGCTGACTTAAGCTTGACAGTCATTTATTAAATCAAACAGGGTCTCTGTTACAATCGTGTTAACCAAGGCAAAATCCAGAGGCATTGGATCCGTTCCAAACGATAGCGCAGCGTCCCATTTCCAGCACTGGTAACGCATGTTCATAAAAAGACCGGGGTGATTGCCTATACTGAACGCATCATAATAACGCCGCAAAGTCTGCAGATAGCATTAGAGTCTAAGGGGAACACCATGACTGAATCTAACCATCATCACGGGCATCATCACGCACACCATCATGTCCATCAGCATACGCCTGAACGGCTGGAACAGCCTGAGCGCGTCCGTGAGCTCAATCCAGCCGGAACTCTGGAGCGGTTGAATTTTAATCCGAACGAAGTCCTGTGTGATATCGGTGCCGGCAGCGGACTTTTCACCCTGGCGGCCGCCCGCATCAGCCAGCAAACGGTCTATGCAATCGATATCAACCCGCGCATGCTCGAGGCAATCGAAGCCAAAGCCGCGGCTGCGGGCATTCAAACCATCGAAACGCGCCTGGTCAGCGATGACACGCTACCAGTACCAGACCATGCCGCAGACCTGGCCCTGGTCGCCACGGTGCTCCATGAAATTCCTGACAAACCGTCCTTCATCTCCGAGATCCGCCGCCTGTTAAAACCCTCCGGCCGCCTGGCCGTCATCGAATTTCACGCAGCTGAAACACCCATGGGACCGCCGGTCAGCGAACGCCTTGGCTCGGAAGAAGTCACCGCTTTGATGATCTCGCAAGGATTTAAACCCCTCGACCAGTTCGACCTCAGTCGCAATCTCTATTGCCTGGTCTTTTCGCCCCCGGCAGCCGCTGCCAGCGTTTGATGAATCATCCCCATCAGTGACTGAGTGGAGCTGTTTCAAAACTAGTTCGTTTTGAGACAGCTCTTTTTTTGTGTTTTGGCACGCCTCCCATAGGTTAGTGGATCAGGATCCCTACGCAAACTGGCCTTATCGAAATACATGATTTTAATCCATTTGATAAGGCCAGTTTGCGTAGGGATTGGAACAGCCAGCCAGAAAAGTTCTTTTTGGAGGAGCCAAAAAATCAAGCTGTAACACTGGTGCCCCTTTTTATCTTGATTTCAAGATATTTCTTGGGTATTATCTTGATATCGAGATAAACACCTTGCACGAAGTACAGGTTACGGAGGTTGACCCATGAGTCAAGACAGTCTCAAGCTGGTCATTGCACTGGCCCGGGCACACACAGCATTATTTACTCGGATCGAGAAAAATGTGCAGCAGTTTGGCCTCACGACCAGCGAATTTGGCGTTCTGGAGCTGCTGTATCACAAGGGTGACCAGGCTGTCCAGGCTGTGGCGGATAAAATCCTCGTGACCAGTGGCACCGTGACTTATGTGATCGATAAGCTGCAAAAAAAGGGCCTGGTCTTGCGCCGGCAATGCGAAACCGATCGTCGTGTGTTCTATGTCACCCTGACCGATGCTGGCCACAAGCTGATCGCCAACAGTTTCCCCCAGCACGAACAATTTCTGGATGACCTGTTCCAAGGCGTTGCAGCCGACGACAAGCAGCTGCTGATCCGCCAATTGGTGCAGGTCAAGACAGCGATTGACCGCAAGGAGGCATCCCCCGATGATCCGGAAAATTGACCACCAGAACATGGGCCGCAGCAATCTCGG
>SABL01000335.1 GCA_009928985.1 Clostridia bacterium
TCACATTACGCCGTTCTCGAAAAGAGGGACGGCCGTTTGTAATCACGGGGATGGAACAAATAACCTGCCCGCATTGCCAGGCTGAGCTGTTTCCGTACGACCGCCGCGACCGAAAGTACCGGGATCAGGACGGCGACTGGAAGATTCTGGTCATCCGCCGCCTGCGCTGCAGCAACCTGCGGTGCCGGCGCATCCACGCTGAATTGCCCGACTTTCTGGTTCCCTACAAACGGTACATGGTCAGCAGTATCGAGGCTGTGCTGACCGGAACCGCCACGGTTGCGCCAACTGAGGAATCGACCCGGCAGCGCTGGAAACGCTGGTACAGGCAGTTGCGCAATCATTTTCTGGGTGTCGCAAGGTCCGTCTGGCGACAGCAGGCCGAAATCGCACGGACTTTGTTTGCATCCCCGACCATCGAAAAATCATCAATCTGGGACGAGACATCAATTCCCCTGACCGAACTGGTCAGGCTGACCGTCAATTCCGGGAACTGGATCACCACCCGAACGGCACTGGTGACCGGACCGCTGGCTTTGTAGAATCAGGCGCAAAACCTACAGAAGTGAGGATTTGCCCATGCCAGACCACCGTAAAGTCGACCAGATTGCCACCGAACGGGCTGAAATGCTCGGACCGCTCCTGACACCGGGGCTGGATCCGGCCAAGCGCAGCCAAATCATCCGGGAAATCAGCAACCGCTATGAGATCTCTGAGCGAAGCATACGCAGATACCTGAAAGCGTATACAGAAGACGGTTTTGTCGGACTGCGACCCAAGGGCCGCGACTACCACGGCAAGGCCAGCAGTGTTGACGACTTCCTGGTAGACCAGGCCATCGCGTTACGCCGGGAAGTGCCGACTCGCAGCATCCGCCAGATCATTCGGATCCTGGAGATGGAAGGACTGGTCGCTGAGGGGCAGATCCGGCGCAGTACCCTGCAGGACCGGCTGGAAGACCGGGGCTTCAGTTCCCGGCAATTGCGGATGTACCACAGCTCCGGCGGAGCAGCAGCCCGGCGGTTTGCGCACCGCCACCGGAACGATTTGTGGCAGGCAGATCTCAAGTACCTGCTGGTCCTGCCGGCGACAACGACCCAAAAATCACGCCAGCTGTATGCTTCCGTTTTCATCGACGACGCTACCCGCAGCATCGTACATGCCCAGGTGTACGAGAAACAGGACTGGTTCAGTGTCCTGGACTGCTTTAGAAAAGCGATCGACAAGAACGGTCTGCCCGATGCCGTTTTTGTCGATAACGGCTCCCAGTACATCGGCAAATCCTTCAGCCGAACCTGCGCCAAACTGGGGGTTAAGAAGCTCCACGCCCGGCCGAGGGCAGCCAGTGCCAAG
>SABL01000336.1 GCA_009928985.1 Clostridia bacterium
CTGCTGGACCTGCGCGATGATTTGCGCCAGTTCCTGGTCGGCCATGATGCTAGCAGTTGCCTGAAGCTCACTGGCCGCTCGGCTGTCCATGCGTTCCTCTTCCCTGCTCTGAATCTCCTCCAGGGTTGTCTTGATTTGCCCGAATCGGGCTGTGATCCCGGCAATCTGAGTCACCAGAGGTTCGTCGTTAGCCGTCCTGGCCAGGGTCTCGTTGAGCATCGTCTGTTCGGCCAGGACCGTTGCCAGGCTGGCCTGCCCATGCTCAAGGTCCTGGCTGGTTTTTTCGATCTGGATGGTCTGTTGTTTGACCTGGTCACCCAGCCGTGTCGCCGTCGTGGAGTGGGCGTGGATGTTCCAGTCGTATTGCCGCGTGCTCAGAAGGACCGGCTGGATGGCCTCATGAGCAGCCTGGGCAGCTAGCAATGCTTGCTCTGCCTGGACGTGAGCAGCTGCATGGGTTGCAGCTGACTGTTCCAGTTCTGGGCGGATCTGCTCCAGATCTGCCTGAGTATGTTGATCTTTCTGCTGCTCACGGCGCAGGATATCCAGGGTGGAGTACACCGCGTCGAGGGGCTGCGCCCGCAGAGCAGCCGCGAGGGACTGGCGCTGGGGCTCGGCAGCCTGGTTCTCCCGGTCCAGCTGGTCTTTTTCACCTGCCAGAGCAGTCAATTCCTGTTCGAGACGAGTCAGGGTCTCATGCCAGGCCAATCCTGCCGTATGCTGCATCTGTTGCTCGGTCACGGCTGCGGACTGTTGGCCGAATTGCTCGAGATCTGCTGCCAGCTGGGCTTCCTCCTCGTCACTCAGGACGGACACACCCTGGATCTGGTCCTGCAGGCGCTCCAAAACCTGGCGCTCGGCCCGTTGCCGTTCATGGACGGCAATCGAAATATCGCTGTAGATTTCTGTACCCGTGATCTGCTCGAGAATCGGCGAGCGCTCGTCCGGGCTGGCTTTGAGGAAAGCGGCAAAGCTGCCCTGGGCCAGCAGGATCGAACGGGTGAAACGCTCGAAATTCATGCCGGTTTTGTCTTCAATCGCGGCGGCTACGTCGCGTTTTTTATTCTCGAGCAGCTTGCCCGTGATCGCATCGGATAAATCGTGACTGGCCTCGGCCAGCTTGCCGTCCGGGCGTTTGCGGGCCCGGTGCTGACGCCACTGACAACGGTAGCGACCGCTCTGGGATTCAAAGACGACTTCGGCATAGCATTCACCGGTCTGGCGTGACAGGATCTCATTGCCACCGCTGGTGATTTTACCCAGGCGCGGGGTCTCGCCATACAGGGCCAGGCAGATCGCATCCATGATCGTCGATTTGCCGGCGCCAGTCGGCCCGACAATGGCAAAGAG
>SABL01000337.1 GCA_009928985.1 Clostridia bacterium
GATCTGGGTTGTCCGTGGCTATTTCGAAGATATCTCGGTCGAAGTCGAGCAGGCAGCAGAACTGGATGGCTACCCCTGGTATTCCGTCTTCTGGAAGATCCTGCTGCCTCTGATCAAACCCGGACTTGTGGCCTCAGCCCTCCTGGCTTTCATCTTTGCCTGGAACAGTTTCACCTTCTCGCTGCAACTATCTGGTTTCAACATCCAGACGGTCACCGTGGCTTCGCTGCGCTACATTGCATCTGACACCGTTCACTACGGCCAGATGGCAGTCGCTGCGACCATTGCGGCCCTGCCGGAAGTCATCCTGGCTTTGTTGATCCAGAAACACCTCGTCCGTGGCCTTAGCTTCGGCGCAGTCAAAGGTTAAGGAGTGTCACCATGGCAAACATCGAACTGAAGAATGTCACGAAGAGCTTTGGCAAGAAAAAAGCTTTGAATGATATTTCCCTCCAAGTCCACGACAAGGAATTTTTTGTCCTCTTCGGCCCTGCTGGTGCCGGCAAGACCACCATCTTGAAGACCATTGCCGGGATTGAATTGCCGGAAAAAGGCCTGGTCAAATTCGACGGCGAAATCGTCAACTTAGTGGAACCCGCCCAGCGCAATGTCTCGATGGTTTTCGAGAACTATGCCCTCTACCCGCATATCACGGCCTATGATAACATCGCCTCACCCATGCGCAGTCCTCTGTACAAAAAGGATGAGGAATACATCAAAGACCGGGTTATGAAAGTGGCGGCTCTGATGAAGATCGACCACCTGATGGATCGTCTGCCGGCCCGCATGAGCAATGGCCAGCGCCAGCGTGTCGCCCTCGGCCGCTGCCTGGTCCGCGAACCGAAGGTCTTCCTGATGGACGAACCGCTGGCTCATCTCGATGCCAAGCTGCGCCACTTCATGCGCGCCGAGCTCAAGGAAATGCAGGCCAATTTCAACACGACGACCATCTATGTCACGCATGACTACATGGAAGCCCTAAGCTTGGGCGACCGGATCGCGGTCATCAACAACGGCCAGATTGAGCAGCTCGGCACGGGCGATGAAATGTACTACACCCCAGTCAATGAATTTGTCGCCCGCCTCTTCGGTGAACCGGAAATCAACATCATCGATGCTGAATTCGTCCTGGATGGTGGCAACAAAGGCGTCCGGCTGTTGAACCAGATCAAATCCTTCGACATTCCGGAAGATGTCTACGAGGCTCTTGTGGCAACCGGAAAAACCCAGTTCCACATCGGCCTGCGGGCGATCGACCTCAGCTACAGTTTTGAGCGCCAATCGGAACACGACATTCATGGCCAGGTCTATTCGATCGAACCGATCGGCAACAAGGCCGTCCTCAATGTC
>SABL01000338.1 GCA_009928985.1 Clostridia bacterium
GAGGAGATGGTAGGGGAGTCCATCGCCACCTTCCTGCAAGATTCAAACGCCCGGTTTATGGATTCGCCAACCGACACCGCTGCCCAACGGGTGGAGAAGATCGGTCAGTATTTGTCGTCAGGCGAGGCATACGACAACTGGATCAACACGCTCAAGACCACCTTCATACAAACATCAGTGATGGGTGGTGGTGCCGCAGGCATCAACCGGCTGCGCTCAAGAGGCATGGCCGGCGATAGCCAAGACAAGCAGCAGCAGTTGATCGATACCCTGACCTCTGCCGAGGCATCCCGTCTGCGTGAACGGTCACCTGAGTCTTTCGCTGAATGGGCAGACACCGTTGCCAAGGCGCACGGGGTGGACAAGATTTACCTGCAAGCTGACAAACTGATCGAGGTCTATCAGCAGGCAGGCATGGACACCACTCAGATCATGGACACGGTTGCCCAGTACGGAGTCGATCCGATGGAACTTGGCACCGCTCTGGACACTGGCGGCACCATCAGCATGGATTTCGGCAAGGTCATGGCAGGTCTGCAAAATGATGACGCACTGAAAGCCGCTCAGACAGAGTTTCTGCTTAATCCCAATGACGTGCCTTTCAGCAAGGTTGAAACTGCGGCACAAGCAGACACAGACACCATGCTGCGGATGTCTGAGCTTTACGACCAGAATCAGGCCAGCAAACTGCAAGATGACGACATAAAGTCATGGATGGATGCCGTTTTGCAACAGCCGGGATTGAAAGATCGGGTGACTGAGGAGTCACTGCGCCTGATGTCGGCATGGGCGAACATCAACTCGACACTGACCGGGATACCTGCCATCGATCACTTGAATGACCTGCTCAAGCCGCAGGGTTTGCAGGCAATGAAGTTCAAGGAGTTCCAAGCCGCACAGAACAAGAACCGTGATGCCGGTTACGACTTCACCACGATTTACGAATCACTGGCAGACGAAGGTGACAAGACCGTCATCCGTGGCAAGGGTAACGCTGGCAACTGGTCTGAGTCCGAGTTTAGCAAGCACCTTGAACAGTTCTACCCGGCAGTGTTCTCGCAGTACCAGATGGGCGGCACTGACAAGGCGCAGGTACTGGCAGCACTCAAGAATGCCAAGGACGGCAAGGAACTCAATGCCAACCATGCTGCCATTGTGCAAGCATTCAAAGACGACATGGACAACATGGCGGCGCAGGAAGATGACGGGCTTGATATGCCGTTCCAGCGTTCGGTGAAGTCGGTTGACCTGTCCAATTTGAATAAAGACTCTCTGGATAAGTTTGAAACTGGCAAGCCTGTCACCTTCAACTACTAGCACAACACTGAATCTGCC
Source organism: Clostridia bacterium (assembly GCA_009928985.1). Classification (GTDB taxonomy): domain Bacteria; phylum Bacillota; class Clostridia; order Saccharofermentanales; family UBA5734; genus UBA5734. The sequence goes on from SABL01000338.1 coordinate 1,336, forward strand.
ACCAAGATATTCGG
>SABL01000109.1 GCA_009928985.1 Clostridia bacterium
TGTCCCCGGAGGCGTCCTGATGTATGGCATTCCGGAATTCCGCCTGCCCAAGGTCATCGTCCAGGAGGAAATCGACAACCTGAGAAAACTCGGGGTCAAGATCGAAACCAACATGGTCATCGGCAAGATCCTGACCCTCGATGAACTGCATGACATGGGCTTTGAAGCCATCTTCATTGGCACCGGCGCCGGTTTGCCCAGTTTTATGAAAATCCCGGGCGAAAATCTCAACGGTGTCTATTCGTCCAATGAATTCCTGACCCGGATCAACCTGATGAAAGCCTATAAATTCCCAGACTGGGACACTCCAATCAAAGTTGGCAAGCGCGTTGCTGTCGTCGGCGGCGGCAATGTCGCGATGGACGCGGCCAGAAGCGCCAAGCGCCTCGGCGCCGAGGAAGTCTACATCGTCTACCGGCGCTCCGAGGCTGAGCTGCCAGCTCGTCTCGAGGAAGTCCACCATGCCAAGGAAGAGGGTATCATTTTCAAACTCCTGACTGCCCCGGTCGAAGTCCTCGGCAATGAGCAGGGCTGGGTGAACGGCCTGGCCTGTGTAGAGATGGAACTGGGTGAACCGGACAGCTCCGGACGCCGCCGCCCGATTGAGAAAAAGGACTCGCGCTTTGAGCTGCCGATGGACACGGTGATCGTTGCGATCGGAACCAGCCCCAATCCACTGATCAAGATGACAACGCCCGGCCTGGAAACTCAGAAATGGGGCGGTATTGTAGTCGACGAAAGCACCATGGCCACCAGCAAATCCGGTGTCTATGCCGGCGGTGACGCCGTCACCGGTGCTGCAACTGTCATCCTGGCCATGGGCGCGGGCAAAACAGCTGCTGAAGCCATTGATACCTACCTGACATCCGGAACCAATCCGGTCTCGCCGGAAGATGAAGCCTGTGTGCTCGGGTCCAACAAAGAAGAATATTAAGCAGCAAGGCAGGTTATGTATGAAATACGTTCGCATCAAGTTCAATGGACAACCCAGCTGGGGCGAGCTGTCACACGAGTCCGTCCATCTTTTAGACCAGGCCCCTTATGAGGGCGGCCAGAAAACGGGCAAAGTACTGGCCCTGTCTGACTGTGAGCTCCTGGCACCCTGCCAGCCGAGCAAGATCGTTGCCGTGGGCAAAAACTATCACGATCACATCAAGGAATTTGACGCTCAGGTCCCACTGCGGCCGATCCTTTTCATCAAGCCCTCCACCTCGGTCCAGGATCCCGGCAAACCGATTGTCCTGCCTCCCCAGACCCTGAGCAGCCGAGTCGATTATGAAGGCGAACTGGCCCTGGTGATCGGGAAACGGGCGTCCCATGTTTCTGTCGCCGATGCCGCTTCTTACATCCTCGGCTACACGATCCTCAACGATGTGACCGCTCGCGACCTGCAGAAACTGGACGGACAGTGGACTCGGGCCAAGGGCTTTGACACCTTTGCCCCGATCGGCCCGGTCCTGACCGATGAGGTTGATCCGGCCGATCTCCAGATCACCACGACGCTGAATGGTCACGTACGCCAGCAAGAGTCGACCGACCAGCTGATCTGGTCCATACCCGAGCTTCTGGCCTTCATCACCCAGGCGATGACCTTGCTGCCTGGCGATGTGGTCACGACCGGCACCCCGGCTGGAGTCGGCCCGATGCTGGCTACAGACACCGTTGCCGTGACCATCGAAGGCATCGGTACCCTGCAAAATCCGGTCATTGCCAGTCCCTATTCGCTCGACTGATCTGCAGGTGACCTGCGGGATGTTTTTGCTGCTCGATCATTACGATTCGTTTACTGACAACCTGGCCCGGTATTTTACGAGGCTCGGTGCCTCGGTCGACATCAGGGAACAGGACCGCATCGAGCCCGCAGACCTGAATCCTGCCGATTACTGCGGCCTGATCCTGTCGCCGGGTCCCGGCCGGCCGGAGCAGGCCACGGCTGCCTTGCAATTGCTCGACCTCTGGTCAGGCTGCCTGCCCATCTTGGGCATCTGCCTGGGTCACCAGATCATTGCCCATTATTTCAAAGCGGCCGTGGTTCAGACATCCCGGCCGCGGCATGGGTACAATTCACTGATCCGGCACGATGGTGCCGGTCTGTTTGCCGGCCTGCCATCGCCTTTTTCTGCCACGCGCTACCATTCGCTGGTGGTTGATCCAGCGACTTTGCCATCCGGGCTGATTGCCAGTGCCTGGTCCCTGGATGACCAGGCCATCATGGCATTGCGCCACCAGACCCTGGCGATCGAGAGCGTCCAGTTTCATCCGGAAGCGCTTCTGACCGAGCACGGCCTGGCGTTGCTGCAGAATTTTATCTCCTTGTGCCAGGGCCAGGTGACAAGCAGCCGCCAGAACAGTGGTGCTACATGAGCCCGGCTGCCATGGCTGTGATGCCCTGTACGAGCCAGCCGGTTCACGTTGCAACGTTCCTGCAAAACCATTTGGAATTGGCTCAAGAGGACGGCTTTGTCTTCCTGGATTCTGGCACCATCGTGGACAAAGACGCGCCAACGACCGCCAGTCGCTTTTCTATCTTGGTGCTGAACCCCTGGCAGGACATCCGTTTCACAGACCAGAGAACCTGGCTCAATGGTGAACCTGTGTCCGAGGATCTTTTCACCACCATCCGCTCTTTTCTCAGGCAGCATATCAAAGATTTCCCAGCAGATTTCTTGCCACCCGAAGTTCCTTTCCATGGGGGGCTGATCGGCTATGTTGCCTATGATCTGGCCGCAGCGCTGGACCCGGCGCATTTACCCTTGCCTGAGGCGTCCGACCATGACCTGCCTCTGGCCTGGCTTAGAGCATACGACCGGATGGTCATCTTCGACCAATGGGCCCAAAAAGCCTGGCTTCTAGCCTGGGGCCAGCTGCAGCCAGCCCAGCAAGCACTGGACAGCCTGCAATCTGCCTTGCGAGCAGCGCATTCGGACCAGAATGGATTTGCAGCAGCCGATTTAACCCATGCAGCTGTGCAACAGGAGGCTGCCACTGCCACCAACCCGGTGGGAAACAGGGCGCATCGCGCGGTTCCCGAGCCCTTTGTGGTCGATTCGAATTTCACCCGGCCAGACTATCTGGAACGAGTCAGCCAGGTTCGCAGCGCAATCGGGGCCGGGGATGTCTATATCCTGAATCTGGCTCAGCGCATGATCCTGCCACCGCCGTCTGAGCCTTTTCAGACTTATCTGAAACTGCGCCAAAAATCGCCAACCCCTTATGCGGCCTATCTCACTTATCCTGACCTGGCGATCTTGTCTTTTTCGCCGGAACTTTTTCTGAAAATCTCAGGTCGCACAGCAGTCACACGTCCGATCAAAGGGACCCGACCGCGCGGTCTGACGCCCGAGATCGATGAAAAGAACCGGCAGGCCCTGCTCCAGAGTGAGAAGGACCGGGCTGAACTGCTCATGATCGTAGACCTCGAGCGCAATGACCTCAGTCGCGTCTGCACGCCTGAATCGGTGACGGTCGAGGATCTTTATGGTTTGGAAAGCTATGCCACAGTGCACCACCTGGTTGCGACAGTCAGCGGAGAACTGGCCCCTGAGCAGGATGCAGTCAGCTGCTTTGCGGCACTATTCCCCGGGGGCTCAATCACCGGTGCCCCCAAAATGCGCGCCATGCAACTGATCAGCTCCTTCGAGACGGTTCGCCGGGGTCTGTACACCGGCTGTGCGGGATTTTTCTCGCTCGATGGCCAGGCTGAGTTCAACATCCTGATCCGCACGATCATCCACAGCGACCAGGCAACGACCTACCATGCAGGGGGTGGAATCACCTGGGATTCCGATCCATCTGCCGAGTACCAGGAAACCCTGGATAAAACGGTCGCCCTGGCGGAGGCTTTTTCATGCTGATCATCAATGGCCAGAGGACAGACCCAGATCGACCCACTGGCCTGACTTTTGACGAAGGTCTGGCTTTCGGCCGCGGTGCTTTTGAGACGTTGCCAGTTTACGAGAAACCATTCTGGCTGGAAGCGCATCTCGAGCGATTGAACCGGACTTTGCCCCAGATGGGCATCACGCGCCAGATTGATGCCGCCGATATCCTGAGCTTGATCCGCGAGAACGGCATCCAAAACCTGACTTTGAAGATCATTGTCACACCCCAGAACCTGGTTCTTGTGACTCGCCCTCTGCCAGCACCTGTCCCAGGCGGCCTGCGCCTGCTGCTCCACCCGGAAGGTCATCCGCTCCGGGCCCCTCTGGCGGGTCTGAAGACGCTCAATTATCTGGGCTTGCTCCTTTTGAAGGAGCAGGCCCAGGCCAGAAACTGGCAGGATGCCCTATTGGTCTCAGACCAGGGTCAAGTCCTTGAAACCACGACAGCCAATGTGTTTGTCATCCAGGGCAACCAGGTCCGTACGCCGCTCACTCACGGTAACCTGCTGCCAGGCATTGTGCGCCAGTTTGTCCTTGAACTAGACCAAACACTGGATTTTTCCATCACGGCGGGCCCTGTCACCTTGGATGATCTGTGGTCTGCTGAGGCAGTATTTGTCACCAACAGTCTGGTCGGCATCCAGCCGGTGCGCGAGATTGGGGGAACCGGGGTTCCCAGATTTTATCCAGCTCCGGCAAATCTCCCAGTCTTCCGGGCGATTGATGCCGCCTTCCAGTCTGCAAAAAAAGAGGTGGATTGTCATGTTTGATGTTGTCATCATTGGGGCCGGCGTGATCGGTTGTGCCATTGCCCGCGAATTGTCCCGCTACCAGCTCAGTTTGGCGGTCTTCGACCAGGCCAGTGATGTCTGCGAGGGCACAAGCAAAGCCAACAGCGGCATCGTTCATGCCGGCTACGATGCCACTCCCGGCACAAACAAGGCGCGCTACAATGTCCGCGGCAATCCGCTGGTCTATCAGTGGGCGCAGGAGCTGGCGGTCCCGTGCAAAAACAACACTTCGCTGGTTCTGGCATTTTCCGAGTCAGACCTGCCCAGAATCGACGCCTTGATCGAACGTGGCCAGCAAAACGGTGTCAAAGGGCTTTCTCGGATCAGCAGGGAGGAGGTTCTACGGCGTGAGCCCTTGGTCAACCCGGCGGTTGCCGGCGCTCTGCTGGCTGAAACCGGCGGCATCGTCAGCCCCTACGGCCTGACCATCGCCCTGGCTGAACACGCCGCGGTCAATGGGGCCGATTTCCACTTGGACTGCCAGGTCCTGTCACTGGTGCATCATCCGGGCCCAGATGTTAGAGAGGCCCATTTTGTGGTACAGACGACACAAGGCCCGGTCCAAGCCCGATCTGTCATCAACGCAGCGGGCGTTTTCGCTGACAGTCTCCACAATAGGATCAGCCAGGACCATCTGACCATCACGGCCCGGCGGGGTGAATACTACATGCTGGACAAACGGATTGGCGCCCAGTTCACCGCGACGCTGTTTCAGCTGCCCACAAACAAAGGCAAGGGTATCCTGGTCACGCCGACGGTGGAACAGACCCTGATCCTGGGCCCGACCAGCGACACCGTCCCGGACAAGACGGATACCCGGACAACCGCTGCCAAGCTGGAAGAAATTCTCACCACCGCTGCCCTGACTTGGCCGGGCCTGCGCAAGGACTCTTTCATCACGTCCTTTGCCGGGCTTCGGGCTCATCTGGCTGAGGGTGATTTCCGGATCGGCCGCTCACTGGATGTGCCGGGCTATTATCTGGCCGCTGGCATCGAGTCCCCTGGCCTGACAGCAGCCCCGGCGATTGCCATCGACCTCGCTGAGCAGGTTGCGTCAGATTTTGACCTGGTGCTCAAACAGGACTTCCTGCCGCCGCCACCGCCATTGCCCGGATTTTCGCTTGAGCAGCTGGGTGATCCAGATCTTCTGTCCCAGCTGGCGACAGAAATTGCCCGCGACCCTGCCATGGGCCGGATGGTCTGCCGCTGCGAACACGTCACAGAAGCCCAGATCCGGGCCGCGATTCGCCGACCGGTCGGTGCCCGGACGCTCGACGGCATCAAACGCCGGACCCGGGCCAACATGGGCCGCTGCCAGGGTGGCTTTTGTACGCCGCGCATCCTCGAAATCCTGGCCGAAGAGCTGGACTGCGACATCAGCGCCCTGACAAAATCGGGCGGCCAGTCGCGGATTTTGACAGGCCAGCTGGAGGTGGGGGGATGAACGCGTCCCGGGTTGTCATGGAAAAGATCAGCCTTGTCATCATCGGTGGCGGTCCTGCCGGGCTGGCAGCTGCACTGGAAGCACGGCGCCAAGGCCTGTCTGACATCTTGCTGATCGAACGTGACCAGCAGCTCGGCGGTATCCTCAACCAATGCATTCACACCGGCTTCGGATTGCATTATTTCAGCGCAGAACTCAGTGGTCCGGAATACGCTGAACGTTTCAGCACGGCTTTTGTGACTACCGGGATCGCCTGCCTTCTGGAAACCCATGTTCTCGAGATCACTCCAGACAGGGTCTTGACCGTCCTCTCACCACATGGCATCCGGAAAATTGCTGCTGGAGCCATCATCCTGGCCATGGGTTGCCGTGAACGGCCTCGCGGCGCCCTCGGTATCCCGGGTACGCGCTGTGCTGGCATCCTGACCGCAGGCATGGCGCAAAAGCTCTTGAACCTGCAAGGCCTGATGCCCGGCGAATCGGTCGTGATCTTGGGTTCAGGGGACATCGGCCTGATCATGGCCCGGCGCCTGACCCTCGAAGGTGCCAAGGTGGAAGCTGTTGTGGAATTGATGCCGTATTCCAGCGGGCTGACCCGCAATGTGGTCCAATGCCTGCAAGACTACGAGATTCCGTTGTTGCTTTCACATACTGTGGTCGAGACTCACGGGCGAGAGCGCCTGACAGGTGTGACCATCGCCCCGGTTCATCCCCAGACGCACATGCCCGATCTCGATCAGTCCCGCCTGATCGCCTGTGACACGCTGCTGTTATCTGTCGGCCTGATTCCGGAGAATGAACTGTCGCTCGGGGCAGGCGTGGTGCTCGATCCGGCCACTCGCGGACCCCGGGTCGACCAGAGCCTTGCGACCAGCCAGTCCGGGATCTTTGCCTGCGGCAATGTTTTGCATGTGCACGATCTGGTGGATGATGTCTCCCGCGAGGCCGAGCAGGCCGCCCGCTCGGCCGTGAACTTCCTGAAAAAATCAAGCCGCCCCGCTCGACCGGTTGC
>SABL01000339.1 GCA_009928985.1 Clostridia bacterium
GATCCAGTTTGCACTCAGCGATGAACGCAGCGCGGGGGAAATCATCGGCTGGATGATCAGCGAAGGCCTGATTCCCAGCTATTGCACCGCCTGCTACCGGATGAGCCGGACTGGCGACCGTTTCATGCAGCTGGCCAAGAGTGGCCAAATCAAAAACGTCTGTCAGCCTAACGCGCTGGCCACGCTGACCGAATATCTGCTCGACTATGGTAGCAGCGAGCTGCAAGAACAAGGTTTCGCCCTCATTGACAAGGAAATGGAAAAAATCACCCGCCCGGACATCCAGGATCTGACCAGGAAGAACATCGCCAAGATCAAGCAAGGGGAACGGGACAAATATTTATGAGCCATGCACCTTCTTTGACCACTGTTCCTGCAGTCCATCCTGAACAGCAAGCAATGATCCTGTCTGAGCCTGATTTCCTGCACGCGGTGGCTGAGCTTGCTTCCGGCGCATCCTTCGACGCCCCTGCCCTGGCAAGCATCATCCAGACAGCCCGGGCAGATGGTGCGTTGCGCAAAGCCCTCTGCCGGGCGGCTTCGGACCTGCGCGACCGGCTCTACGGCCGTCGCGTCTTCTTCCGTGGCCTGATCGAATTCTCCAACTACTGCGCCAACGATTGCTACTATTGTGGCATCCGGGCCGGCAATAGTACCGTCAATCGCTATCGCCTCAGCCCGGGGGAGATCCTTCAGAGCTGCAAGACCGGTTACGATCTCGGCTACCGGACCTTTGTCCTGCAGAGCGGCGAAGACCCCTTTTTCACAGATGATCTCATGGTCGACATCATTCGCGAGGTCCATAGCCGTTTTCCCGACTGTGCGATCACACTATCCCTCGGGGAAAAAGACCGGGCCAGTTACCAGCGTTTCTTTGATGCCGGTGCCAACCGCTACCTGCTGCGTCATGAAAGTGCGACCCCCGAGCACTATGCCCTGCTCCATCCGGCTGAGCTCGATCTGCTGAATCGCAAGCGCTGCCTCTACGACCTCAAGGAAATCGGCTTCCAGACTGGAGCCGGCTTCATGGTCGGACCACCGGGCCAGACCGCTGAGCATCTGGCCAATGACCTCATCTTCCTGCGCGAACTCCAGCCCCATATGGTCGGCATCGGGCCTTTCATTCCGGCCAGCAACACCCCTTTTGCCCATGAACCGGCAGGCACTGTCGAGGACACCCTGGTCATGGTTGCCCTCACCCGTCTCACCTTGCCTGCTGCCCTGATCCCAGCAACAACCGCGCTCGGGTCACTCGATCACAAAGGGCGTGAAAAAGGCCTCCAGGCAGGTGCCAATGTCGTCATGCCCAACCTGACACCGACGGTCAACCGCAAGGATTACAGCCTC
>SABL01000340.1 GCA_009928985.1 Clostridia bacterium
GATCCAGTTTGCACTCAGCGATGAACGCAGCGCGGGGGAAATCATCGGCTGGATGATCAGCGAAGGCCTGATTCCCAGCTATTGCACCGCCTGCTACCGAATGAGCCGGACGGGCGACCGATTCATGCAGCTGGCCAAGAGCGGCCAGATCAAAAATGTCTGTCAGCCTAACGCGCTGGCCACGCTGACCGAATACCTGCTCGACTATGGTAGCAGCGAGCTGCAAGAACAAGGTTTTGCCCTCATTGACAAGGAAATGGAAAAAATCACCCGCCCAGATATCCGGGAACTGACTAGAACGAACATCGCCAAAATCAAGCTAGGGGAACGGGATAAATATTTATGAGCCTTGCACCTACTTTGGCCACTGTTCCTGCAGTCCATCCTGAACAGCGAGCAATGATCCTATCTGAACCTGATTTCCTGCGCGCGGTGGCTGAGCTTGCCTCCGGCGCAGCCCTCGCTGTCCCTGCCCTGGCAAGCATCATCCAGACAGCCCGGGCCGATGGTGCGCTGCAAGAAATCCTTTGCCAGACGGCTTCGGACCTGCGCGACCGGCTCTACGGCCGCCGGGTCTTCTTCCGTGGCCTGATCGAATTCTCCAACTACTGCGCCAACGATTGCTACTATTGTGGCATCCGGGCTGGCAATGGCACCGTCAATCGCTATCGCCTCAGCCAGGAAGAGATCCTCCTGAGTTGCCAGTCCGGTTACGATCTGGGCTACCGGACCTTTGTCCTGCAGAGCGGCGAAGATCCTTTTTTTACAGATGACCTCATGGTCGACATCATTCGACAAATCCACAAGCGTTTCCCGGATTGTGCGATCACATTGTCCCTAGGAGAAAAGGACCGCGCCAGCTACCAGCGCTTCTTTGACGCCGGTGCCAACCGCTACCTGCTGCGCCATGAAAGTGCAACACCTGAGCACTATGCCCTGCTCCACCCGGCCGAGCTTGATTTGCTAAATCGCCAGCGCTGCCTCTACGACCTCAAGGAAATCGGCTTCCAGACCGGAGCTGGATTCATGGTTGGCCCACCAGGGCAGACCGCTGAGCATCTGGCCAATGACTTGATCTTCCTGCGCGAACTCCAGCCCCATATGGTCGGCATCGGGCCTTTCATTCCGGCCAGCAACACCCCTTTTGCCCATGAACCGGCTGGCACCGTCGAGGACACTCTGATCATGGTCGCCCTCACCCGTCTCACCTTGCCTGCTGCCCTGATCCCAGCAACAACCGCGCTCGGCTCACTCGATCACAAAGGGCGTGAAAAAGGCCTCCAGGCAGGTGCCAATGTCGTCATGCCCAACCTGACACCGACGGTCAACCGCAAGGATTACAGCCTC
>SABL01000341.1 GCA_009928985.1 Clostridia bacterium
CGGGGCGATCTACCTGATTGTCCGTAAAGTCATCAACATCTGGATCCCTTTGACTTACATCGGCACCGTGGCTGTCATCACAGCCCTGGCCGGCCAGGATCCGCTCTACCATGTCCTGTCAGCGGGCCTGATCATTGGTGCCTTCTTCATGGCAACAGACTATGTCACAGCCCCGGTCACCCGCAATGGCCAGATCATCTTCGCTCTGGGCTGTGGCATCATCACCGCCCTGATCCGCCTTTTTGGCTCCATGACTGAAGGCGTATCCTTCGCCATCCTCCTGATGAATCTCCTGACACCGCATATTGAAAAATGGACCCGTCCCGTCCCGTTCGGAGGTCGCAAGTATGTCAAAGGATAAAGGATTCGTCCCCGCCCTGATCCTCACCCTGATTGTCCTGATCACCACAGGCCTTCTGGCCTTGACCAGTTCCCTGACCCAGGCCGCCCGTGACGCCCAGTCGATTGCCCTGGCCAATGCCAATCGCCAGGCGGTCTGCCCGGATGCATCAACTTTTGACCCCATCGACCTGGCTCCATTTGCCACAGAGCACCCCGGTATCAGCGAAACCTATGCAGTCCGGGATGCCAATGGCGGATTGATTGCTTTTCTGTACCGCAGCGCTTCCCGCGGTTATGCTGGCGAAGTTCCCGTCCTGGTCGCGATAGACCAAAACAACACGGTCATCCGTGTCCTGCCACTGGAAAACGATGAAACGCCTGGCTTGGGCAAGAAGATCGCGGACGATTCATTTATCCGCCAGTACGACAACCTGGACGCAACGCAAATTTACACCGTCAAACCGAATGAAACCGACAAAGTCCTTCTGGACTCGATTGCCGGTGCAACAATTTCTTCAAATGCGGTGACCCGCGCCGTCAACCAGGCGACAGCCCTGCATCCGGCCATCGCGGCGGAGGTGAAGTAATGGCTCCCAAGAAACGTTCCCTGACCTATGAATTCTCCAAGGGCCTGGTCCGCGAAAACCCGGTCCTGCGCCTGCTTTTGGGCACCTGTCCGACCCTGGCCGTCACCACATCGACGAAGAACGGCATTGGCATGGGCCTGGCCGCGACCTTTGTCCTCGTCGGATCAAACCTGATCATCTCACTTCTCAGAAAATCGATCCCGGACAAAGTCCGTATCCCAGCCTTCATCACGGTCATCGCTGGATTCGTCTCGATCGTCCAGATGCTGATGCAGGCTTACCTGCCCGAGCTGAACAAATCCCTCGGCATTTTCATTCCCTTGATCACCGTCAACTGCATCATCCTGGCCCGGGCTGAAATGTTCGCCAGCAAAAATGCCGTCCTGCCCTCCGTTGTCGATGGCCTGGGCATGGGT
>SABL01000342.1 GCA_009928985.1 Clostridia bacterium
ACCCATGCCCAGGCCATCGACAACGGAGGGCAGGACGGCATTTTTGCTGGCGAACATTTCAGCCCGGGCCAGGATGATGCAGTTGACGGTGATCAAGGGGATGAAAATGCCAAGGGATTTGTTCAGTTCAGGCAAATAGGCCTGCATCAGCATCTGGACGATCGAAACGAATCCGGCGATGACGGTAATAAATGCTGGAATGCGGACTTTGTCCGGGATCGATTTCCGAAGGAGTGAAACGATCAGGTTCGATCCGACGAGGACAAAGGTAGCAGCCAGGCCCATGCCGATGCCATTCTTGGTCGACGTGGTGACCGCCAGCGTTGGGCAAGTGCCCAGGAGCAGGCGCAGGACCGGATTTTCGCGGACCAGGCCTTTGGAAAATTCATAGGTCAGGGAACGTTTCTTGGGAGCCATTACTTCACCTCCGCAGCGATGACCGGATGCAGGGCTGTCACTTGGTTGACGGCTCGAGTCACCGCATTTGAAGAAATCGTTGCACCGGCAATGGAGTCCAAAAGGACTTTGTCGGTTTCATTTGGTTTAACTGTGTAAATCAACGTTGCATCCAGGTTATCGTATTGGCGGATGAAAGAATCATCGGCTATTTTCTTGCCGAGACCAGGCGTTTCATCATTTTCCAGAGGCAGGACGCGGATGACCGTGTTATTCAGGTCAATGGCGACCAGGACCGGAACCTCACCGGCATAACCGCGGAAGGCGCTGCGGTACAAAAAGGCAATCAATCCGCCATTTGCATCCCGGACCGCATAGGCCTCGCTGATACCGGGGTGGTCAGTAGCATAGGATGCCAGGTCAATAGGATCAAAGGTCGAGGCATCCGGGCAGACCGCCTGGCGATTGGCGTTGGCCAGGGCGATCGCCTGGGTGTCACGAGCTGCCTGGGTCAGGGAGCTGGTCAGGGCCAGAAGCCCTGTGGTAATCAGGACAATCAGGGTGAGGATCAGGGCAGGTATGAATCCTTTATCCTTTGACATACTTGCGACCTCCGAACGGGACTGGACGGGTCCATTTTTCAATATGCGGTGTCAACAGGTTCATCAGGAGGATGGCAAACGATACACCTTCAGTCATGGAACCAAAAAGACGGATCAGGGCTGTGATGATGCCACAGCCGAGGGCGAAGATGATCTGACCGTTGCGGGTAACAGGGGCTGTGACATAATCGGTGGCCATGAAGAAGGCACCGATGATCAGACCAGCTGACAAGACATGGTAGAGTGGGTCCTGGCCGGCCAGGGCTGTGATGACAGCCACGGTGCCGATGTAAGTCAAAGGGATCCAGATGTTGATGACTTTACGGACAATCAGGTAGATCGCCCCG
>SABL01000110.1 GCA_009928985.1 Clostridia bacterium
CCACCAAAGTATAAGACCTGTCATCAGACGCCAGTGCGACGGCATCCTCCTGGTTGTGCAAGAGGACCGCCGGCGGGCAGCATTCACCCATGATGCCGATCACTTCCGGATGACCGGGATTGCCAGCGATCAAAACCTGGCGGTTCTCCTGGCAGGCTGCCTTGGCCAGACGGTGGATTTTCTGGACATAGGGGCAGGTGCTGTCAATGACTTCACACTGTTTCGCCTTGAGCGTTTCGATCGTCTGGGGTGGCACACCATGGGCCCGGATCAGAACCCGGGCGCCTGCCGGGATGTCATCGACCGTTTCAGCTGAGAGCAGACCCAGACCGGCCAATTCGCCGGTCACCGTTTTGTTGTGGATCAATTCACCCAGCATGTAGACGGGCCTTTGCGGGTCCAATGGCTCCTGGGCCAGACGATAAGCCGAATCCACGGCCTTTTTGACACCGAAACAAAAGCCGGCTGACTTGGCAAGTTCAATTTCCACAGTGCATCCTTTACTTACTGGCCGAGCTTCTGGAGCAGCTTCAAAGCATCTTGTTCAGCAGCGGTCTGCATGGCCAAGGTGCCATCAGGCAGACGGACCAGCTGGTCAGACAGCAAAGCCTGATCGCTCAAGTGATAGTCAAATCCCTTCAGGGCATAGATTTTCTGCATGATCTCGATCGTAAACGTCATCAGCTCGGCATGATTGTAGCGCTGGCGGGGATTGGCATCGAGCTTGAAAGCAGGACCGAAGACAATTCGAGTCCGATGGCCCATTCGAAAAGCGCCATCGACCAGAACAGGCACAATCGGAGCGCCTGTCTTGATCGCAAAATGGGCCACCCCTGTCCGGGGCAGATGCTCAAGGACTCTTTCTGGTTCGACCCGGGTCGCCTGCGGAAAAATCGCCACCACCTGGCCAGCCTCCAAAGCCCCGAAGATGCCGCGGGCGGCATGCAGGTCGACTTTGTGCCGGTCCACCGGGATGCAGCCCATGGCTTTGAAAAAGCTGCCGATGACTGGGAATTTGAACAGTTCTTTCTTGGATACCCAATACAGCCAGAGCTTGACACGGAAATGAATCGCAGGGATATCCAGCAAGCTTGTGTGGTTAGATACCAACAGCATAGGGCCCTGGTCCGGAATGTGTTCCCGGCCTTCGTATTGGATCCGGAACAAAAGGTTCACCAGGAGGCCGGAAATGTTCTTGGCCAGGAAACGGACAAGTCGATGCCCATGCAATAAATTGTGCAGGTCTTTATTAGGATTGGTGCGATCCTTCGCGGGATTCAACATGGTCTCTCATCCTTCGGACTGGTTCTGCTTGGCAGCGATCAGGCCCAGAATCGTCTGGACCACTTCTTCGATGTTCAAGTCGGTGGTATCGACCAGGACCGCGTCCTCTGCCTGGCGCAGCGGGGCAAAGGTACGTTCGGAATCCTGGCGATCGCGATATTCGATGTCCGCCCGGACTTCTTCCAGCGTGGCAGACTGGTTGCCGCGGTTTTGCAGGTCCAGAAGCCGGCGATGGGCACGTTCCTCGACACTGGCGGTCAGGAAAAATTTGTGGCGGGCATCCGGCAGGACATGGGTGCCAATGTCACGGCCATCCATGACCAGGCTCTGGCGGCTGGCGATCTTGCGCTGCAGATCCACCATGGCACGGCGGACAACTGGCAGGGTGCTGACATCTGAAGCGGCCCGCGACGCCTCTGGTGTGCGGATAGCATCACTGACATTGACACCATCGAGCCAGACCTCCTGGGCGCCGGCCACAAAACGGATGTCCAAGTCAGTCGATTCGAGCATGGTGCCGACTGCAGCTTCGTCCTTGAGCGACAAACCCTGGGCCACTGCTTTGATGCCGATGGCCCGGTACATGGCCCCTGTATCGAGATACAAGATGCCTAAGTTCTCTGCGACACGGCGGGCGATGGTGCTTTTGCCGGCACCAGCCGGACCATCGAGGGCAATTGCGTAGGCCATGGTCAATCCTCCCTGATCCGGTCGCTGTCACCCTTGTCATAGACATCGTATTCATCCCAGATCCGTTCCAGTTTTTCCAGGGTCTGGGCGACATGGTCCTGGCGGCGGTAGCCAATGGCAGCAATGAGGGCATTGATGACACTTAATGGGGCGACAAGTGAGTCGACGAACGACATCATATCACTGGGTGCCATCAGGCAAACATCGGCATTGTCAGCAATCGGGGTATTCCCCTTGTCAGTCAGGGCAATCACAGTGGCCCCAGTCGAACGGGCAAATTTCATCGCTTTGATCGTCCGTTTGGAATAGCGCGGGAAGCTGATGCCAATCACAACATCGCCTTCCCCGACAGACAGGATCTGTTCGAACATTTCACTGACACTGGTGGTGTGGACCAGGCGGATGTTGTCGAAAATCAAGTTGAAGTAAAAACCGAGAAAAGAAGCCAGGGGGGCCGAGCTGCGCACACCCAGGATATAGATGCGCCGGGCACCGAGGATCAAATCGACAGCCTTGTCAAAGGACTTGCGGTCTATCCGTTCCAGGGTTCGTTTGAGCTTGTCCATGTCGGAATGCAAGACGGCCCCCAGAATGTCTTCATGGACAGCCAGCTTGGCCGAGGCGCGCAACCGCTGGACGGATGTGAGCTTTTCCTTGAGTTCTTCCTGGAGGACTTTCTGGAAGTGAGGGTAACCCTCAAATCCCAGCTCCATGGCGAAACGGACGACGGTCGACTCGCTGACACCGACCTCGTCGCCGATTCGGGCTGCAGTCAGGTAGGCCGCCTGATCATAATGATTGAGAATATACTGGGCAATCGCCCGTTGTCCCTTGCTCATGGTGCTGATGCTCGTTTCGATCCGATTCATCAGGCTGCTGCCAGATCCATCCATGCGCGTATCCTTCCTGTTCGTGTGTTTTTACCAATTATAGGTAATCGTTTGCAAGTTAGCAACCGAAATCCGTCATTCTGAAGCCTGTGATCCGCTGTCATCCAGGGAAGGGAGCTCCAAAGGGGGCGGTTCCGGCAGGAAACTGGCCACCAGCTGGTCGATGGTCACCTGCTTGTCATCCGCATGTCCGGATGCATCTTCCAACGATCGCTCCAGGTCGCGCAAGGTCCCATACATCATCATCTCCATGGGAGGCAGCTCGCCGACCGAACCGAGGCCAAAGTCGAGGAGAAACTGTTCGGTCGTGGCAAACAAGGTCGGTCGGCCGGGAGCATCGAGCGTCCCGACTTCACAGACAAAATTGCGTTCGATCAGTCGACTGATGATGCTGTCACTGTTGACACCGCGCACGGCTTCGACCTGGGCCCGGGTGACTGGCTGGTTGTAGGCGATGATCGCCAGGGTTTCATAAGCTGGCTGGGACAGGGGCGGCCGGTGGCGCGGCTGGTAGAGCCGCTCCAGGACAGAGAGCTGGCCGGGTTTGGTGGCCAGCTGGTATTTGCCTTCAGCCTGGCGCAGGTAAATCCCGCGGCGCCGGTCATGGAGCATGGATTCGGCCATTTTATCCAAGATCGGGATCAGCACACTTTTCTCGAGTCCGGTCACGGTCGCCAGTTTTTCGACCGGAATGGGATCTCCGGCCATGAACAGCAAAGCTTCCAAGGCTGCCGGCGCATCCTGGGGATCCAGTGAAAAAATATCTTCCGGTTCTGAAAGAAAATCCTCCAGGGTTTCCGCAGCCAACTCGCCAGCGGGCACAAGTTGATCATCCATGGGTTTGACAAATGATTCGTCTAGACTTTCAGGGACCATCGGTCTTCCCTCCTGCTGTTTCCTTAACGGCTTCCTCACTCCACTCGTGTTCCGGACGGGCTTCGATGGCGATGACATCGAAGGGCCGGTCCTGATGGGCGTGAATCCGGCCCAGGCGGAGCAATTCCAGGACAGCCAGGAAACCGGTGACCCGTTCAGCCCTGCTCGATGTATCAGCCGGGAACAGTTCATTGAAAAACAGGCGCGATTTCTCGACCGCCCAGTGCAGGATCAGGCGCATCTTCTCCTTGAGCGAGACTTTTTCCCGGCGCAAGAGCGTCGTAATCTTGCTGGAAAGGTCATTGAACCGGTTCTGGTTCTGGTGGGCAATGCGCTGGCAGGCAAGATAAAACTGGTCGCGGTTGAGGCGCTCGGGCACCAGCAAGGCGGAAATACCAATCTTGCCTGGGGATTCGGGTGGCTTGGAGAGGCACGCGGAATAGGTGGCGTAGCGCTCACGCAAGTCGCTGGCCAGGGTTTTGCAGCGCCGGTAGGCCATCAATTTGATCACCAGCTCTTCGCGCGGATCTTCCACGGTATCCGAAGGACCCGTGATTTTCTGGGGCAGCAACAGACGCGACTTGATGTGGAGCAGCGTCGCCGCCATGACCAGGAATTCGCTGGCAACTTCCATATCGAGGGACTGGCACCGGTCCAGGTATTGCAGATACTGGTCTGTGATCTGGGAGATCGGGATATTGGCAATATCGATCCGGTTTTTCTCGATCAGGTGGATCAGCAGATCCAGCGGACCTTCGAAATGCTCCAGGGACAGTTTGAGGTCTGTCCCCTCCCTGTCCATCTGGTTTTCAAGCTCTATGGATGCTCTGTCAGGGATTGCCATCACCGGTCTTCGTCACAGGCCGATGCGGACGGCGGCCCTGGCTTCGGCCATGGTCCGGGCAGCAATGGCACGCGCTTTAGCTGAGCCAGCCTTGATGATCCCAACCAGATGATCCGGATCCTTGAGCAGTTCGGTGCGTTTTTCATGGATCGGGGTGTGGAACTCGGCCACCTTGGCGGCGCACTGCTTTTTGCAGGCCACACAGCCGATCTGGCCGCCTTCACACTGGCTGCGGATCGAATCGACCTCGTCAGGGGAGAAAATTTTGTGGAAAGCAAAGACGGAGCAGATATCCGGATGGCCGGGGTCAGTCTTGCGGATGCGGGCCGGGTCGGTGACCATGTTCATGACTTTCTGGCGCACGGTTTCCGGGTCGTCGGCAAAGGAGATGGTATTGCCATAACTCTTCGACATCTTGCGCCCATCGGTCCCCGGCAAGACTTTGGCCTCGGTTAAAAGCGGCTTTGGTTCCGGGAAAACCGGAGACTGGTAGAGGTAATTGAAGCGGCGGGCTATTTCGCGCGTCAGTTCCAGGTGCGGGACCTGGTCTTCACCAACCGGGACAAAATCGGCCTTGTAAGCCAGGATGTCAGCGGCCTGCAGGCAGGGATAGCCGAGAAAACCATAGGTCGTCAGGTCTTTCTCCTTGAGCTGGTTGATCTGGTCCTTGTAGGTCGGACAGCGCTCGAGCCAGCTCAGAGGGGTATTCATGGC
The DNA here is from genome assembly GCA_009928985.1 of Clostridia bacterium. Lineage (GTDB taxonomy): Bacteria > Bacillota > Clostridia > Saccharofermentanales > UBA5734 > UBA5734. The sequence continues at coordinate 5,299 of SABL01000110.1, forward strand.
AAACAGCAGGAACAGTTCCGCATGTTCCGGCACGTCCGATTGCAAGAAGAGAACGGATTTCTCCGGGTCGAGGCCGACAGCCAGGAAATCAGCAATCAGGCTGATCGTGTGTTCGTGCAGGCCATGGGTGTCGGCATAGCCCGTCGTCAGAGCGTGCCAGTCGGCAATGAAAAAATGGCACTCGTACTGGTCCTGGAGCTTGACCCAGTTGTGCAGGGCTCCGAAATAGTTGCCGAGATGGACATCACCGGTGGGTCGGGCACCGCTGAGGACGATTTTCCTGGTCATGTGTGAAAGGTTCCTTTCCGTGGTTTCTTTTTTATGTCAGGCCATGAACTGGAGCAGCCACTGGGCCAGCCAGTGGACCGGCGTCCAGATCACCAGGTCAAAGGGGATACGGACGACAGACAGGATCGAACTGATGATGCCGCGGCCAAAAATGACCAGCATCAGAAAAACCAGGCCAATGGTGCGTTCCATGCTCAGAAACTTGTAATAGAGATTGGTCGGCAAAAGGCCGCCGAAAATCTTCGATCCGTCGAGCGGCGGAATGGGCAGGAGGTTGAAAACAGCCAGGACCGTATTGGCCATGTACAGGTACAGGAACAAGTTCTCCAGTAAGTTGAGAACACTGCTACCGCCGATGGCTACAGATAACAGGACTGTTGCTGCATGCAGGATCGAAGCTGCGACAGCCAGGATCAGGTTACCGGTCGGTCCGGCCAGGCTGACCAGCATGGTGCCGCGCTGGATCGAAATGTTGCGGGTAAACCGGGCTGGATTGACCGGGACGGGCTTGGCCCAGCCAATACCGGCAAAAATGAACATCAAGGTGCCGATCGGGTCGAGATGGGCCAGGGGATTCATGGTCAGGCGACCCTGCAGGGCAGCTGTGTCGTCGCCCAGCTTGTGCGCAGCCCAGGCATGGGCCATTTCATGGAAAGACAGCGATATGGTCAAGACCAGCACGGTGACCAGGATCCCCTGGATATCAAACCGGGCCAGGTTATTGATCATGTTCAGGGCAAATGCGTATGGGGCAAACAGGGGCATGATGGCCCTCCTTTTTGGCAAAATCAGGCTGAACGACACAATGCCGTCCAGCCTGGATCATTATATCATACCCTGGGTTGAGCGTTTCAGCGGGTGGTCTTGGTGACAGACAGGTCGATTCTCTGGCCGTTGATATCCCAGGATTTGGCAGTCTCAGCTGTGCCAATCTCGATCGTGTCGGCCAGGACTTCTTCGGCGATAAAAGCCTGGTTTCTGGCAAAGACACCGGCCAGGGCTTCGTTGCCGCTGTGGCGAACCACAATCCGGTCGGAGACTTCGAAACCGCTGTCCTTGCGCATGGTCTGGATCTTGCTGATCAGTTCGCGGACAAAGCCTTCTTCGATCAGTTCCGGGGTCAGGCGGGTGTCGAGGGCAACGGTGAAATCTCGGTCGGACTCGGTGGACAGGCCTTCCGGCTGGACCGTTTCGATCAGCAGGTCTTCTTCGGCCAGATGGATTTCCTGGCCGTCGACATGGATGATGATATGGCCATTGGCCTTCAGGTGGGCCATGGTTTCCTGGCCTGGCAATTCAGCCAGCACACCGCCGACATGGGACACCAGTTTGCCCAGGCGCTTGCCCAGGGTCTTGAGTTGAGGCTTGAACCTGTAGTCGAGCAGGGCGGCATTGTCGCTCAGGTACTCGACCCTCTTGACGTTGAGTTCGTCGGCAACGAGCGCATTGTAGTCCGCCGGCAGCTGTACCGGAGCGACGACCAGGATGCGTGACAAAGGCTGGCGATTCTTGAT
>SABL01000343.1 GCA_009928985.1 Clostridia bacterium
TACAGTGGCACTGTTAGACTGCAGGCGATTTTGGATGGTACCACCGGAACTGCCTGGTTTGATTGCCTACAGTTGGAAACCGACAAGGTCGCCAACCGCTACAATATCATTGCTAATAGCGATTTTGATCAGACCAGCAGCAGTCTGCCAGTGGACTGGACCCGCTCAGCAACCTGTGGCAGCTCGGATATCGTCATCAACAGTGCCAGTTCAGGAAAACCCTCCAATCAGAGCCTGAACCGGATGCAGCTGACCGGCAATATGGGTGCGGTCAAGACAGTCGAGCAGACCCTGTCGCTGGCTGGCAATGCGGGCGATGTCTATGTCTTCGGTGCATGGGGCAAGGGCCGCAGTGTGCCTTTAACCGGCAGCTCGTCAGCCAAATTCGCCATCGAACTGGGCTTCATCAACGGTGCTTCCGAGGAATGGAAAACATTGTCCTTCAACGAGGATTCCAGTTACTGGCAGTATGTCAGTGGCGCCGCCAAAGCTTCGGCAGCCTACACCAGCATCAAGATCCGGCTGAATTATAGCTACAATGCCAATACCGCCGAGTTTGATGCGATCCAGCTGTTCAAGGAAGCCTTCGGCAGCGATTATTCCTACGACAGCAATGGTAATATCACCCAACAGAAATCCAGTGATGGCACGTCGACTTCGGCCAGCTACACCAGTAATAACCTGACGTCATTGACGTTACCCAATGGCCAAGGCTATACCTACACCTATGACAGCAAGCACAATCCGCTGACGGCCACATCGGCTAGCGGCATCGGTTTTGCCATGACCTATGACAGCTATGGCAATGCGACCAGCGTCAAGGAAGGCAATGACACGACCTATATCCGCAATCAGGCGAGTTATTCCAGCAATGGCAACTACCTGACCGGCATGACCGATCCGTTCGACAACGTCACCAGCTATAGCTACAACACCACCAAGGGCACGCTCTCCAGCACGACGCTGCCGAACAACCAGGTGACCAACTACACCTACGATGCCAATACGGACTTGCTGACCGGGGTCAGTGCCGTCAACGATGGTGTCACCTACCAGAACACCTACAGTTACCTAAACAATAGCCTGCTGTCCGGGATCACCCACACGGCAGCCGGTGGCAATGTCAGTTATAGCTTCGAGTACAATCCACTGGGCTGGCGCACTGCCACGAAAGTGGGCAGCCAGAGTCTGCTGAGCACTACCTATGAGCAGTCGGGTGGCCGCTACACCGGCAAAGTCCTAAAGGACGTCTATGGCAATGGCCAGGAAGTCTCGTATGACTATGACAGTGATAATCGGATCACCGGTGTTCGAATGAACGGCACCCTGCGCTATGTATACGCC
>SABL01000019.1 GCA_009928985.1 Clostridia bacterium
TTCCTTCGCCAACGTCTACGCCGAGTCCAAAAAACGTGGCTGCGAAGTGGTCATGATCGTCGAGGAATACAACACCGAGCTATTCAGCCAGTGCGACCGTGTCTTCTGGCTCAGCCGCTTTCCCCAGCCAGCAGGATTGCTGCCCTACGAGAAATCTAGAACCGTGTTTTTCATCTACTTTGAGGAAATCATCCAGCGGATGATCTACCGGAAGAAGGCCGAGCAGGCGGCGGTTGAGAATGGGAAAGTGATACAAGATTGATCTGTTAAGTAAGCCATTGAAACGTGAAAACACGACCGGTTTGGTTACTGACCTTGCGGCTTATACGCTCTGGGGCTTTTTGCCCGTGTACTGGAAAATGCAAAACCGGATTCTTTCCAGGACGTTATCCCAGTAAAAATCCGGTTTTATTTACGTGGGTTGAAACAAGGCTCTAGATCATCTCCAGCGCCAGGACTTTTTCACTCCGAACGGATTCATCCGCCGAAAATCCGATCAAATGGCCATAAATGGAATCTTCGATCGTCGTCGACGAAATCGAGGGCGCCTGACCTTGCAGGACTTTGACAAAATCATCGACCAGGCGCAAGTCTCCGCCGCCGTGCATGTCTCCCATAACGTCGATCTGAATGATTTCACTGGCATAAATGTGGTCTTTTCTGGCATCAGGAGTCCGGATCTCAATGGTCCCATCTTCCATGTTCCCGACCAGTTCACCTTTGGAACCAATGACATGGATTGTGCGGCAGCCTTTGGCGGCAGCACTGTTCAGGTGATGGACGGCGGTACTGCCATCCTCAAATTCCACCATGACCATCTGATGATCAGCCACCGTGTTATCGCAGTTCCAGACGCAACGGCCATGGGGATTGTCCGTTTTCTGAGATTCGATCTTTTGTTCGACTGTTGGATTCAGGGAAATGTGCTCGATTCCTTCCCAGGCATAGAAACGCCACAAGTCCTGTTCGATGTAGTTTTTATAGGCCGAATAGGGGCAATCCTTTTCAATGGTGCAATCCACCAGGCAGCGCAGGCCCGACCCCGATGGAGCCCTGTCCGGCCGGAAAAATGACCGCTGGCCAAAAGAACTCACCTTGACTGGGCGGACGCCGCTTTTCAGCCAGGTGATCAGATCCAGGTCATGGCAGGATTTGGCCATCAGGAAGGATGATCCGCCGCTTTCCAGGCGACTCCATTTACCCCGGACAAAGGATACAGCCATGTGATGGTAGCTGACATTTTCTTCAGTGTTTAGGGTCAGGATATCTCCAATCGCACCAGACAGCAGCTGTTTCTTGATTTCAACATAAAAGGGGGCATACCTGAGGACATGGCAGATCAGGACTTTGCGGCCGTACTGCCGGGCTGTTGCGAGCAATCCCAGAACCTCTGCTTTGGCGACACCAATCGGTTTTTCCAGAAGAATGTCATAGCCCGCCTGCAGCAAGGGCAGGCTGGTGGGGATGTGGACTTTATCCATGGTGCCATTGATGACTGCATCGGCAATTTTCGGCCCCCGGACCAGCTCTTCGACGGAACAAAAGCAAGCCTGTTCCGGAAGATCGAATCTTTCCGCCACGTGCTTGCGTCTGATTTCGTTAGGATCAACGACCCCAACCACTTTCATCTTGTCAGGATTTTCCAGTGCGTAGGATGCATAGAGCAGACTCCTGTGCCCGGCGCCGACGATCACGACCCGGATCACGGCTGATTCACGTCCAGTTTGCATGTTTTCCACGTCCATTTCTTTGGATGCCCCTTATTATTGGATCTGGTTGAAGAAAAAAGAACGGCATGTGTGCAGGCTTTTGACCCGCACACATGCCGATTCCATGAGGTTTCAAGCTAGAACAGGCGATGCAACGGTCATAATGATCAAATCATTTCCCCAGCATTTTGTTGTAAGCTTCTGTCATGGCTGCTTCTGTTTCAGTGCCGCCATTGTCGTTGAAAGTTTTGACGAATGTATCAAAATAGTCAACCGGCTGATCACCCGTGATGATCTCAATGAAGGCTTTCTGATAGATTTTCTTCAGAGTTTCCGCATTCTTGGAGTAGGTTTCGGTCGCCGGAACGATGGGACGGACATAACCGGGGCCCTTGGCATAGGTTTCGGCGTACTCATAACGGGAAGGCATGTACTTCTTGTACAGGTCTGCGCTGCCGGAACCAAAGAAGAAGACGGTGATGCCCTTTTCGCGCAATTCAGCGGCAGTGGCGGATGCTCTTTGCAGATTATTGTCGACGATGGAGTAGTTTTCGCCTTCGATACCCCAGGAAACCAATTTGGAATATTCTTCATCCGTAAACAAGGCATCGACCATGCTCATGATGGCTTTGACCTTGTTCGGATCTTCCATTCCCTTGGTCGTGATGACAAATTTCTCACCCAGGCCGCCACCGCTTTCCGTGCCGGACTGTCCATTCGGGCCGGCGAAAGCCACAGCAGGCTCAAACTTCATGTCGGGATTCACGCTGATGGATTCCTTGTAGCAAGGTCCACCGGCTTCACCTTCAGCTGTATTCGGCGGTGAATAATGGTAGAAGGCAACTTGTCCGGTCACACCAACCCGGTTGTTCATGAAGGAATGTGACAGAGCCCAGTAGCCACCGGTGTTTTCACCTGTGACAAACTCAGGGTCAATGATGCCATCTTTGTAGTACTGGGCCAGCTTGGCCAGAGCCAGCTTGGCTTCGGGCTGGGTGGCATTGAAGACAACTTTTCCATCCTTGATCGAGGTCGCCATCTGCTCTGCTTCGCTTGTGATGGCTTTGCCTGATTCCAGGATGCCATGGGCGCCAAAGACGGCCTGGATGGTCGTGGTGGACATGCCATAAGTATCTTTCTTGCCATTCTTGTCCGGGTCTTCATTCCTGAACTTGTACATGGCGGTTTCAAATTCTTCCAGTGTGGAAGGAATTTTTTCGATGCCGACATTTTTCAGCCAGTCCGTTCTCCACATCAGGACAGTTGGATACGTACCGTCAATGGCGACCATGGAGAAGCCATAGTTCTTGCCATTGTATTTGGTGGCATTCCAGATCATGTTGTTCTGGTCATAAGCATCCACTGTTTTGGCGTAGTTCGGCGCCAATTCCCGGATGGTGCTTTCCGGCAGTTCGCCGACGATGCCCATGTCAACATATTTGCCGAGATTGCCCAGGTTGTTGACCCGCATGACATCTGGCATTTCACCAGCGGCCAATTTGACATTCAGCGCATCATCCCAGCTCTGGTTATCGATGAACCAGAAGTTGAACTTCACGTTGAATTTTTCTTCGACAGCCTTCACGATCGCAGAATCGGGATTCGGCTGGCCAGAGGTCTGGTAAGCCAGCCAGTCGATGGTGATGGGTTCACTGCTGGCTGCTTCAGTGGCTGCACCTTGCGCAGCTGTGGTAGATGCTGCTGCAGGGGTGGTTGTCGCAGTTGTGCCTGCACAGCCAGCCAGCGACACTGCCAGCAGAGTCACTGTCAGCAATGTGGCGATGCTTCGGGATAACTTGTTAGCCATAATTCTTCCTCCATTTTTTTATGATCTTTCAGGCAGCTGGTGCTGCCAATGATCCCCTGGGAATTAAACAGTGTGTCTTGTTAACCTTTGACCGAACCAATCAAGAGACCTTTGACGAAATATTTCTGCAAGAACGGATAGACCATGATGATCGGCACCGTAGAAACCACCAGGGTGGCCATTTTCATGGTATCCGAGTTGACAAAACTGGTGACTTCCACGCCCGACGTAAACGCTGTCCCTTCCATCAGGATCATTCGGAGCACGTATTGCAGGACGAATTTTTCCTGGGTTTTCATGTAGAGCATGTTGTCAAACCAGCTGTTCCAGTGGTTGACGCCATACCAGAGTGAAATCGTCGCCAGAATGGGCAGGGAGAGCGGGATAATGATCTTGAACAAGATGTAGATGTCGTTCGCGCCGTCAATCCGTGCGGACTCCTCGAGCGATTCGGGTATGGTCATGAAAAAATTCCTGGCGACGATGAGGGTGAAAGCACAGATGGCGCCGGGCAGGATCAACGCCCCGAGGGTATCCCTCAGTCCCAGGTTGTTAACCAGGATGTACAAAGGTATCAGGCCGCCACTGAAATACATGGTGAAGACGATGAGCCCCGTCCTGAGTTTCCGGTTGGGCAGGTATTTTTTTGACAAAGGGTAAGCCCCCAGGACCGTCAGTAAAACAGACAGGGAGGTTCCGGCCAGCGTCCGGATGATCGTATTCAGATAGGAATTCCAGATCAGGCCATTCTGGAAGACCCGGATGTATCCTGATAAATCGATCTTGGTCGGGAACAGTTTGAAGCCGTATTTGAGCACTTCCGAAGACGGACTGAATGATATCGTGATCACCTGGAGAAAGGGCAGCAGGGTGATCAGGGACAATAGACCCAGCAGCAAGTAGATCAGCCCGTCGATCATGAGGTCAGTCTTTTTACGTTTTCCTACCATGGTTTTTCCTTTACAGAATCGAATAATCGCTTGTTCTTTTGGCGATCGCATTCGTCAGCATGACGAGGGAAAAGGCGACGATATTTTTGAAGAGACCCACTGCGGTTGCATAGCTGTAATTCATGCGCTGCAAGCCTTCCCGGAACGTGTAGGTGGACAGCACGTCACCGACATCCATGACTTTTGAGTTCAGCAAATTGAAGGTCTGGTCAAAATCATCGTTGATGATGCTGCCGGTCGCAAAGATGAACATGATGATGATGACTGGCGCCATGCAAGGCAGGGTAATGTTGATGATCTTGCGAAACCGCCCCGCGCCATCGAGTTCCGCAACATCATAGAGCTCAGGATCGATGCCGGTGATCGCGGCCAGGTAAATGATGGAAGACCAGCCCAGTTCGCGCCAGATGCCAGATCCGACGACAATTTTCCGGAACCAGTCTGGCTCAGCTATGAAGAAGATGGGTTCCAGGTTCAAATTCTGCAGGACGATGTTGATTGGTCCGCGCGAGGGCGAAAAGAGCTCGATCACCATGCCCGCCAGAACAACCCAGGAAATGAAATGGGGCAAATACGTAACCGACTGCACCAGCTTCTTGTATCTCAGGTTGCGCACCTCATTGAGCAGGATGGCCAGCAGGATGGGCGCAGGAAATCCAAAAATCAGCTTGGAGAAACTGATGATCAGGGTGTTTTTCAGGACTGCTTTGAAAAACAGGCTGTCGAATATTTCCTGGAAGTGCTCCAGGCCTGCCCAAGGAGAGCCCATAATCCCTTTCAGTGGATAGAAATCCTTGAAAGCAATGACGATGCCATACATCGGTCCATAGTGAAACAAGCCAAAATAGGCAAAGACAGGAATCAGCATGAGAAAAAAGCTCCTGTATTTGACGTACTGGCTTAATGGCCCCTTATTCAGGCTCATTTTTGGCGCTTTGTCTGTTTTAATCACCTTGGCACTCATCGAGTTCATTCAACGTCTCCTTCAGCAGCGCAGCATCTGACACCGCTGTGCGTACTGGTTCCATTTGCATTCCATGTCAGCGACTAATTTGAACTGAGTCCGGGCCCGGACCAGGTTGTGATCTGGATACTGGATTTTAAAGTACTGGTCCTGATTCAGATAATCGGTCAAAAACCGCATGCCACATTCCAGAGTCATGATTTTAGCACCCCAAGGCGCCAATTCAATCTCCCTTGGGGTCAGGATGGTTCCAGCTTTTTCAAAAAATCCCCTGGTAAAAGCTTCGGCCTTGTCGAGATCAAACCAGACCTTTTCCATGTCGCTTTCATCTTCTGCCGCGGTTGATGCTCCATAGCGGATCGCATCGCCATAATCGTACAATGCCAGGCCGGGCATCACGGTATCCAGATCAATGACACAGATACCTTCGCCCGTTTCACTGTCCAGCATCACATTGTTGAGCTTCGTGTCGTTATGCGTCACACGAAGCGGTAAATCACCGTTCTTCCAGGCCTCAACCAGCAAGGACAGTTCAGATTCGTGTGCTTTGACAAATGCCAGTTCACTTTGGACTTGACTGGCCCTCCCAGCCCGGTCCTGCCTGGCAGCTGTCAGCAGATCCTGGAACCTTTTCGGTGTGTTATGGAAATCCGCAATTGTTTCATGCAGGACCTCTGCCGGAAAACCCTGCAGCAATTGGTGGAAGCGGCCAAAAGCCAGAGCAGCCTGGAAAAACTGGTCATTATTATCTGCCTGTTCCAGACTGACTGCACCTTCAATAAACAGGTAGGCGCGCCAGAATCCCCCATCCTCTGCCAAATACCAGGCTTTATCCTCCCGGGTCCGGATCAGCGTCAGAGTCTCCCTGTCAGCGTCACCACCAGCCGCATCAATGGCGCGCCGCAAGTGGCTGGTGACTTGCTCGATATTTTCCATCAGGGCGACTGGGTCGCGAAACACGCGGGTATTGATGCTTTGCAGGATATACCGTTTGATCTGGCCTCCGGGCAACAGGAAACGAGCTTCGTAGGTGTCATTGATGTGCCCGTGACCGTAGGGGAGGGCTGACAGGAACTGCCCTGCGAAGTTGAATTGCATGACCACATGCAACAGGGCGGAATCACTCAAGCCCATATCAGGAAACCTCTTCCTGGGCACACGCCGGCCACAATTTTTCAGGGTAGAGTCCCTTGTCCTTCATTGCCTGCATGGCTTCTGCTATCAGAGCCTTATCTTCAGGGTAGGTCATGCCATGCCACAGATCGGGGGTCGACAGGACCTTGACACGGCTGCTGCCGGATTGGATGCCCTGGTTGACAACAGCATTGAGGAAAAATTCAGCCTTCAGGGGATCTGCTTTCATCTGCCCTTCCCAAAAGGCCGCAAATTCAGCTGCCAGAACCTTAAGGAACTCAGGTGCGAAGCCCCAGGCGTTCATCGATACCTTCGTGTCGGCTGCTATTTTTTCCCAGGTCTGCGCCTTATCGTCAAAATAGGCCAGATCGGCCCCTTGCCGGGCGATTTTGCTTCTTTCGACCACACTGGCCAGATGGCCGTTCTTATCGATCTGGCACACACCCCTGGAAACAGAACCATGCTCGGAAACAGTATTGCCGAGCAAATAGGATACCATGACATCGTCCGTGGTTTCGCCACGGCCCAATGCACTCAAATGCGTGTAGATGAACACAAACGCCTGCGGTCCGTAGTAATCGTCAGCATTGATCACCGCAAAAGGTTCATGGATCAAATGGCGGGCCGCCAGGATTGCATGTCCGGTGCCGTAAGGTTTGCTGCGGTCCTGGGGAACCACACAGCCAGCCGGTACATCATCCAGGCGCTGGTGTGCATATTCGACTTCGATAGACTTGGCCAGACAGTCACCGATTACCTGCCGGAAAGCTGGTTCCATGTCTGGTGAAATAATGAATATGACACGCTTGAATCCGGCCCGGATCGCATCGTAGATGGAAAAATCAATGATCCTCTCGTGCTGCAAGGTGACGGACTCGATCTGCTTCAAGCTACCAAAACGGCTGCCGAGTCCGGCAGCCATGACAACAAGGGCAGGTGTTTTAGTTTCCATGTATAAAACCCCTCGGTAATTTAAACAATCATTTGTTCAAATTATACGGACGGGGCTTCAGGGTGTATTTGCAGAATTAACAATAATGTTTGCAGAATCCTATTGGATTTGACGGGCTGCCTGAATTTGGCGGACGATGCTCCAGTTGGTCCTGTTGGCTGGATCTTCAGCGAATGGCTCGCGAATATTCCGATGGAGAGATCGAATACTTGGTTTTAAATAATCTGGAATAGTAGTGGACGGAATTGAAGCCGAGTGCTTTGGCTATTTCGGTCAAGTTCAGATTCCCCTCGCGAATCATGTCCTTGCTTTTTTCCAGCTTGACATGGGTGATGTATTCGACCAGCGTCATGCCTTGCCGCCTTTTAAACACGGCTGACACATACGATGGACTGACATGAACTTCCGCAGCAATCTCGGCAATGGAGATTTTATTGTTCAGATTCAAATGAATGTAGGACATGGCTCGGCTAATCATGTCCTTTTCGACATTGATTCTCAGATGATTCTCCAAGGTCTGGACAGGACTAACCTGGAGGTTGGACCGGACCAGGGTGATCACCAGTTCTTTCAGGTAGCACAAAATCAAATCATCCGTGAAATAAGATGGATTGTCTTTCTCACGGAGGATGCGGTTGAGGATGTCGACTTGTTCGCGCTTCAGGTGGAAAACCTGATTGGTGATCAAGGATTCGTCTTGCATCGCCATGCCAAACGTGACAGTGATAAAATTGGCCGCAACCTCTGCGTCCGAATACTGGCAATGAAATTGGCCCGGACTATAGAAGATCGCGTCACCTTGCTGCAATTTAAACCGTTTTCCATCCACTTCAGTGACGAGAGAGGCTTTGTCGACATACGTCAACTCCCAGAACGGGTGACGTTCCCCATTGAAACGAAACCCCCGGTCCTTTTCCTGGTAGAACAACGTATAGATGCACAGAATGTTGAAGCGTGGCAATACTTGCAGAGGCTTGTGCAGCAGTTCGCTGTCCAGGTCTTCGGCGATCAGCCGGGAACAGTGGCTCTCCCCTGGTTTGACCCACAGCATCACATGGCACCGGTCATTGAGAGCCTGGATGCAAAAGTTGAGCGGATGGTTCAGAACGACTTTCTTGTCGAGCAGAAACGTCTTCAAATCCGTCAAATCAGACTGAAAAGAGACACTAAGCAAGGCGACCCCGTCTCTCAACTCAATCAGGAGCTCGCCCGAGGTTAAACGGTATAGATGGGATAGATCTTCGCCAACTTCCAGATCTTCCAGCAATTGCCAGGCGGAATCCGGTTGCACAGAGCGTTCTGGGTTCTCGTGCAAAACGACCCCGTAAGCAGAAAAATTCTGGACGTTCAGATGGTTGATCATGAAATGACTCCGTTCATTTCAGCAACATCTCCCGGTAATCGCGTGGTGTCATGTCCATATATTTTTTAAAAGTCATCGTAAAATATTGTGGCTCATTGTAACCCACGGCATAGGCGATTTCCGTTATCTTCTTCTTAGAGTCCGAAAGCAGTTCAGTCGCTTTCTGGATCCGGACTTCATTGAGCAGATCGGAAAACCCTTTGCCAGTTTCATTTGAGATGATCGAGCTCAGGTAGGTGGGTGACAAATATACTTGCTTGGCTATGTCATTGAGTGTGATTCCGTTGTGGTAGTTGCTTTGGATGTAACTCAAAATCCGGTTCATCAAGGTTTGTCGGCTCAACGATTTGATGGAACGGTAATCAGCGAGGTCCATGATCAGGCCATTGAAAACGTCATTCAGTTCACCCATGGATTCACAGCTGACAATTTTCCGGAAGCTGGCATACTTGTCAAACAAGAGGCTGATCTGTCGCATGTCATCTTTGAGAACGCGTTTGATGATGAGAATGATCGACGTGATGGTTACACTTTTGATCAGGTCGATCTCATCCCCCAGTTTTTCTATGGTCTCATTGAACAACTGGTTGCAGTCCCTGCTCAACGTACTATTGTCAGGCCTGTCCAACCATTCTACAACCTGATCGCAGATATGATTGATGGTCTTGTAATCTTGATGGCTCTTTTCGTGGCTGTCGGTTGCATCCGAAATGAAGAAATTGATGCTGCCATTACCGGAAAAGAATTTGCGGCCAAGCGCCCGCAGGCTTTCGATGTAAGCTTCGTGGAGCTGGTCGAGACGGTCATGAACGAGGCTGACCCCCAGGGAAAGGGTTGCCCGGAAAGTGTCTGTGACCCGGACCAGGATCTGATTGAGGAACTGGCGCAATGAGTCACTGTCCGCGTGTTGGGTATCACTTTTCACGACCATGGCCAGGTTCTGGTCATCGACCCGTGTCAGGGTGACCGCTTGACCCGTAATCAACGTTTCAAGATAGGTCTGCAAGTTTTGCTGCCGGACCAGGTCACCCATTTCGTAGTCAAAGCGAAAGACAACGACCTGGAACCGATGGAGACTGTCAAGGAAATTCTTGACCTCTGGCACAATCTCCGAGGATTTGTAGATCTTGCCAGTCAGTAGATAGCGCAAAACTTGCTCACGCTGGTTGAGGATGCGCTTGTTTTCCTGCTGGCTATAGATTTTATCAATCAGCTTGTTGATCGCATCCAATAATTCCGAATAGACAACCGGTTTGGTCAGAAAACAGGACGCACCCAGATTGATTGCGTCTCTGGCGTAATCGAAATTGCGATGTCCAGTCAAAATGATGAACTGGGTTTCCGGGTATTGTTCGCGCACATAGCGGAGAAAAGTCAAACCATCTACGCCAGGCATGACGATATCCGATATGATGATGTCCGGCTGGTTTTTCATGCACATGGCCAGGGCACTGATGCCTGAATCAGCTACATCGATCAATTCGCAGCCCATCTCATGCCACGGGAAAGCTTTGGCCAGGCTATTTCGGATACCAGCCTCGTCTTCAACGATGAGTATCTTGATCATGGTTGTCCTTTCCCTCAGTTTTCAGCAAGGGGATGCGTAGCGTGACGCAGGTCCCCCTGGTTAGATTGCTTGCGATCGTCAAACCATACCCATCCCCATACAGCAAGTGGATGCGCTGCTGAATGTTCGCCAATGCGATACCATGCCGTCCCGTGGATTCCGTTTCATTGTCCACAGCATCCAGATTCAATGCTTCTTTCAGCACATTGCTGCGCATGCCAACCCCGTCATCCACGACTTGGATGACCATGTCTTCATTGTCCCGGAACACTTCAAGGGAGACTTGGCCAGACGAAGTCTTAGGTGCCAGACCATGTGTGATGGCATTTTCCAGGATAGGCTGGATGACGAGCTTGGGAATCTGATAGCTGAAAAGCTCCCCTGGAACATGGATCTGAACCGCGATCTTGTCGACGTATTTTGAACGAATGATTTTGACATAGTGTTCAATATACTGTAGTTCCTCAGCCAATGTAAACGTCTGGTCGCCATCGGCATAAAGTTCTGTCTCGAGCATGTAACTCAGACTATGGATCATGTCACAGACCTGGTCTGCTTCATATTCGTGGGCTTTCCAGCTGATCATCTGAAGGGTGTTGAATAAAAAATGCGGGTTAATCTTGGCCAGGAGATTGCGCAGCTGGGCCTCCTTTTCAGCGAGGCGAATTCTATAGACAGTGTTGATCAGATTGTTCAGCTTTGCCGTCATCTCGTTGAATCCGTGATTGAACAGACTGACCTCCCGGATCGATGAGTGTGTTTCGAGGCTCGTCGACAGATGGCCTTGCTGCGCCTGGTTCATGGCCCTGACCAGACTGCCGATCGGTCTGCTGACCCGCTGCGCGATCATGACCGCAAGAATGATTCCCATGGCCGCGATCACGACAGCAAAGGCATAGAGAAAGCCGGCCAGTTGGTTCAGGTTGGCAAACAGGATGTCCTTGTCTATCAGGACAATGGTGGTCCATTTCTCATAAGGGAAAGAAGCTGCAACATCTTCCAGGCGGCTGAATATGATCAGCTGGCTGGAGTTGCTGATGGTACCGGACTGCTTGTTTTTGATCAGGTCAGCATACTCTGCTGTCGTCCCGAGGGCTCTTTTATCGTTGGCACCCATTACCCGTGCCTGATCATCGGCAATGAACATTTTGTCGATGCTGATGGTATTGAATGCATTGAACTTGTCGAGCAGGAAATCAACAGACATGCGGATGACAAGCAGGGCTTCTGTTTCGTAGGTTGCAGGATTATAAATCAGGCGGGAAATATCAATACTGTCCACTGTCGAATTGTAGCCGATCCAATTCAGCTCCATGGGATAGACCAACGCTTGCTTCATGTAATCACTCTGGAAAGGCTGGCTCAGACGAGTCGGCTTGCTGCCATAGGAGTAGACTGCACCAGATGATTTGACATAGAGGTCGATGTTCTGGACATAATACTGGTCCAGTGAGCGGGGAGACAAGTAGTCAGACATCAATTGACTGAAGCCAAAATTCAAGACTGAATCAGGCGCATCAGATTCGACAAGCAGCTGAAAAGCAGGTTCTTCAATCAGCTGGTCAATTTTGGCATCAAAATCGCGCAAGGCATAGGCAATTCCCGTGCTGGTCTGCACGGCAATATCCTGTGAATAATTCTCTGCCTGGTCGGCGTAGATGGATTCATAGAGATTTTTCGGAACGACCAGCAAAGCCAGTGTCATCAAAACAACAACACTGGAGATGAACAGAACCATGTAGTTTTTCAAGCTTAGCGTCAGTTTCAATTTCAATTAAAATCCCGTTATACGCTTCTTCATCCACTTACCTTTGCATGAATTGGCAAGCACTTTCCTTATAACACGGCTGACACTCACTGTCCAGAATGAATAGAACAGGCGTAAAACCGCCTGTTCATTTTGGATAGTATGCCTATATTTTATATAATTTTATCATTCTCCTGTGATCGTAATAAATTATAAGTGAAAAACCTGATGATAATTGATTTACTTAAGGTTCATAAAATCTTAACATCTATCTGTCACAAGGTTGAAATTGGAGTGTACATGACCAAAAAGGGTTGTAAGCTAGTCAGGTCGATCATCGTCTTATGGATGACTGGTGTCTTGCTGGCAGGTTGCCAGTCCAGTCAGGTCGCTCCTTCCGATTCCAGCATAACACCTGCGAGTGGGATAAGTCAGGCATCTGAAAAGCCAGTCGAGATCAATGTCGCCTGGCAGTATATCAAGGATAGCCAGCAGCAGGTTTGGTTCAAATACATTTTTGAACCATTTACCACCAAACACCCTGAAGTGAAGGTCAACTTCCGGACCTACCCAGACTGGCAGACATCGGTCCGAATCCAGATCGAAGCTGGTGCGGGGCCAGACATGTTCTACATGGACAGTTTTGATGTGCCATACTACGCGACCCGCAATCAGATCTTGAACCTTGAAAACTATCGCAAACAGTATAACCTGGACCAGGTCATGTATGACTGGGCCATCCGGGCGACTCTGTTCAACGGACAAATGTATGCATTGCCTCAATCCGTGGAAGCAACGGCCCTTACTTATAACAAAACCTTGCTCAATCGACTGGGACACGATGTGCCCAGGACACGTGAAGAATATGTCGCCCTGTGTGAGTCGGCCCTGGATGCCAACCTGATACCGGTTGCTTTTGGCTACAAAGGAGTCAACATCCTGTTGAACTGGTATGTCGAGCACTATTTGACGACCTATTGTGGAGCTGATGTCATCCGTGAAATGCTGCAGGGAACTCGCCCGTTCAACGATCCTGTCATCAGTGACGCGTTCAAATTGATGAAAGCCGACTGGGATGCAGGATACATTGGTGGGCGGCGCAGCGCTGCAACTCCACTCAATGAAGCCCGGGAGCAATTCACCAACCAGCAGGCTGTGATGAATTTCGAAGGAGCTTGGCTGACCTTGGTTGATACAGCACCTGGCACGTGGAAATTCGAATGGGGACAGACCATCTGGCCCTCCATGCGCGACGGGGTCCCACCTGCTTCAGCCATTTCCCTGGGCGAAGCCATTGGCATCTCCTCCGCCTCGAGACATGCTGACCTCTGCGTCGAGATGATGATGGACTACTACCTGGACGAGAAAGTAGCCGCCCAAGTGGTCGCCTCCGGCTTTTCCACACCAGCCCGGCCAATCGACCCCTCCCTCTACCCTGCAGACATGTCAGTTGACATCAAAAAGGCCCTCGACGCCCAGGTTTACAACATGAACCAGCCAGGAACAGGCTATGCGCCCTGGGGATTTTTCCCGACCAGGCTGAATGAATACATTTTGAACAACTTCGAAAAGCTGCTCTACAACCAGATGAGCCTTGACAGCTTTATGGCTGGTGGCCAGCCCATACTCGAACAGGATTTTGCAGAAGGTTTTGTCTTCGCCGGTTAAACGGCCAGGCACAAAATAAAAAGAAAGAACAGGAAACGGCGATGGAAAGTGAATATTTTCTCCGTGTCAGGAATGTCAGCAAGACATTCCCCAGTGTTAAAGCACTCGATAACGTCTCCTTCAGTGTCAAAAAAGGGGAAGTCCATGCTTTGATTGGTGAAAATGGCGCTGGCAAATCTACCTTGATCAAGGTTCTGGCGGGCGTTTATGAGCCTGATCCTGGTGCTCACATCGAAATCGAAGGCGAGGTCATCGGCAAGCTGAATCCGATCACCTCTGTCCGCCATGGCATTTCAATCATCTTCCAGGATTTCTCACTGTTCGCCAATTTGACAGTGGCCGAAAACATTGCGATCAGCAGCTCCCTGCAGCAGGGAAGCACCCTGGTTGACTGGAAAAACATGCGGCAAGTCGCTCGCAAAGCCATCGAATACCTCGGTGTGGATATCCCACTGGACAGCCGGCTGGGCAATCTGTCAATCGCCAGGCAACAACTGGTCGCGATCGCCCGTTCGCTGGCCAGCAACGCCAAAATGATCATCATGGACGAACCGACATCAGCCCTCTCCAAAGGCGAGGTCGACTTACTTTTCAAAATCATCCGGAATTTGCAGGCCGATGGTATTTCCGTTGTTTTTGTCAGCCATAAGCTGGAAGAACTTTTTGAAGTCTGCGAAACCTTCACGATCCTCCGCGATGGCAAATACATAGGCGAATACCCGGCCAGGGAAATGGACAACAACAAACTGATCGCCCTGATGGTCGGGCGATCGGTATCTTATGACCGCCTGGCTGCCAAGGAAATCGGCGAGACGGTTCTGGAGGTCCAGAACCTGACCAAAGCTGGCAATTTCAAGGACATCTCCTTCCAGCTCCACAAAGGGGAGATCCTGGGAATTACTGGACTGGTGGGATCCGGGCGAACCGAGATGGCCCATGCTTTATTCGGTTTGAACAAACCAGACAGCGGCAGGATCCTGCTCAACGGCAGCCAGGTTGAATTTTCAACCCCCACGGCTGCCGTGGCAGCCGGAATCGCATTTGTGCCAGAAAACCGTGCACTCGAAGGCCTGGTCCTACGCCAGAACATGCGTGACAACATCACGTTGGCGGTGCTCAACCAGTTAACGAACTCGCTCAAATTGATCGACAAGAAACGCCTGACTGACGAAGCAGATCAATGGATCAAGGAGATCAATGTCCGTCCAGCAGTCCCGGACATGCTGGCAGGCCAGTTCTCTGGCGGCAACGCGCAGCGGATTGTCATCGGCAAATGGTTGGCTACTCACCCGAAAATCCTGATCATCGACGAGCCAACCAACGGCATCGATGTCGGAGCCAAGGCAGAAATCCATCGCCTCATGCGTCAATTGGCTGATGCTGGCATGGCTGTGATCATGATTTCATCCGAGCTGCCCGAAGTGCTCGCGATCAGCGACCGGGTCCTGGTCATGCGCCGCGGCCGGATCAATGGCGAATTCACAGGCAGCCAGATCAATTCTGAAGCCATCATGAACAAGGCCTTCCTTGCTGACAACAAGGTTGGTTAAGGATCAAAACATGAGGAGAATCATCGCATGAAAGAATGGATGAAAACAAAGGAGTTCATGATCCTGACGATCGTGACGACTGTTTTCCTGATCATTTCAATCGGGAACCCCACCGCATTCCTGACCACCGGCAATCTATTCGACATCGTCAAATCCAACCTGGTCCTGGCCATTGCAGCCATGGGCATGTTGCCAATCATTCTGACGGGCGGTATCGATGTCTCTGTCGGTGCCTTGATGGGTGTCGCTTCCGTCATGTCAGCCTATTTCATGATCAATGTGTCTGACAACATTGCCCTGGGCTTCCTGGCAGGCGCCCTGACAGGCATCTTGCTGGGCGCAGTCAATGGTGCTTTTATCGCTTTCATGAAAATGCCGCCGATCGTCGCGACACTGGGTACTTTGTCCATTTACCAGGGCTTGATGAACTTTATCACCAACGGCAACTGGATCACCAATATTCCTGCTGGTTTCGTCGAATTCGGTAAAAAATACCTGTTCGACCTGATCCCTGTCCAGTTCATCTTCCTGGTCGCCATGGTTGTGCTCACCTGGTGGCTCCTGAAATACACCTATTGGGGCCGCGGTGTCTTTGCCATCGGCGGCAACATCATCTCAGCTGAACGAATTGGCTTTAATGTCAAGCGCCTCCAATTCATGCTCTATATGTTCATCGGATTTGCCAGTGGCATTGCAGGGGTTGTTCGGACCAGCATTTTCGGTCAAGTTGATCCAAAAGTCTTCACGGGATTCGAACTTAAAGTCATTGGAGCAGTAGTTGTTGGCGGTGCCAGCACCTCTGGTGGATATGGCAGTGTCTTGGGAACCTTGCTGGGTGTTGTCCTGATGGGGCTACTCGAAAACGGCATGATTCTGCTCAAGATTCCTACGTTCTGGCAGAAGATCTTTATCGGCACAGTCATCCTGTTCGCCGTCACAGCGGACATCCTCCGCGCTAAAAGAGCCGAAGCAAAACGCATCAAAGTTGATGTGGCCTAAGAGGAGGTGCCCAAGATGGTTAAGACTAAGAAAAATCCAGCTGCCGTTGTCAAGGTAGTCTCGCCCTTGCAACATCCCCTGTTTAAGTCCATTCGAGGTAATTCCAAAGAATTTACCCTGATCATCGTTCTGGTCGTCATCACCTTGCTGCTGACCATCCTGACCAAAGGAAAATTCCTAAGCTCAGCCAACCTCGTTTCCATGGCTTTCCAACTGCCGGAGTTCGGTTTCATCGCACTCGGCATGATGGTCGTCGTTCTGACAGGCGGCATCAACCTTTCGGTTGTCAATACGGCTGCCATGTCATCCATTTTTGGTGCCTTGACCATTTCCAAAATCTTTAACCAAGGGGAAGGCAATGCCACCTTGGCTCTGGTCGCAGGTCTGGCTGCCATCGCAGTCGTCGCTTTGCTGGGTGGGACACTGAACGGTCTGGCTGTTGCCCAGTTTGGCGTCGCCCCGATGCTGGTCACGATCTCGACCATGATGATTTTTGAAGGAGTCGGTTTGCTGTTTACCAAAGGTGGCGCAATATCTGGATTCCCATCCAATTACATGTGGATCGGAGCCGGGAAAATCTTTGGCGTTCCCTTTCCCATGGTTCTCTTCATGCTCGCAGTCATTGTCTATGTGATCTTGCTCGAACATACAGTCTGGGGCAGACATGTCTATATGGTTGGCTGCAATCCCACAGCGACCTACTTCTCAGGGGTCAACAACCGCTCGGTCCTGATGCGTGTCTACCTGTTATCAGCCGCCTGTGGCATCTTTGCCGCACTTCTGATTTCCTCACGATACAATTCAGCCAAAGTCGATTACGGTTCGTCCTACCTGATGAAATCGATCGTAGCCACCGTCCTCGGTGGGACAGATATCAACGGCGGTTACGGAAAAGTCATTGGCACGGTCACAGCCGTACTGATTATCCAGGCCATTTCTTCAGGTCTGAACTTGCTCAATGTCAATCGTTTCCTGACCGACGTCATCATGGGCGGCCTGCTGCTGGTTGTCCTGGCGATCAACTTCGCCAGCATGGTCCTTTCTGCCCGGCGCAGCAAACAGCAGGCTGCAGCCAAAGCGGCTTGATATCGGACACATTCTATCGACGGATTCTATTTTTCCCAGATATCATGCATGCACCAGCATGCTGATAAAATAAAAGGAGGAAGACCCATGTTCAAAAAAGCAATCTCAGTCATGCTCGTCCTCGTGATGGTCACCCTGGTTGGCTGCTCAGCGGCTACCACCACAGCCACCACAGCGGCTCCTGCGGCTACCACAGCTGCAGCTGCCGAAACCACCGCAGCCCCGGCTGGCGGCAGCGAACCCTACACCATCGTCGTCATGCCCAAGCTCATCGGTATCCCCTACTTCAACCGTTCCCAGACCGGTGCAGAACAGGCTGGCAAAGATCTTGGTGTCAACGTCATCTACAACGGTCCTTCCGTTGGTGACGCAGCCCAGCAAGTCCAGATGATCGAAGACTACATCACCCAGGGTGTTGACGCCATCTGCGTAGCCCCGAATGATGCTGCTGCCCTGACCCCTGTCCTGCAGAAGGCCAAAGACGCCGGCATCAAAGTCCTCGACTGGGATACGCCTGCTGAAAAATCCGTTGTCGAACTGTCTGTCCACCAGATTGACGACAAGGAACTCGCCCAGGTCTATTATGACCAGCTCGTCGAGATCGCCGGCACAGATTCCGGAAACTATGCCATCATCACCGGCGGCCTGTCTGCTGCCAACCTCAACACCTGGATCGATCTCGGTGCTGAGTACGCCAAGACCAAATACCCGAACCTCAAGCTGGCCACCGAAAAAATCGGTTCCGACGAATCTGCCGACATCGCCTACCAGAAGGCCCTCGACCTGATCAAGACCTATCCGGACCTGATCGGTATCCTCGGCTATTCCACCCCGGCCCCGCTCGGCATTGCCAAGGCTGTCCAGGAAAAAGGTCTGCAGGACAAGATCGCTGTCCTCGGCACCGCTATGCCGACTGACTCCAAGCCCTACCTGCAAGACGGCTCCCTTGATGCCTCCCTGCTCTGGGATCCGGCTACCCTCGGCTACCTGACTGTTTACCTGGCCAAGGCTGTCCTCGATGGCACCCCTGTCACCGATGGCATGGATGTTCCGAATGTTGGCAAAATCGTTGTCAGCGGCAAAGACGTTGTCATGGGTCCTCCGGCCGTCTTCACCAAGGAAAATGTTGACAACTATCCTTTCTAAACCACAGTTGACGCCGATCTGACGAATCATCTGATTGGATCACGGGCTCCCACTAAACATCACACTTTAGTGGGAGCCTTTTCAAAACGGGAGGCAATGCTGATGAATTACTATTTGGGTCTCGATAATGGTGGCACACTGGTCAAGGCCGTCCTGTTTGACCAAAACGGGCGGATGGTCAATCGTGCGTCCGAGAAATTGACCATGCTGACACCAGCGCCCGGTTTCACCGAACGTGATATGGATGAGCTGTGGGCAGCCAATGTCCGGGTCCTGCGCACAGCAGTCGAGAAAGCCGGTCCAGAAATCGCTGCCCAGATCAAAAGCGTCGCCTGCTCCGGCCATGGCAAAGGACTGTACCTCTGGGGCAAAGACCAGCGTCCCGCCTATCGTGGGATTGTCTCGACCGATGCCCGGGCTGTCGACTTTGCCGACCGGTTCAATTCCGATGGAACGATCGAAAAAACTTTTGCAACCAATTTCCAGCAAATCCTGGCCAGCCAGCCCGTGTCGATTCTGCGCTGGCTCCAAGACCATGAACCGCACGTGCTTGCCAATACCCAATGGATCTTCGAGTGCAAGGACTACATCCGCTTCCGTCTCACAGGCGAAGCTTTCGCCGAGATCACGGATTATTCCGGTTCGAACCTTCTCAATCTCAGGGAGCGTCGCTTCGATCAGGACCTGATGGCAACCTTTGGCCTGGGTGACCTGTACAGAGCGCTGCCGCCACTCAAGCATTCGACCGATATCTGCGGTTTTGTCACGCCTGAAGTAGCAGCCCAAACTGGCCTTCCCACCGGTATCCCCGTAGCTGGTGGTATGTTCGACATCGACGCCTGCGCCATCGCCATGGATATCCTCAGTGACGACAAATTTTGTGTCATCGCAGGCACTTGGAGCATCAACGGCTTCATCTCCCGACAGCCTGTCAATGACCACAGTGTGATGATGAATTCCATCTATGCTTTGCCGGACTACTATTTCATCGAGGAAAGCAGCCCGACGTCTGCCGGCAATCATGAATGGTTTATCGAACGTTTCATGAGCGAAGAAAAGCAACTGGCCGAAACGCGCGGCATCAGTGTCTATCGTCTGACCGATGAAATGGCAGCTTCTGTCGCACCCAAAGACCACGACATCATTTTTCTGCCGTATATCTATGGTTCCAATTACAATCCCCGGGCCAAAGCCTGCCTGATCGGGCTGGACAGCTCCCATACCCGGTCCCAGATCATCCGGGCCGTGATGGAAGGCATCTGCCTCGGTCACCGGGTCCATCTGGAAAAACTGCTGGCCCATAAAAAACCCCGCGTCATCCGCCTGGCTGGCGGAGCAGCGAACTCGCCCTTCTGGGTCCAACTGTTCGCCGATATCTTCCAACTACCGGTTGAAACCCTGGAATCCAGCGAACTCGGCGCCCTGGGCTGCGCCATGGCTGCCAGTGTAGCCGATGGTCAATACCAGGACCTGGCAGCAGCCAGCCGCGCCATGGTCCGGGTCAGCCAGCGTTACGAACCTCAGATTGAACTCGCTGACCTTTACGAACGCAAATACAAACGCTTCAGGCAATTCTCCGAACAGCTCGATGCGTTATGGGAATAAATCACGCTAACCGATCAAGGAGGCATCCATGAAACACGGAATCTACTACGCCTATTGGGAAAAGCAATGGCAGGCCGATTACATCCCCTATATCGAGAAGGCCGCCCAGCTCGGCTTTGACATCCTGGAAATTGCCGCCAGTCCCCTGCCCTTCTACTCTGAGCAGCAAATGAAAGATATCAAGGCTTGTGCCGAGGCCAATGGCATCACATTGACGTGTGGCCACGGCCCCAGTCCTGACCAGAACCTGGCCTCATCAGACCCTGCCGTCCGAGCCCATGCCAAGTCATTTTTCACCGACCTGCTGTCACGCCTCGAAAAAATGGACATCCATGTCATCGGCGGCGGGATCTACTCCTACTGGCCAGTTGATTATTCCATGCCGATCGACAAACCTGGCGATTGGGCCCGCAGCGTCGAAGGCGTGGCCGAAATGGCCAAAGTCGCCGAATCCTGCGGTGTGGACTATTGCCTGGAGGTCCTCAACCGTTTTGAAGGCTACCTCTTGAACACTGCCGAAGAAGCTGTCCAGTTTGTCCAGGAGGTCAACCACCCTCGAGTCAAAATCATGCTCGATACCTTCCATATGAACATCGAAGAAGACAGCATCGGCGGCGCCATCCGTCGCGCCGGCCAGCATCTGGGCCATTTCCATACTGGTGAATGCAACCGCCGCGTACCCGGCCGAGGCCGCACCCCCTGGCGCGAAATCGGCGAAGCCCTGAGGGACATCGGCTACACAGGCGCCGTCGTCATGGAGCCCTTCGTCCGCATGGGCGGCCAAGTCGGCTCCGATATCAAGATCTGGCGCGAAATGAATCCCGGTGCCGATGACGCCCAGCTCGACCTCGACGCCAAAAACGCTGTCACATTCCAGCGCTACATGCTGGATTGACAGATTTCTGGGACTTTTTCATCCTCTCCTCAACAAACAAGAGATCGAACGGTGGCCGTTCGATCTCTTGTTTGTTGAGGAGGAGGGGTTACTGGATCTTATTGTCCCTGTCTCGCACAGACCCTTTTCCAGCGCGAATGTTCTGCACCAGGTATCGTTTGGCGGGGCAGACATAGGCGCAGCATCCGCACTCGATGCAGTCCAGGACGTGGTGGTCCTTCAGCTGTGCGACGTCTTTGCGGCGTGCGCCATCGTCCAGCACAAAGGGCAGCAAGTGCATCGGACACACATTGACACAGCGGCCACAGCGGATGCATTGCGATTCATCAGGCAGGCCTGCTTCATTTTTGTCAAAAACCAGGATCATGTTGTTCTGCTTGATGATCGGCACGTCCAGGCGGTCGATGGCTACACCCATCATCGAGCTGCCCATGATGATCTTGCCAGCCTCTGCCGCATGGCCTCCGGCGTGGGCGATCACGTCCGGAATCATGGCACCGATCGGGACATTAACGTTGCAGGGCGTCTTCAGGCCGCTGCCATCGAGCGTCAGGCGTTTTCGCACCAGGGGCATGCCCGTTTTCAGGTGTTTGGCGATGAAACGCACGGTGCTGACATTGAGCATCACAACTCCGACATCGATCGGCAGGCCGCCCGAAGGCACTTCCCGGCCGGTCAGGGCATGGATCAGCATTTTTTCCGCGCCTTGGGGATAGATTGTTTTCAAAAGATGGACACTGACCGCTGGTTTTTGATTGAGCTGGGAGGCAAGCTTGGCCAGTTCGTCCTTGAGCATCTTGGCGGCCAATGGTTTGTTGTCCTCGATCCCGATCATTGCCCGTGGAATTGCGAGGTACTGCATGACCAGCATGATTCCCGCGATGATTTCATCCGGATGCTCGGCGCACTGGCGGAAGTCCGTCGTGATGTACGGTTCACATTCAGCGGCATTGATCAAAAGAAACTCAGCCTTCTTGCCGTCGGGAATCCTCAGCTTCCTGTGGGTCGGAAACCCAGCACCACCCAAGCCGACCAGGCCAGAATCGTGTAAAGCCGTGAGGAAGCTCTCCCTATCTGTGACAACAGGCGGACAAATCGATTCGTCCCAGGTATACTGCCCATCTGATTCGATCAGGACAACCTCGACCGAATGTCCGGTACTGGAAACTTCCTTGCGAATGGCGGTCACCTGGCCGGACACACTGGAATGGATCGGCACGGCCATGGGGCCTTGAGCTTCGCCGATCAGCTGGCCGACCTTGACCCGGTCACCGACTTTGATAACGGGGGTGCACGGAGGTCCGATGTGCATGCTCATCGGGATGTGGATTTCCTTGAAGTCATCCAGATGGACCGTCGGAAGTGCGTCCGTGTTTTTGTGGCTCTTTGGATGAACCCCACCAGAAAGATGTCCAAGTCTGAACATGGCAAAAACCTCATGGGTCTTGAGGGGGAAAAAGTCCAACAGAAAATATTATACGCCTGGTGCGGGAGACTGAGGAGATCTTTTTTGCTGCTATGGTCCCGTATCCCTCGCAATCGCCAGTGTCTGGATTGTCGTGTACAATGAATCACCAGAACATTTGAGCGTACCAGGAGGTGGTCTTTGTGCTGGAACACGAACATGACCATGACCATGATCACAGCCACAATCATCACCATCATCATGATGTCGCACATCTGTCGGGCACCCGGATCTTCTGGGTCACCGTGCTCAATTTCGTCATCACGCTGGCCGAGGTCATTGGCGGTCTCTTGTCAGGCAGCCTGGCGTTGCTGTCCGATAGCTTGCACAACCTCAGTGATACGGTTGCCATCGCCCTGAGCTATGTCGCGAACCGGATCGCCCAGCGGCCAAAAAATCCCAAAAAGACCTTCGGCTACAAACGAACGGAGATTCTGGCTGCTTTTGTCAACTCGACTTTCCTGATCATGGTCTCTGTTTTTCTGATGGTTGAGGCGGTCCAGCGCTGGCGCCACCCTGAAGCCATCGACGGGTTACTGATGATGGTCGTGGCCACCATTGGCTTGCTGGCGAACCTGTTGTCCGTCATCCTGCTGCGCCGAGAATCCCATGGCAACATCAACATCAAGTCGAGCTACCTCCACCTGATGAGTGACACAGTGTCCTCGGTCGGTGTCGTGCTTGGTGGCCTCCTGATCAAATTCTGGGGCTGGTATTGGGTCGATCCCCTGATCACGCTCCTGATCTCGCTGTACATCATGCGTGAAGCCTGGACCATCGTCCGGTTGTCCATCGATATCCTGATGCAGTCGGGTGCCAACCTCGACTATGAAAAGATCCGCCAGGGAATCGAGGCGATGGATGGGGTCAACAACATCCACCATGTCCATTCGTGGATGACCAACGAGAACACGATCTTTTTCGAGGCCCATCTCGATCTTGACGACATGAGCCTGTGTGAGGTCCAGAATATCCTGGTCAAAGTTGAGCACTTGCTGGTTGAAGGGCATGGGATCAGCCATGTGACCCTCCAGCCTGAGGTCAACAAATGTCCCAATAAAACCATGTTCGGATGAAAGGCGATGCATCTATGAATCGTGAAAAATCCATCGGCGTGGCGACGGCTGTTGTCGCTTACACCCTCTGGGGCTTTTTGCCTGTCTATTGGAAAGTCCTTGGCGCAGTGCCTGCCCTGGAGGTCCTCTCGCACCGGATCATCTGGTCGCTGGTTTTCGTCGCCCTGATCATCGGCTTTGGCCGCCAGTGGGGCAGGATCCGCCCGATCATCAGCGACCACCATCAGGTGCGCCTGATCATCCTGGCCGCTATCATGATCGCCCTCAACTGGGGCCTTTTCATCTGGGCCGTCCAGTCCAACCGACTGCTTGACTCCAGCCTGGGCTACTACATCAATCCTTTGATCGCCGTCCTGCTCGGCGTGATTGTATTCAAGGAAAAGCTCAATCCCTGGCAGAAGCTGGCGATCGCGTCCGCTGCCATTGGCGTCCTGATCCTGATCGTCAAGGCTGGACGCGTGCCTTGGCTCTCATTCGCCCTGGCCCTGACCTTTGGCATCTATGGCGCCATTAAAAAGGCCGTCAAGGCAACCTCACTAATCGGTCTGGCGCTCGAGACAGCCGTCCTGGCTCCGCTTGCCCTGCTCTTCATCATTTCCCGGCAAGTCTCCGGACAAGGTGCACTGGGCGGGTCAAGCCTGACCGTCACGCTGTTCCTGCTCGGTGCCGGGGTGGCCACAGCGATCCCGCTGATCCTGTTCGCCTTCAGTGCCAAGCGCATCCCGCTCTCAACCCTCGGCATCACCCAGTACATCGCCCCAACCTTGATGTTCTTGTTCGGTGTTTTCGTCTATCACGAGCCGTTCCAGGTCGTCAATGGCATCAGTTTTGCCTTCATCTGGCTGGCGCTGGTGATCTACAGCCTGTCACAGGTGAAAGTAATCCTATGAAAACCGCAAAGAAAATCATCATTGGTATCCTTATACTCCTGCTGACCCTCGTCATCGCGTTTTGGATCTACACCCTGGATTATTACCGGGCTGATCCATCTGCAATCGAAATGGCCAGCACAGGCAGCGGTATCGATATTTCCCATAGTGACGGTGCTCTTGTATTTGATCCTGGCCATGCCGACACAGCGCTGGTCTTCTATCCGGGCGGCAAAGTGGAATTCACGGCCTACCAACCCCTGATGACCCAGCTCGCAAAGCAAGGCATCCTCTGCATCTTGCCCGAAATGCCTTTCAATCTGGCGGTCTTTGATATCCACGCAGCCGATGCGTTTGTTGCCCAGAATCCTGCCATCACGCATTGGTATGTCGGCGGGCACTCGCTCGGTGGCAGCATGGCTGCCAGCTACGCTGCGAGCAATACCAGCCAGATCGAAGGCCTGGTTCTGCTTGCTTCCTACACGACAACGGATCTATCAAGCAGCGGACTTCGGGTTCTGAGCATTTATGGGGACCAGGATGGCGTACTGAATCTGGATTCCTATCAGAAATACCGGTCGAACCTGCCGGCAGAGTTGTATGAACGTGTCCTCGCCGGCGGTAATCACGCTGGATTCGGGAATTACGGGACGCAAAAAGGCGACGGTGAAGCCACCCTCACTCCTCTGCAACAGCAAGAAAAAACCGCGCAGGCCATCGCAAATTTTTGCGGCATAGGCTGATACAATGCTTCTACCCATGCACTATAGTCCGGTTGATTCTATTAAAAAATCCCTGACAAGAGAAGAACAAGAATTGTAATCGGCGGTTGCAAAGATTGGATCTGACCGGTAGGGCAAGGCATTCTGGCGGGTATTCACGCCGCTTATTGGTTTTGACACGCATGTCCAAGGCAGGGGTTTTCCTGGCTATTTTCAGCAACCAGCGGTTTGCATCAGGAGGCCTCGTTCTGCTTGGGTTTCCAACGTCGCAGCATCAGCACGTTCAGGATGATCGCATAAGCTGCGGCCAATCCGAGGGTCAGGTACAGCAGGGCGGTGGACTGGGGCGCCAGGCCGACCATCAAAAGGATCGGGAACCCGAGCAGGATCGCCACGGAACTGCCGATAACGAGATTGTTGGCGGCCGGGGTCTGGAACGCGGGGTCGACTTCGCGCAGCAAGAGGATGCCGGTGCTGACGGTGCCGGTCATCATGCCATACATGGAGAGCATGCCGGCAACGGGATAGTCTGGATAGAGGCGCCTGGCCATGGCCACGTTGTAAGCCAGAGTCAGGACGCCGCCCAAGGTGGACATCAGGATGAATGGGATCCAGAGACCTTGGAGATCATCGATTTGGATCGAAATGATCGAGGCTGTGATCATCAGGTCAAAAGCGAAGCCGGAGATCCGGTTAAGCAAATAGGAATTGGGGTACTGACGGGTCATCCAGCCGATCTGGCGCAGCCGCTGCAAACTGCCGCGGATGCCCAAGGCCAGGGAAGATCCGATCAGGAAATTGAAACCCCAGATCAGGGGCGAGATGGTCTTTTTGGCACCAGCCAAGGCTGGCGAGAGGTCAAACAGACTGACCACCCCGAGTGAGATCAGGAAGGTCAGCAGGTAGATGCTCATGACCAGCGCGATCTGGATGGTCAGGCGGTCCACGGCCTCGGTGAGGGGGATCTCATCCGGATCTTCAAAAATATCACAGCCTTGTTCCTTCGGACTGGCAGCGACTTGAGCGGGCAGTTTGTTTTGCCGTTGCAAAATATTGAGGTAGAATATTCCGCCAATCGAGGCCCAGAGGAAACCGGCTGTCGCGAGGGCCAGGCCAAAGGATTGTCCGCCGGTAAAGCCCCAGATGTTTTCGTAGACTGAGCCAATGTTGTTGGCCTGTCCCGGTCCCTGGCCATAGCCCATCGGCAGTAGCAGGCCCGCGGCCTCAAAAGTGCCTGGCAAGAATGTATGTGCCAGTACGATCATGGTCACAAGGCCCAGGACGCCCTGGATCAGGTAATTGGAGACGATCAGCATGCCTGTTTTAGTGCCATCGTGCGATGTAGCCCCATGACGTTTGACGTCTTTGCGGCGGGGTATGCGCAGGCCGAGGGCGATGAATCCGATGGCGATTGTGTGGTAGGTTATGCCGTTGAGAAAACCCTGGTCAAAGCGCAAAAGACCGGTCTGCACAAGCAGCAGGCCCAGAAATCCGGCGATGACCGAGGTCGGCAGCAAGGCTTGCCGAAACCAGCGGATCTTGCGCCGCACCAGGTTACCAACCAGAAGGATCAGGCAGATCCAGCCAAACTGGATGACACCGTCCCAGATGACAGGATTATCAGCAGAAAAGTCCATGGGATACCTCGCTCAATTTAGTGTGGGTCTGGTTGCTTGACAGAAGCGCCTGGCTGAGATTTGAGCAGCTCGATCATCACCAGGTAGCGGTAGGCCGAACGGGGGCGATCCGAATGTACTTCGTAGACCAGATTGGTACGGGCATCCTGGAACTGCAGTGTCTGGGGACCATGAACGGCTGTGAATCGGATTTCCGGGAGCGGAAATTCCAGAGTGGCTTCACCAGCCGGCTGGAAAGCCAGACGATCTGAGTAAAGGGCCAGCTGGCCGTCGAGCGTTTTCTCTTCGTGGCTGGCCCGCTGCACGATCGACAGCCTCTCTCCTTCATCCGTGAAAAAAGGCTCTGCCTGGTGTGTCTGGCGGACGCCAGTTTGTTCGAGCCAAGTGGCTAGATACTGGCGCTGGAATTGGTCGAAAGCTTTGACCTGGGGGAGTGCGGCCAACTGATCGGGGCCGTTTTTTGTGGCAGCAGCTGTGTCAGGGGTGTAGAAATAGCCATCCTCGCCGTAGCGGACAGAAAAACCGCAGGGGCAGGACAGGCGATCGCCCTTGGAGCGCAAGGTGTTGAGGTGATGGCACTGGGGGCAGACGAAGAGGACACGTTCGAGGTATTCGGCCAGACGTATACCTTTGTATCGCTGCAGGGGATACGACGGGATCCGGGTGGCTGGCAAGACCCGATTGGGAGCTGAAGCCAGAGTCGGCAGCGGGGCGGAGGTTTCCAGGTAGGGATCTGCATCCAATTCTTCCCGAATGAGCTTCAGCAGGGCCTCCGGCGACATGGCGGCGACCTCGTCCACACGAAGCGCACGGACCACGCGGCCGTTCATGCTGCCTTTGCGCGTGGTGACGCCCCAGCGCGGCCGGGTCAGATACCCGCCCTCAAACCGGAACAGCAGGACCGGCAGCTTCAGCAACCGCGCCAGCTTGGCTGTCCCGAGGTGTATGGGCATTTCCGGCCCAGTGAAGGAGCCATTACCCGAAGGGAACAAGCCAATGGTCCCACCTTCCCTGCTGATTGTTGACATCTGGTGAATCGCGCGCAAATCAAGCTGAGCCTTGACGATCGGGATCGGGGCCGCCAGGAACCGGATCAGTTTGCTGGCAAATCCCCAGCGGAAGATGTGGTCGCTCGCGACATAATAGATTGGCTGGCGAAAGCTCAAGGCCAGCAGGATGGGATCGACCGCACCGTTGTGGTTGGCCAAGATCAGGTACGCCTGGTGCGGATCCTCCTCGTGATAGCGCTCGCCACGATACCGGTATGACCAGCCGTAATACAGCCGCAGAAGCGGGCGCAGCAAAACCTGGACAGCGCGATGCCGCCAGTGGATCCAAGGCCTCGGTTTTTCAGCAGTATATCTCATTTAGTTAGAATAGCTCTGAAAGGCATGCAGGCTCAACATGGGAATGTAAATTTTCTGTGCAGGTGCTGATGGTGAGGTTTCTGGGTGTGGTATCGCGTGAAGGGTAGTGTGATGTCGCGTGATCGCGCGATGGCGAGTCCCAAAACTGGCAATTGCCGGTGAGAGGGCCGGACTGGTGGCGAGGCGCTCGGCTACCAGGAGGTAGATGTCAGAGAACGACTTTTTGCGCTCGAGGTCACTGCCATTGAGCACGCCGTCACAGTCGCACAGGATGGCGGAGAAGGGGGATGACTATGGGTTCATGGTTTAGGCTTTCGAAACGTATAAGTGCGTGCGATGTATCTCAATCCATACAAAGGTATTTTTTCGTATGTTCCCGTATGTTTTACAACTGGCCGATCAATTCCTCGAGGCTATCTACGTAGAGATCGGAGACTTCCTGCAGGTGGGTGGCGTGCGGGGCATTGGCCGCATCGTTCACCCCGATGACCCGGAATCCGGCGGCTTTGGCGGTGCGGGCAGCGAAATAGGCATCCTCGATCACAATGCACTCGGATGGGGCGACATTGAACCGACGTGTGATTTCAAGCCAGATGGCAGGTTCGTGTTTGCCGACACCGACGTCCTCGAAGGTCACTAGAGTATCGATCATGGATCCCACGTTCTGGCGCTGCAGGGCCAGCTTGACGATCGCGCGTTCCGACATCGTAGCAATTGCAATCTTTTTGCCGCGGCTTTTCAGATCGGCCAGCAGCTCCAGGGCGCCTGGCTTGTACGGCAGTTTGTTTTGAAAAGCCTCGCGCGCCCGTTTCCCCCAGGCTGCAAAAATGTCGTCAGCCGTTCCCAGCACCGGGTAGTGGTCCGCCTGGTAGTCTGCCGCTTCGCGCATGGTCATTTCCGGCAGGCGCCGCAGCAGCTCTTCGTCCGGCTCGAGACCGTGCTGGGTCAGGGCACTCAAAGCCAATCCATCCCAAAAGGGCATGGAGTCGAGCAGGGTGCCGTCCAAGTCGAAGATGATCACGCTGGGGGTGGGGTGAATGTTCATGGTTTGCCTCATGGTATCATTTCAATCGATACCGTACATTTTTGCCAGATCCGATTTTTTCAATAGCATGATTATCCAGCAGTTTTTTTAAGAGTTTGACGGCCATGGGTTGAGAGATTCCGATTGCTTGCTCGATGTCTTTTCTCTGGATCGTTGTCTTTATTTTTAACAGTTCAAGGATCTTCATTTCGCTGCCATGGTGTTCTGGCTCGTTTTTTTTGTCTAGCCGGTTCAGTTTGATCGCAGGCAGGGTGATTTTGAATGCGTTATCTGTAATCTCAAAAACAGGTTCGGCGTCCATACCCTCATAGGACTCTTTTATTCTCAAAATCCCAGTGCCGTAAGCTTCGATCCACTTCAGCCGGTAAAAGACATTGGCCAGGTTCTTATTTCTGAGCACGGATGTGCCAATCATAATGTCATCTTTCGTCAAGCCCTTGACCAGGCCACCCACTGTCAGAATTTCCAGCCTGTCATCAAAGACACTGACCAATGAACTGCTGCCAAATGAATAATCCTTGTGGACGATTGAGTTTAGCAGCACCTCTCTCACGGCTGTTTCCGGGTATTCCCTGACATCGATGCGATCAAGGCCTCTAACCACGGACCGAGTCCGGTTATAACGGTCAAGAAATCCATAGACCTCTCTCATTTGCCGGATCAAAGACCCTGTAAACTCAAATCGATCTTTGAATTCATTTTTACTCGTGCCCTCAAAAACGGCGGCTTTCGTCGTGTGCGGGCATTGATCTGACAAGAGCAATCCCAGGTTGGTAAACAATTCATCCTCACCGATGATCTGCAAAGTCCGCATTTGTGGTTTTCCCAGGGGAATGTGAGCAAGAGCAAACTCTTTTTCCAGAGTTTCAAATGTCAAATCCTGATTCAAAGATCGCAGCTGTTCATAACTGTCGCCATCTGTTTCTTTGATCATCTTCAAAATCTGTGATTCTGATGCCGGTACAGACGATGATCCCTGCCTGATGTAGACCCCCTCCGGCCTTAATCCTTTTGCAGTCAGATAATACGGGCAAGCTGTTCCCTTTTGCACTTCGAAGACAATGATCTGTCTATTGTCCCTCTTCTCTAATGTGCTGGATGTAAACTGCGTCACATCTGGCCTGATCCCGTCTCTCACAGAATTGGTCAGTTGGAGAAACTCTTTATCCGGATCCGTGACGCCGATCACCTCACCCAAGTCATCCACTCCGAAATAAATTTTCCCGCCACTGGTATTGGCAAACGCCACAACCGTCTTGAGTGTGTCATTGGTATACTCACGTTTCAGTTCTAAATGAACATCTTCAGTAAACATGGTAGTCCTCTCCAGCCGGCATTCGAATTCTAATCTATTCTAATACTTTCTGATACTATTCTAATACCTTCTGATCATATCAGCAAGTCCAGTCCAGCTGGAGTCACTCAGAGCAGAGACGATGGTCTTGACGATGCCTTGGTGGTCAAATGTCTCTACAGAGATTGAATCTTGTTGCCGGTGGAACTACGATAGCAGAAGACACATCTGGTTGTTCCGGCTGTATTGTCACGAGATAAGCAAAACAGGAGGCACCCCTATGAAATTTCTCTGGACGACCCTGACAGTCACTGACATGGACGCTTCGCTGGCTTTTTACCAGGACATCGTTGGCCTCAAGCTGCAGCGCCGCTATGTCGCAGGCCCGGGGATGGAGATTGCTTTTCTCGGCGAAGGTGAGACACAGGTGGAGCTGATCAAGGCCGATGCCAAGCCGGCCGTCACGATCGGCAAGGACATTTCGATCGGTTTCCAGGTGGAATCGCTCGACCGGATGCTCGATTTTGTGCGCGAAAAGGGGATTGCGGTCGCCGTGCCACCGGTTCAGCCCAATCCACATATCCGTTTCTTCTATATCGAGGACCCCAACGGATTGCGCGTCCAGTTTGTCGAGATGATGTGACTGTAATCTGACGACTGGCAGCAGCGGTCTGGTCTAGCCCGACCGCTGGTTTTTTTGTCCTTGCTTGTTTTGCGCTCGATACCAAGCATTTGTCGTGCCAGATGCCGGTGCATGAGGCGCGTTACAGTATCCCCTTGGTGGCCAGTTTGTTTTCATACATGTTCTTGTCAACGATCTTGATGAAAGCATCGCTCGACAAGCCACTATTCCGGTCGTACAGGGCATACCCCAGGCTCAATTGAATTTTGCATGGTGCGTGGCTGCCCTGATTGAATACTACCCATCATCCCGCCTCTTCTTCCTTTTTCTTACCCTTGAACCAGCGAATGACCACGATCAGTGTGGACAGGAAAGCCATGATGGATCCGGCAATATTTTTGATGGAATCGACAAACTCCATGGTAAAGATGGAC
The DNA here is from genome assembly GCA_009928985.1 of Clostridia bacterium. Classification (GTDB taxonomy): domain Bacteria; phylum Bacillota; class Clostridia; order Saccharofermentanales; family UBA5734; genus UBA5734. The sequence continues at coordinate 31,674 of SABL01000019.1, forward strand.
TGGTCTCGCTTTAAATAGTGTCTTGTGCCAGCTGACAGCGGAAAAATCGAGGAACTGCTGCCGTCTTCTTCAACAATTGGCTGGTGAATCACCGATTCGGCTGAGGATTGATAAAGCGTTTCCAGAAAGGCAGTAATGGCCTTGGGGTCGGTGCCGGCATGAGCAATGATTTCAATGCCCACTCCGAGCGTGGGCAGGTTATCCAATGGGACAGCCGGATCGACCTTGTAGATACCAGCCGGAACTTCGGTCGTGGATGCCCAGTGGTAGCGATAACTGATGGAATCGGCAAAAGGCAGGGCAATCAGCTGGTAGCCATGGGCTTGGACAAAATAATCTACCAGGTACGAAGGCATGTAGGAGATGGCAAACAGGGCATCCGGTAAACGGTCCGCTCTCAGGCTCGTCAGTTCTTCATCCGTGTACTGAGTTTCAATATAGTCGACATCGGGGAAAAGCCCGGCATACCCGAGTAGACCCGCTGCCAGATCGCGCTGATAGTAGCCCAGGGCACCTGTGTTGACTACCCGGCTTTTCAAACCTGCGAGATCGGTTATGCCAGGCTGGACGAGCAAGTGAACCGTTTCGGCAGGTAATGCGGCGACGTGTTCAACGTCCGGCAGGCGACTAGTCGAGCCACTTGGGACCAGGGCCAAGTCAAGTTCACCCGAGCTGACAGCCTGCAGGGCGGCAGCAGGACTTGCAACTGGAAACACGTCCAGTTCAAGTCCATTTCGCAGGCCCTCCTGCTGCAATACTTTGACCAGATAATGGCTTTTGGACAGGATATCCCCACCGCTGATTGACAATTGATAGTGTCCCGGTAAGAGTCCGGCAACAAAGTAATATAGAGCACCGAGCAGGGCCAGAATCAGGAGGGTCGCGATGATCCGGCGGATTTTATGATTGCTTTGTGCATTTTCCAGCACTCGGTACAGGATGTCATAGGCTTCAGATGAATCTGGCATGATAAATCCCCCCTGGTCTGGTTACCAGACGTGGCTGTCATAGTCAGTAGACAGCAATGGCACCGAGTGACTCGATCACTTGCTGGCCATCATGACTACGTACAAAATCGATGAAATCGAGAATAGCTGCCGAGCGCAGCTGTTCGACTTGCTCTTTGTCTTGTTTGAAAAAACGGATGGCCCGCTCAATCAGGCCTTTAGGCTCAGAATCTGGTTCGAGGGTATCTTGCTGCAGGCTGATGACCAGATAGAAAGATCGGACCAGCGGGTATCGCAGGGTCAGGATGGTTTCCCGGCTGATGCGGACGTGGTTGATGGCCAGAAACCGGGCAGAAGAAGACTGGCCTTCGTGCCAGGCCAGGAATCCTATG
>SABL01000344.1 GCA_009928985.1 Clostridia bacterium
CTGTGACAGGCTGGCCTTCAGCGCTTCCGTGATGGTGTCGGTGGTCTTGCGCCAGATTTCGACGACAGCCTTGTAGCGGCCATCTTCGTTGAGCAGACCACGCTGGTGCTGCTTTCTGATGAATTCGACTTTGGCTTCGGCTTCCTCGATGTGTTTCTTTTTGACATCCGGCACGATCATGTCGAAAATGCCGATTGAAATGCCACCACGGGTCGAGTAGCGATAGCCGAGGGCTTTGATCTTGTCGAGGATGATCGCCGTTTCAGTGATGCCGTGCGTGCGGACACAGCGCTCAATGATCACGCCGAGTTCTTTTTTGCCGGCCAGGAAGTCACATTCCAGCTTGAATTGGTTCTCAGGCAGGCTGCGGTCCACGTACCCCAGATCCTGCGGAATGATGTCGTTGAAAATGATTCGTCCGAGGGTGGAATCAATGATGGCGGTCTTTTCTACGCCGTCGATGACCAGGGAGCGGCGGACCTTGATCTTGGCATGCAACTCGAGCTCACCCTCATCATAAGCCATGACGGCTTCTTCGACGGTTGAAAACACTTTGCCCTCGCCCTTGGCGCCATCCTTGGCAATGGTCAGGTAATAGCAACCCATGACCATGTCCTGGGTCGGAACGGTAACCGGTTTGCCGTCCTGCGGTTTCAGGAGGTTGTTGGCTGAGAGCATGAGGAAGCGGGCTTCCGCCTGGGCTTCGGCTGACAGCGGTACATGAACGGCCATCTGGTCGCCGTCAAAATCGGCATTGTAGGCGGTGCAAACCAGCGGGTGCAGCTTGATGGCACGGCCTTCGACGAGAACCGGCTCGAAAGCCTGGATGCCGAGGCGATGCAGTGTAGGTGCACGATTCAAAAGGACGGGGTGGTCCTTGATGACTTCCTCAAGGGTGTCCCAGACGAGGTCGTTGGCCCGGTCGACCAGGCGGCGGGCTGTCTTGATGTTGTGGGCATGGCCAGCCTGGACGATTTTCTTCATGACGAACGGCTTGAACAGCTCGAGAGCCATTTCCTTGGGCAAACCGCACTGGTGCAGCTTGAGCTCAGGACCGACGACGATAACCGAACGGCCGGAGTAGTCGACACGTTTACCCAGAAGGTTCTGGCGGAAGCGGCCCTGCTTGCCTTTCAAGAGATCAGAAAGGGACTTGAGGGCGCGGTTGCCAGCACCGGTGACCGGTCGGCCACGGCGGCCATTGTCGATCAGGGCGTCAACAGCCTCCTGGAGCATGCGTTTCTCGTTGCGGACGATGATTTCCGGCGCACCGAGCTGGAGCAACTTGTTGAGGCGATTGTTGCGGTTGATGACACGGCGGTAGAGGTCATTGAGATCGGAG
>SABL01000345.1 GCA_009928985.1 Clostridia bacterium
CTGTGACAGGCTGGCCTTCAGCGCTTCCGTGATGGTGTCGGTGGTCTTGCGCCAGATTTCGACGACAGCCTTGTAGCGGCCATCTTCGTTGAGCAGACCGCGCTGGTGCTGCTTGCGGATGAACTCGACCTTGGCTTCGGCTTCTTCGATGTGCTTCTTTTTGACGTCCGGCACGATCATGTCGAAAATGCCGATCGAGATGCCACCACGGGTCGAATAGCGATAGCCAAGGGCTTTGATCTTGTCGAGGATGATCGCAGTTTCTGTGATGCCATGGGTGCGGACACATCGCTCGATGATGACACCAAGCTCCTTTTTGCCGGCCAGGAAATCGCATTCCAGCTTGAACGCATTCTCAGGTTGACTACGGTCGATGTAGCCGAGGTCCTGCGGAATGATGTCGTTGAAGATGATCCGGCCAAGGGTGGAATCGATGATGGCAGCCTTTTCGACGCCGTCCACCACCATGGTGCGGCGGACTTTGATCTTGGCATGCAGCTCGAGCTCGCCTTCGTCATAGGCCATGATGGCTTCTTCAACGGCGGAGAAGACTTTGCCCTCGCCCTTGGCACCGTCTTTGGCGATGGTCAGGTAATAGCAACCCATGACCATGTCCTGGGTCGGAACCGTGACCGGTTTGCCGTCCTGCGGTTTCAGGAGGTTGTTGGCTGAGAGCATGAGGAAACGAGCCTCTGCCTGGGCTTCGGCTGACAGCGGCACATGGACAGCCATCTGGTCACCATCGAAGTCGGCATTGTAAGCGGTGCAGACCAGTGGATGCAGCTTGATGGCACGACCTTCGACCAGAACAGGCTCGAAGGCCTGGATGCCAAGGCGGTGCAGCGTGGGAGCACGGTTCAGCAGGACCGGATGGTCTTTGATCACTTCTTCCAGGGTATCCCAGACGAGGTCATTGGCGCGGTCGACCAGGCGACGGGCGGTCTTTATGTTGTGGGCATGGCCAGCCTGGACGATTTTCTTCATGACGAACGGCTTGAATAGCTCGAGCGCCATTTCCTTGGGCAGGCCGCACTGGTGCAGCTTGAGTTCCGGACCGACGACGATAACCGAACGGCCGGAGTAGTCGACGCGCTTACCCAGAAGATTCTGGCGGAAGCGGCCCTGCTTGCCTTTCAAGAGGTCGGACAGGGACTTGAGGGCGCGATTGCCGGCACCAGTGACCGGGCGGCCACGGCGGCCATTGTCGATCAGGGCGTCGACCGCCTCCTGGAGCATGCGCTTTTCGTTGCGGACGATGATTTCCGGCGCACCGAGCTGGAGCAACTTGTTGAGGCGATTGTTGCGGTTGATGACACGGCGGTAGAGGTCATTGAGATCGGAG
>SABL01000346.1 GCA_009928985.1 Clostridia bacterium
AGTGGAAGGTTTCCGGTGTGCCACGTAGGCATTGCGGCTCTAAGGCCCGCGGGATCATCAGAGATTTTCCCTGCAAGTGCGCCGACCCCAAATCTGGAATTTTCCTCAGCAGTAGCCACCCTTCGCGCCAGGTCTGGCACCCAGGTTGGCAATTTCCACCGAACGTGTTACTCCTTAGAATGAAGCTGACATCAAACCTTGCAAACACCACCAATGGTTCCAGGGTGGTCTTGATGATTGGAAGTGAGGTTGCATTATGATCATCGTTTTTCACGTAAAACAAGCAAAGTGCAGCCCAAAAGTGCGGTACTTACCATGACAGAAGGGCCTCGTTTTGCTATGATCGAAGCATCAATACATGCTGGAGGGTAAACACCATGCGGATTGCAGTTGTGGATGGACAAGGTGGCGGAATTGGCCGTCTGATCGTCGAGAAGCTGCGCCAGTCCATGGGCGCACACGCCCAGATCCTGGCCCTCGGCACCAATTCACTGGCCACGGCTGCCATGCTCAAGGCTGGCGCAACGGAAGGGGCTACCGGCGAAAGCGCCATCGTCTACAACAGCAGCAAAGTCGACCTGATCCTCGGTCCGATCGGCATCATCAGCGCCTATTCCCTGATGGGAGAACTCTCACCTGCCATGGCCCAGGCGATCGCCACCAGTCCGGCGCAAAAGCTGCTCGTTCCGATGAACAAATGCAACATCGTCATTGCCGGGGTTGAAGCAAAAACCGTGCCCCAGCTGGTCGACGAGCTCGTGGCACTGGCCAAGGCCCATGCGATCTGTTAGTTGTTTGACACAATCTATTCTTACCGATATAATCGACGCTTAGAGGAAAATAGAAGCTGTCGACGGAGATAGCATTCTATTTTTTTTATTATCTGAGATTTTATCATCAGGAATCATAACAACGGAGGAAGAGATTTATGAAAAAGATTCTATCCATTTTCATTGCGATGATGGTACTGGCAGGTGCACTGTTAACCGGCTGCGCTGCCAAAGTCACAACGGAGACAACAGGTGCGGCACCAGCAGCCGAAGCAGCAAAAACCTGGCTGATCGCGACAGACACAGTATTCAAGCCTTTTGAATACACAAACGAAAAAAATGAATTTGTCGGGATCGATGTCGATCTTATGGCAGCGATTGCAGAGGATCAGGGCTTCAATTATAAGCTGGAAAGCCTGGGCTGGGATGCAGCCGTTGCGGCTGTTCAGGCAGGCCAGGCCGATGGTTTGATCGCCGGTGCGACGATCAAGCAGGAGCGTATTGATTCCGGCTGGATCTTCTCGGATGGCTACTTTGATGCAACACAGACCTTTGTTGTTGGTGCTGACAGC
>SABL01000347.1 GCA_009928985.1 Clostridia bacterium
TGTGGCTGAGGTCAAGCTCAAAAACCCCAAGACAGTAGCCGAAGTCGACCACCATTTGCAGATCTGGATTCAAGAGCTCTACCAGAAAAAGATCCATGCAGCACTGGATGGGAAAACCCCGGAACAGGCCTTTTTGTCAGATAGCAGGGTCTTGCGGTTTGCCACCAGCGAACAATTGTCGGTAGCCTTCCAAATGGCAGAAACCCGTCTGGTCAACAAGACTGGATGCCTGAGCTTCCGCGGTCGCGAATACGAAGCCGGTCAGGATTTCATCGGGTTCAAAGTGGAGGTTTTGAGTGACCCCGCCTGCCCCGACGAGATCGAGATCCGTCATCCTGGATTCGAACCGCGCCGGATCGGTCCTCTGGTCATCGGCCCGCGCTCAGCCCCACGCAAACGCACGTTCGAACTGCAGGATATGCCGCCCCCAGCCACCTCGCGCGAGCTCGACGCAGCGGCCAGACTCTATGAGCAAAAGATGACCGTCAAGCGCCCGGCGGTTTCCTTTAAAAATCACGTCATTTCTAACGAAGGGATGGTAAATGGCCGTGTTTGAATCGTTCTACGGCTTTGACCGGACACCCTTCTCCCGCGACATTGCCACTGACCAGCTCTATTTCTCAGACCAGTTGGAGGAAACCCTGGGCCGTCTGACCTACGCGGCCGAGCGCCAGATGTTTGCCCTGGTCACCGGCGAGTGCGGCACAGGCAAAACCACGACCATTCGCCGGTTCAAGGAAACGCTCGACGAACAGGGTTTCAAGGTCCTCTACATCTCCGACTCCAAGCTGACACCGCGCCATTTCTACAAAGGGCTGCTGGAACAGTTGGGCGTCCAGGCCAAATTCTATCGTGGCGATGCCAAACGCCAGCTCCATCGTGAAGTTGAGCTCCTGCGCGGTCTGCATCACCTCAAACCGGTTGTCATTGTTGACGAAGGCCACCTGCTCGACCACGAAATGCTTGAGGAAATCCGCTTTTTGCTCAACTTCAAGCTCGATTCAGAAAGTCCGATGGCTCTGATCCTGGTCGGCCAAAGCGAGTTGTGGGATCTGCTCAAACGTCAGATCTACACCGCCGTCCGGCAACGACTCGACATCCGTTGCAGCCTCTACCATTATGACCGCGCCCAGACCAGTGACTACATTCGCAGGCATCTCGATTATGCCGGGACCAGTCAGGATATTTTCTCGGACGCGGCAGTTGGTGAGATCTTCCGTTACTCCGCCGGTGCCGCCCGCCTGATTAACAAGCTCTGTACCCATTGCCTGATCCACGGTTCGCAACATAACAAGAAGATTATTGATGACCATATTGTCCGTCAGGTCATTGAAGAAGAAC
>SABL01000348.1 GCA_009928985.1 Clostridia bacterium
TGGATTCAAGAGCTCTACCAGAAAAAGATCCATGCCGCACTAGATGGGAAAACCCCTGAACAGGCCTTCTTGTCAGACAACCGAATCTTGCGGTTTGCCACCAGTGAACAATTATCGGAAGCCTTCCAAATGGCGGAAACCCGTCTGGTCAACAAGACTGGATGCCTGAGTTTCCGCGGTCGAGAATACGAAGCCGGTCAGGATTTCATTGGATTCAAAGTGGAGGTTTTGAGTGACCCCGCCTGCCCCGACGAGATCGAGATCCGTCACCCCGGGTTCGAACCGCGCCGGATCGGTCCTCTGGTCATCGGCCCGCGCTCAGCCCCACGCAAACGCACATTCGAACTGCAGGATATGCCGCCCCCAGCCACCTCGCGCGAGCTCGATGCAGCGGCCAGACTCTATGAGCAAAAAATGACCGTCAAGCGCCCGGCGGTTTCCTACAAAAATCACATCATCTCGGACGAAGGGATGGTAAGCAGCCATGTTTGAATCGTTCTATGGCTTTGACCGGACACCCTTCTCCCGCGACATTGCCACTGACCAGCTCTATTTCTCAGACCAGTTGGAGGAAACCCTGGGTCGTCTGACCTACGCGGCCGAGCGCCAGATGTTTGCCCTGGTCACCGGCGAGTGTGGCACAGGCAAAACCACGACCATTCGCCGATTCAAGGAAACCCTCGACGAGCAGGGATTCAAGGTTCTCTACATCTCCGACTCCAAGCTGACACCGCGCCATTTCTACAAAGGTCTGTTGGAACAGTTGGGCGTCCAGGCCAAGTTCTATCGTGGCGATGCCAAACGCCAACTCCACCGTGAAGTTGAGCTCCTGCGCGGTCTGCACCACCTCAAACCGGTCGTTATTGTTGACGAGGGCCACCTGCTCGACCACGAAATGCTTGAGGAAATCCGCTTTTTGCTCAACTTCAAGCTCGATTCAGAAAGTCCGATGGCCCTGATTCTGGTCGGTCAAAGCGAGCTGTGGGATTTGCTCAAGCGTCAGATCTATACCGCTGTCCGGCAGCGACTCGACATCCGTTGCAGCCTTTACCATTACGATCGCGCCCAGACCGGTGACTATATCCGCAGACATCTCAATTATGCCGGGACCAGCCAGGATATTTTCTCGGACGCGGCAGTCGGTGAGATCTTCCGTTACTCCGCCGGCGCCGCCCGCTTGATTAACAAGCTCTGTACCCATTGCCTGATCTATGGTTCGCAGCACAACAAGAAAATTATCGATGACCATATTGTCCGTCAGGTCATTGAAGAAGAACTCCCCTGACCAACACAAAGGCCAGCTTCCGCCGGTAAATGTCAGACTTCTGACGCCGGCTGT
>SABL01000349.1 GCA_009928985.1 Clostridia bacterium
AGCGCACTCTGCGGCCAGGCAGCTTTTGAGTACATTGCAAAGTCGGTCGAACTGGCTTTGGACCGGCAAGTCGATGCTGTGGCAACGACGCCGATCAACAAAGAATCCCTCCAGGCAGCCCAGGTTCCTTTTATCGGCCACACCGAGATCTTTGCCGATCTGACCGGGACCATCGATCCGCTGACCCTGTTTGAAGTCAAAGGATTGCGCGTGTTTTTCCTTAGTCGCCATGTCTCCTTGCGCAAAGCGTGCGACCTGGTCACGAAGGAGCGGCTGATCGACTATGTTCAGCGCTGCACCGCAGCCTTGCGCCGGTTGGGTGTCACAGAAGGCACGATGGCGATTGCCGGACTCAATCCGCACAGCGGCGAACACGGCTTGTTTGGCGATGAAGAAGTCAGGGAAGTAGAACCAGCGGTTCGCGAGCTCAAGGCCCAGGGTTATGCCGTCGAGGGCCCCATCGGAGCTGATTCCGTGTTCCATCTGGCCCTGCAAGGCCATTTCAACGCCGTCCTGTCCTTGTATCATGACCAGGGTCACATCGCGACCAAAACCTACGACTTTGAGCGCACGATCGCCATCACCAATGGCCTGCCATTCCTCAGAACGTCGGTCGACCATGGCACCGCCTTCAACATTGCCGGCCAAGGGATCGCCAGTCCGGTCAGCATGATCGAAGCCATCCGCCTGGCCGCCCGCTACGCACCCTTTTATGCGCCATGAAAAGAGGCTGGTACGATCGGTGGATCGCACCAGCCCCCGGTTGGGACATGTTATTCGATGTCAACCTTGCGGCTGTCCGGCTTGACGGGTTCTTTCTTAGGCAACTGCAAGGCCAAAAGACCATTCTCGAATTTGGCAGAGATTTTGTCCTTGTCGACAGCACTGACATCAAAGCTGCGCTGCAGAGAACGGACGTGGCGCTCGCGGACAAGGTATGACTCTTTGGTGCTTTCGGCTTTCTCATCCTGGCTGACGGACAGGGTCAGCAAATTGCCTTGAATCTTGATATCAATATTTTCTTTGCTGATACCGGGTAGCTCGGCTTCGATCATATAGGCATCCTGGGTATCTTTGATGTCAACACGCATACCGTGATTTTCCGATGGCTTGGCCAGAAGCAGGCTATCATTGAAAAATTGGTCAAATAGCGTGTCCATATCCTGCCAAAACAGGTTTCGAGAGGGTATAAGGTTCTTTCTGCGATTAACGGGAATCAGTTCAAACATTGTTGCTTCCTCCTTTTGACTTTGTTTGACCTTTGTGATTTTCATTATAGTCACGGAAAATGAGCTTTCAAGTCACATAGGTTACAATAGTCAGGGAAGGTCAAAA
>SABL01000111.1 GCA_009928985.1 Clostridia bacterium
TATTGGTTCGGGTGTCAAAAGTCACCACTGACTAAAATGATACAATAGTATGGACAATAAAAGCAGCAGGCAGGTTTTCAGATGGCATTCGCAACGAATGATCGGCAGCAGATCAGACTGGAAGACAGCACGTTCAATTTGACCCAACGCGGTCAGCGGTATCTCAAGAAAAGCTGGGCTGAGTACTTCGGCCAACATATCTTCCCCCTGATCAACGAGGAGCGCTTTTCGGTCTTATACAGCAGCAACCCGGCCAGTCGGCCGAATACACCGGTCAATGTCATCATTGGCCTGCTGATGCTCAAAGAGCTGTTCGATCACACTGATGATAATTTGCTGGAGACACTGATCTTTGATGTTCGCTTCCAGTATGCCTTGCACACCACAAGTTTCCAAGAACAGCCGATCAGTGACCGGACCCTGAGTCGATTCCGTGAACGGCTGGCCTTGTACGAACAGGAAACCGGCATTGACCTGCTGAAAGAAGAAATGGAGTCCCTGGCCGCGGCATTTATCGGCCTGTTGCAGATCGATCCGCTGATGAAACGGATGGACAGCCTGATGGTCGCCTCAAGCTGCAAAAAGCTGAGCCGTCTCGAACTGTTCTACCGCTGCGTCAGCAACATGGTCCGGGCGATCGAAGCGACTGGAGAGACGAGTTTGCTGAACGCCAGACTGCGCAAGTATCTGGAAGCGGACCATGAGAACGACACGATCTACCGGACAACCAGCGACCAGACCGACAGCAAACTGGAAACGGTGCTGGCCGATGCCCTGCGGCTACTGGATCTGCTTGATGCCTGCGGCTACGCCGGATTGGTTGAGTACGAGCAGCTCAAGCGGGTCGTTCGGGAACAGACTGAAGAGACCGCGACTGGCCGCAAACTGCGAGTCAACGGCAAAGTCAGTACGAACAGCCTGCAGAACCCATCCGATGTGGATGCCACGTACCGGGAAAAGGCCGGCAAGAAACATCGCGGGTATGTCGGCAATTTTGTCGAGACCTTTGACGCCAACGGCGCGATCATCACCGGCATGGATTATGCACAGAATACGCACAGCGATGTCGCCTTTTGCAGGAGCGTGATCGAAAAAGAAGGTCTGCAGACCGAAACCATGACCCTGATCGCCGATGGTGCTTATGGCAGTGGTGAATTGGTCGACCAGGCCCGTCAGCAAAATATCAATCTCATCACCACCGCCCTGATTGGCAAAACCCCGGATCCGTTGATGAGTGAATATGAGATCGATGAGCAGCACCACCAACTCCGGAAATGTCCAGCCGGCCACGCCCCGCTCAGCTGCCAATACAAATTCCAGACGGACAGCTACTACGCCCATTTTAACAAGAGTATCTGCATGACCTGCCCGCATCGCCAGCATTGTGGCGTCAAATTCCAGAAAAAAACTGGCCTTGTTCACATCAGCGCCAAGACAGTCCACCGAGCAGCCTACCTGAAACAACTATCGCAACCGGAATACAAAGCGATGACGCGAAAACGGAATGCGGTTGAAGGCATCCCATCCGTGTTGCGGCGCAAGTACCGGGTGGACCACATGCCAGTCCGGGGATACGTGCGCACAAAAAGCTGGTATTGCCTGAAGATTGGCGCAATAAACATCAAGAGAGTGCTGGAATGGGCGGATAATCTGGCTTTCGTTTCAACATTAGGCTGCAAACTTGCTCAAATGACATCGATGATTTTGCAAAATCGGCAACGAAGACAGGTCTGGCAATTTGTGTAACGGAAAAAAGGTGGTTATGACACCCGAACCAATATTCTTTTCTACATCCTGACCGCACTGGTCTTCCTGCTCGTCTTCAATACTTCCAAGCATTATCAGGAAGTCCTCGCTACTTCCAGAAAAGACCACCTGACCGGTGCTCTCAATAAAAAATCGCTTGAGCATTGTGCCCGGGTCCATCTCAAGCAGGTTGGCAAGCAACATGGATTCCTGATGCTCGACATGGATCACTTCAAACAAATCAACGACACCCTCGGCCACCCCGCCGGTGATGCCGTGCTCAAGGCCGCAGCTGACAGGATCTCCAGCCAGTTGCGTCGCGCAGACCGCCTGGCCCGCATCGGCGGTGACGAATTCATTGTCATGATCACCGACCTCAAGGACCGCACCAAACTTGCGCAGATAGCCGAACGGATCCGGACCTTGCTCAACCAGCCGATCGACTGGAATGGCCAGGCCATACAGGCTGGTTGCTCGATTGGGACCGCCTTGTCAGGAGAAGACGGTGACACCTACGAGACCCTGTATAAAATCGCTGACGAACGGATGTACGAAGACAAAAAACGCCAGCGTGAATCCAACGATAGATAATACCCTCGGGTCACCTTGTCTGCGACACAGATGATGGGAAGTCTGCCTCACAGTCAACGGTCTAGATCCAGCACGTAGCAGGTGCCTTCAAAGTTTTCCACCTCGATCCGTCCGTTCTCTGGATTAAGTGCCAAATGGCTCGCGAGAAGTGCAACTTTCCCACCCCCGTGAGGCAGATCGATGATGTAGCTGGGCACTGCAAAGCCGGAGGTATGTCCCTGGAATTGCTGCATGAGTCTGAGCCCAGCGCGGATCGTTGTTCTAAAATGGCCGACGCCACGGACAAAATCACAGTGGTAGAGGTAGTAGGGACGCACCCGGTTTTTGACCAGGTGATGCAACAAGGACCGCATGACCACAGGTGAGTCATTGATGCCCTTGAGCAAAACCGTTTGGTTACCAAGGGGAATCCCCGCATCGGCCAGCCGCGCCAGGGCAGATTCTGAAGCAAAAGTGAATTCCCGGGGATGGTTGAATTGTGTGTTTAGCCAGAGCGGCTTGGCCGACTGCAAGATCTTTACCAGTTCCGGCGTGATTCGCTGGGGTAAAACAACGGGCATGCGCGTACCGATCCGGATGACCTCAACATGTGAAATCGTTCGGATTTCAGTTAAAATCTGGGCGAGCCTGTCATCTGAGAGCATCAGTGGATCGCCTCCCGATAAAAGGACATCCCGTACTTCCGGATGCGCCCGGATATAAGCAATTCCCTGATAAATAGTCGTCATAGTCATGCGTTCAGACGAACGGCCAACCTTGCGCTTGCGCGAGCAATGCCGGCAATAGACCGCACATTCCAGGGAAACCTGCAGCAGGACTCGATCCGGATAGCGATGTATCAGGCCGGGTACCGGACTGTAGCGCTCTTCTTCCAGAGGATCATCCACTTCATCTTGAGCGTGCTCCAGTTCGGCTGGATCCGGGACATATTGGCGTCGGATAGGACAGGACGGGTTGTCGGGCTGGGCCAGATTAGCATAGTAGGGTGTGACAGCCATGGGGTAAACCGCTGCCACCGCGCAAGCTTCGGCCAGCGCCTGAACATTTTCCTGGCCAGGGCAAGGCACCAGATCGGTCGGGTTAGTCAGACGTGACGTAAGCTGGTCTTGCCAATTGGCCGTTGTGTCCTGATAGACAGACAGCTTGTTGCCATAACTCTGTTGCTGCAAGCTTACCCCGGCTTCGGCTGCAATTCGACTTATCAGAGCAGAAAAATCGATTCCCACCTGACTGGCAGCAGCGGAAATGCCATTATCCGGTTCCAGGCATGGATTGGTATTAATTTCAATGACGGCAGGCTGCCCCGTGTCATCGACCCGGAAATCGACCCGCGCGTAACCGCGCAGGCCAAAAAGCTTCCAGCACGATTTGGCAATCCGAACCAACTCGTCGCGCAGGGTGCCATCTCCTGGACGTGGTTGAAAGGTACGCTGGATATGCTCGTATTCAAACGATCCTTCGGTCCATTTGGCATCATAATTCAACACAGTAGCCATTCCTGATTCGGAAAAGCCAAGAAACTCCATTTCAGCCAGTGGCAAGACGACTGGTTCGCCTGTTTCACCCAGCAGGGAAACATTGAATTCACGTCCGTCAATGAATTGCTCCGCAAAACATAAATAACCTGTCTCAGCTGAGCGTGCTTTGATCTTTTCCTGCAATTGGGCTGCATCGGTGCACCAGACAAGCGAATTGCGATCGATTGCCACCGATCCATCCTCGAAAACTGGCTTGATCAGGTAGCGAAGCCCAGGATTGAATTCGCCCTCTCCATCCGGCTCTAACCAGGCCGGGGTTGGTAACCTGGCCCCGGCCAGGATCCGTTTGGTTACCAGTTTGTTGACCGTTGTCTGCATGCTCCAGGCATCAGAACCGGTGTAGGGGATACCCAGCAACTGCAGGAAACTGCAAGCCAGATGTGCCAGTTGGCCAGAGCCATCGATGGTCTCTACCAGATTGAAGATCAGTGCTGGCTGCCAGCTCTTGATCCGGTCCGCCAGCGCATGCGCCTCGTGCGGATCAAAGGCCATTTGGTCTACCAGACAGCCGAGATTCGCCAGAGTCTCTGCCAGAGTCTTAACCTCTGTTCTGTTATCGATCAGATCCTCCAACTGGGTGTCATAATAACCATCATGCAAGATCAAAATCCGGTCCGGATTCACGGTTGCTCTCCTTTTCTGGCCAGCTCCTCATACAACTGCTCCACCAGTTTTAGCGCAACCTCCTGCGAGTCTCCGATTTGCAGAACCAAGTCAGTTTCATCAGCATACAATTCGCGGGGACAATAAGGCGCCTGGATCCAAAGTTTGTGCTGATCGTTCCAATCGTACGGGTAAAGGCGACAAACTAAAGGGCGGACTTCTCTGGGCAGAACACAGCCGGTATCAGCAACAAACAGGCAGAATCCATTATCTTGCTTGCGAAGGATGGGACGCCGGCCCTGCTCATCAAATAAACCTGCCACATACACAGCCACTGCAGCATCGTGGTGCTCAGGATTTTCGTAGGTAGCAACCAGTTCCTCAGGCACACGAAGCCGGTGGTAAAAATCGTCCGTCCGGCAAAAACGGCGAATACGGCTGATGTCGCCTTCCGTCAAAGCCACCTCGACATCAGATCGTTCACAGCAGGTCTTCTGCAGGCGGGCACACTGTTCACACAAGGACATGTTGCTCCTCCAGTCTTTCAATGGCACTGGCCAGGATAGCGCCAACGAGCTCATCATAATTGAGTCCTGCCAGTTTACAGATGATCGGGAGATCTCCATAGTCCGGATTCAGGCCTGCCAGCGGATTGATCTCAAGAAACTGGAGGACTCCCGCTTCATCTTCCCGGAAGTCAATCCTCCCGCCATCCCTGCAGCCAAACCCGCGCCAGATTTTCAAAGCAGCCTCAGAAAGTGTCTGGCAAATTTCCGGCTCGGGTACCTGATAGCGGATCCAACTGCTGTTATCGACGAATTTGGCAGCATACGAATAGATCGAGGCGGTATCCTCATGGGCAAAGACAATTTCCATGATTCCGACAACCCTTGCCTTTGCTCCTGTGCCCACGATCCCCACTGTGAACTCACGCCCCGGTAGATACCGCTCGATTAAGACGGGTTGACGAAATCTTTCCAGCAATTCGGAGCAACGCTGATACAGTCTGTCTGCTGTGTCGATCCGGGAAAGTCCGTCGATTCCTTTGCTGGTGCCTTCCGCCACTGGTTTGACAAATAGCGGAAACGACAGCGGAACCGTTCCAGCTATCAGTCTATCCAGTGATGCGAGCGACTCCACCTGATAGAAATCCGTTGTGGCCAGCCCCAGTCCGCGCACCGCCAGTTTGCTGAGCCCTTTGTGCAAGGCCAGGGTCAGGACTGCGACGTCAGAAAAGACAAATGGAATTTGAACGGTTTCCAGCAAGGCCGGTACACGAGCCTCGCGTCCCAGCCCTTGTTCACCCTCGCAGATGTTGAACACCAGGTCTGGCCGCTGCCCCAGTGCCAGCCAATCTGCCAGGGCAGCATAATTGCCAATTCGGGTGACTGCATGTCCCAGACGCATGATTGTCTCTGCGAGGGCATTGATCGTCTCGAGACTGTCGAACTCAGCAGCCATTTCCGGAGCAAAACCACGTGCCAGGTAATCTTCCTTGAGATCATAGGTCAACGCGATATGCATGGCCCGGCCTCCAAAGTCTTGTGGTAGTAGAGCAAATCATCCCCCTGGCGGAAATAGTTGGGCAGACGACCGGCCAGCTCGTAGCCACAGGAGAGGTATAGCTGGCGGGCGGGTCTGTATTCAGGCTTGGCCGACGTGCTGATATAAATTCGCTGGCCAGCGGCATTTCTTACTTGGCGTTCCAGCTCTGCCATCAGCTGGTGCCCGACCCCAGTACCCTGGAAAGATGGATCGACGGCCAGCCAATACAATTCAAAAGTGCCAATTGTGCCAGCCACCTCGACATAGAGTGCATAGCCAAGGATTCCTGCACGGTCCTGAGCCAGGAAACAACGATAATAGCCAGAACCACCTTGGACCAGGCAATCATCCAGAAGCTCCCGGGCAACTGGGATTTCCTCGGGGTGGAAAACGCCAGTGCGGCGGATGATTTCCTCCAGTCCTGTCACATCGGCAGGACTTTCCAGACCACGGAAAAACAGATTCACTGGAGTGCCAGCAGCCATCACAACACCTCGAAGGCCATGGGCGTGCAATCCCCAGGGTAGTAATTGTAATTGATTGTGATCTCTTCACTGGCTGCAATAGGCCTGGCCGCGATAAATTTTATCCATTGCTGTTCATAGTCACGGATAAATCGCGCATTGGGCTCGAATGAGTGGTTGTACAAGGACCCAAGTCCGAGGACGATGGCTTCGCAGTCATCATCCCATTCAAAGTGGTAAATACCCAACCCCGACCGGTTGAGCAAGTCCTGTTCCAGATGGAACAAGATGACCGGACAGCATTCAATCAAATCGCCTGCTTCAATCGCACAGGTTGCTACAACACACCGGCCCTTTCCAGGGAGTGAATCAAATTTGATTTTCATACAACTGCCTCGATCCTGCCGCATGGATAATCGTATCAATCACGTCCGCCATCGACAGCAGTCCGGCCTGGTGATGGGGCCAGAACAGGTAGAGGCTGGGATTGCTATTGATCTCAAGGATATGGGGAATCCCCTGGGCATCGAGGCGGAAATCCATCTTGCCATAGCCA
>SABL01000350.1 GCA_009928985.1 Clostridia bacterium
GAAGCTGGCTGTGTAGGTGTTGCCAGTGCCTGCCGTGATCGATGCCGCGGTCTCGTCACCTGCTCCAGCCGTGTACCAGAACCCGCGCCGCGCCGAACCTATCGCTTCGGTCCCCGCGTTGTCCACAGCCACCTTCACCACGACCGCTTCCTTGAAGAACAGCCCGAAGCTCAGGGCCGCGAACACTTGCGCGAATGGTTCGTTGTTGACTTTGGTGTAGCTGATATCTGTCATGCCAAATATTGGTGCTGTCGCGTCGTAGTTGTACGTGTACGGGCTGCTTTCTGTTTGCCCATACGTGTTGCTGTCCGTTGCTGTAGCTGATGTGTGAGCCCTGATCTGGTACGTTGCGTTGTCCACATCATTTCGCGGCAAAGTCAGGTCATAACGTGTGACATACACGTCACCTGGATTCGCCGGAGCCTGGATCGTCAGTCCGGCATTTCCCCGGTTGATTGTGGTGATGCCCTGGCCGTTGATGATTTCCAGCTTCAGAAACGGCGCCACCGACCGGCTTTCAATCTTCAATGTCACCTGTTCGTTCGTGTAGCCGCCCGTATAGGCAGCCGTCGTTTCACCAATCTGGACTTCCGGCGTCACTGTCAGTGTCGGTACACCTTGGTCGACCAAGACCTGGTGGGGCTGGATCTCTGCCTCGGCTGTGTCGTAATTGCCGGCCTGGTCCAGCGTCCGCACCCGGACCGTCTGCGCACCCTGTTGGAGTTGAATGGTCCCCACGTTAGTTGTCAACGCAAGCTGAGTCCAATCGCCAGAATCGATCTGGTACCAGGCGGTCACCGGGGCCCAGTCTGCGTCCTGAGTCACGCTGACCGTCAGGGTGTCGTCCTTGTACCAGGTATCCTGATCCGGTGTCACTTCCACGCCCGATCCATTGTCGATCGTCACGCCTGCCGGGGCCGGGGCGGTGTTGTCCAGCTGGATCGTAACCCGATCCGTCGCAGCCGAGGCCACGCCCGAGTTCGACACCGTGCGGAATCGCACTGTCTGCACCAGGTCGTCGCTGACCGTGTAGGTCGCGCCGGTTAAGCTGCCGTCCGCTCTGCTCTCGCTGCCAACTGCCGGGCTGCCCGCAGCCGTGATGGCCTGCCAGCTGCTCCCGTTATCGATGCTCAGTTCATAGCGTGCCGTGCCGCCAAATGGCGTGTTGTCACTGCCTGTGCCCAGGTCGAATCTCACCTGGCTGTTGGTCCAGGTCCCACTGACGTAGCCGTTGAGATTCAGGTTCGGGGCACTGGCCTGGGTCACCGAGACCTTGACCTTCTGGCTGGCGACGGCCGATTCCAGGCCAGCTTTTGAAATCGCCTTGAAGC
>SABL01000351.1 GCA_009928985.1 Clostridia bacterium
GCCGGTGCTGCCTGCTGGCTGCTCCTACGCCGTTATCCCCGACCAGATCGAGGCTGGTACGTATATGATCGCAGCCGCGATCACGCGCGGCGATGTCACAGTCCACGGCTTGATCCCCAAGCACATGGAACCGCTTTCCGCCAAACTCGAGGAAATGGGTGCCCAGCTCGATATCGGTGACGATTCGATCCGTGTCTGGATTGATCCCGAAGAGAATCTCCAGGCAGCGAGCTTTAAAACAATCCCTTATCCGGGCTTCCCGACCGACCTGCAGCCGCAGACCACGGTCATGCTCTGCACGGTGCCTGGTACCAGCCGCATGCTCGAAACCGTCTGGGACAGCCGCTTCCAGTATGTCGACGAGCTCAAGATGATGGGCGCCCAGATCATGACATCTGGCCAGATGGCGATCATCGAGGGCGTCAACCAGCTGACGGGTGCCATCGTCACAGCTCGTGACTTGCGCGCCGGAGCCGCCATGGTCCTGGCCGGCTTGGTGGCCGAAGGCACAACTGAAGTCACCGATATTGCCAAAATCGAGCGCGGCTATGAGAATTTCATCCACAAATTGCGCTCGCTCGGCGCGGATATCACGCGCGTCGAAAAATGAATCCCGTCAAAGTCTGCGCCCTCAGAAGCGGCTCGAGTGGCAATGCCATCTTTGTCGGCAGTGGCAGCACACGGATTTTGATCGATGCCGGAGTCAGCCTGCGCGATATTGAGCATGCTCTTTCCGAGATTGGCGAAGACGCGAGCCAGCTGACGGGCGTGCTTGTGACCCATGAGCATACCGACCATGCACGATCCGTTGGAGCCTTGATGCGGCGCCATAAAGTGCCGCTTTATGTCAATGGGGGCACCCTGCAGGCGCTGCGCAGCACGCTGGGCAAGGTCCCCGAGGACTTGATCCGGCCTTTTGTCAGTGGCGAGTCCTTTTCAATTGGTGATCTCTCAGTAGCCGGTTACCGTACCTCGCATGATGCGGCGGAATCGGTTGCTTTCAAAGTCGACACGGCCCATGGTTCGGTTGCTGTCTGTACCGACTTCGGCTGGCCGGACCCCCAGCTTTTAAATCAGCTGAGCGGCAGCCGTGTCATCCTGGTCGAATCCAACTACGACCCCGTCATGCTGGCAGCAGGTTCTTACCCGCCCCCCCTGAAACAGCGCATTGCCGGCGATTTTGGCCATTTGTCCAATGGCGACAGTGCCAAGGCCATCCTCCATTTCCTGGCCCGCGGCACCGAGCGTTTTATTTTGTCCCACCTGAGCAAGGAAAACAATTATCCGGAACTTGCCCTGCAAACGGTACGTGACCATCTTCAGGCCGAA
>SABL01000112.1 GCA_009928985.1 Clostridia bacterium
TTCGCAGTACCCGGCAGAACGATGCCGCTCTTGGTGGTCTCTTCCATTTCAATCATTTTGATGACGACACGGTCACCCAACGGCTTGATGGTCATGTTTCTTGGCCTCCTTGATGAATCTGTAGATGTAATTTTGAAAATGATTAGCACTCACTAAGAGCGAGTGCTAATTTCAGTACTGACTATAAAATTGTCGCGAGAGTTTGTCAAGAGGCTACGCGCAAAAGATCAGGAAAGATCAAATCTGGTTGAGAAAACGGGCCAGGAACAGCCCGACCCAGTCAATTGCAAAGAACTGCCGGATCAGGTGTGAATCATCGAGAATCGAGCCCAGAGATGGAAAATAGGGCGAGAACAGGCTGGTGAAGAAGACGACAATGGCCAGGATCAGAGCACCATGGATGGTCCCGACCAGGAGTCCGGCCAAACGGTTGAGGCCGCCGAGGACCGGTACATGGTCTAAAGCGGTGGTCATCAGGCTAACCAGAGTTTGGATAACAACGGTAACCAGGACCAACAGGACGATGAAAGTGACAGCCTTGACCAGGTAATGGGCAACCGTGGCTGAAAGCTGTGGCCAGGCATTGATGAAGGGGCCGTCGGGCTGCGGGAATTCCGCCAGCAGGAAATGCTCGACCGGCACAGGCAGCTGGAGGGCTTCGATCGCTTCTGCCAGGGAGGCTGATGTCGGCATCAAAGGCAAGATGACCTGATCGTTGATAGATCCAGCCAAGTCGTCGATAAAAGGCAAACTATCTAGAACCAAAGCGGATGGTCCAAGCATCAGGAAAGCGATCCCCAGTGAAAGCACCAGAACCAGCAGCCGGCCAGCGATCGTTAGAAAGCCGCGCCGGAAACCATTGAGAGCAAACAGGGCCAGGGTGATCAGGATGATGCTATCAGACAGCATGTCATTGTCCCTTGTATGGTTTAACCGGCCTTCGTTTCTGATGTTGCCGTTGCATCTGAACTGGAGGTCAGGGCCGGATCGACCGATTCGTCCGGCTTGGCCGTTTCAAGGATTTTCTTCTCGTATGAGGACGGTAAGGAGATGCTGGAATTCGGGGCACCCGGTATTTCCCGGACCTTGTCGAATGCATAGGTTTTACCGAACATGAACTGCTGCAGTTTCGGGACCATGGCGTTGTAATCACACAGGTTCATCCAGATCGTGCCGCTGTATTCGCGGAAATCACCGGCTGTGGGGATCTGCATCTGGTCGATCGTGGCATCCATCATCGGCAAGAGATCAATGCCGAGCTTGATGATTTCGTCCTTGGTGATGTTGGTGGTGATCAAGGGCAAGCCCTCATTAAGCGCTTTTGTTTTCGTTGCAAGGTCGGCTTTCATGAACTGGTCCAGCATGGCCTGCAGGACTTCACGCTGACGGCCCATGCGGTGGTAGTCATCATCGTTCTGGCGGATACGGGCATAGGTGACAGCCTGGCGGCCATCGAGCAGCTGCGAACCGGTTTTTTCCAGATAGGCAGCAGGTTTGGTGTTTTTGAAAGTCAGGTTGATCATGGTCAGCTCAGCGTTCAAAGCCTTGAGCTCGGATTCCGATACTTCGACCGGTACACCACCGACCAGGTCGATGATCTTTTCCATGCCGATCATATTGACCAGGACATATTTCTCGATGTTGAGGCGGAAGGTGTCATTGATGACGCGCATCGCCAGCAAGGGGCCACCTTCGGCGTTGGCCGAGTTGATCTTGTGGATATTGTCTGCGCCTGGGAAATAGACCATCATGTCGCGCTGCAGAGAGGTCAGCTTGAACTTCTTGCTTTTCTCATCGATGGTCAGGATGATCATCGAGTCGGACCGTTCTTCCGGGCTGGCAACCGTTGAGTTGCGGTTGTCGACACCGAGGAGGAGGATGTTGGTGATGCCTTCTTCCTTGGGAATCTCGTGAACCAGAGACTCTGTCGGTACATCATAGACCTCAGGAATCGTCTCGACAAAACCTTCCGGGTTGTTGTCAATCTTGTCCAGGAACGTGTTGACAATCAATACTGCTGCGATACTGACTACCACAAAGATTGCTGCGACTGCCACGGCAATCATTCTCCAGCTGGATGCTCTGCGTCGACGGTAGTTTGCCATTCAATACTCCTCCAAGTTCAGCCAGACGGCCAATGTATCACAAAAATCAAATCTTCGTAGGTAAGCAATGTACCAGTGTTCGCTTGCAAGCAAGAAAAAAGCATGCAGCCTGCACACATCGGATGAATTATATCATTAGCGTTCCCTCTTGTAGCTGTTTTTTTTCATTGCTATTATGAACAAATTGTAAAATATGCAAATAGTGTCAAATTCGAGCATTTATTTGATCACATTTGACCGTTTGTTGGCATCGAATCGGCTTGCTTCACAGCTGGCCTGTCCTTCTGGCTAGCTTGAAATCCCATGGAGCTCCTTACGGGACCTGCCTGACTGTGATATGGTAATAAGGCAATCCGGCTGGCTGACCAGACTGGGCCAGGTACCGGGAGCAGGGGTTTTACATGGAACGCAGTGAACTTGCCATCACCAAACTGATTATTTTATACATCATCCGCAGTCTGCCGGCTGTAACGCTGAGCCAGCTGACCTCGCTGGCGCTGGATACCCTTTATATGGACTATTTCGGATTTGCTACAGCCTATGAAGGGTTGCGCACGGACCAGATGATCACGGCAATCTTTCGCGCGGACGACCCGGAGCGCGATGCAGCCGGCCAGGCAGTGATTCGCTGCGACCTGACAGATCAAGGCCGGGCCATCCTGGAAACACTAGAACATAAAATCCCAGCTCCGATCCGATCGTATCTGGCCCAGGCCAGTACCAGCTGGCAAAAAGATATCCGGCTGGAACGCCAGCTGACCGCCTTGTATGAACCTGATGGCAAAGGTCAGTATAGGGTCAACCTGGGCCAGTCCGAGGGGGAAAAGAAGCTGGTGGACTTGGCTCTCACCATCCCCGACAAATCACTGGCCATGCAAATCTGCGACCGCTGGCAGCGGTTGCCTCAAAGCATGTATCTGGGTCTTCTGGCCCTTTTGTCTGATGAACCGGTTCTGCGCCAGGAAACACTCGTCTCTGAGGCGACCAGCCACGTTCCTCTTGATCCGGCTGGGTATGAACAACCGTCACGCCGGCCCATGCCAGGCCAGCAGAGCCTGCTGTGACCCGTTGTTAGCGTGTTTAGAGCTTCATCCAGATCCAGAAAAAGACAGACCTCAACCTGGATAACGGGCAAAATTGAAAAGAGGGCCGTCTCGTCAGTAGATAAAATCTACTTCTGAGACAGCCCCTTGGTTTATTCCTGCAGGGTCGCTGTCTTCAGCGCACCAGATTGGGCAGGGCCTTGATTTTTTCACCCAGGTCCTTGGCCAGCAGGTCAAGCTGTTTGAGGTCTTCTTCCTTGGGCAGCCCTTTGACCAGGACGGGGTCAAGACGCTCCGCCTTGATATTGCCAGTCAGGCTTTGCAGGACATTGGTGATCTGGGTGCCCCAGCCAAAAGAACCGATCAGGCCAACGTATTTGACTTTGGGACGCATGGCATTGGCCACCAGGGCAGCATAGGCGACACCAGGATGTGGGCCACCCAGGACAGTAGACGATGCAAACACAACGGCTGCGGCATCGACCAGGTCGGTGATGAAATGGCCAGTTTCAACAGAAAGGCTCTCGGTGCTCTCTCCCAGATTGCGGCAGACAACCGATAGGCCTTGCTCGGCCAGCTTGACAGCCAGCCGGTCCACCATCACCCGGGTGGAGTCGTGCATGCTGATGTAGGGAATCGTGACTAGGCGCTTGACGCTGTCACCAGCCCAGCGCTCATAGCCGCTGAGAATGACTTCCGGGTCGAACCAGATCGGACCATGGGATGGCGCAATCTGGCGTGGGGCGATCTGGCGCGTCTTGGCTACGTATTTTTGCACATGTGTCCGGTAGGGCATCATGATTTCGGCATAGTAATGCTTGGCTGCACGAACCTGGTCCGAGCTCGACGTGGAGAAGGCTTTGTTGGGAGTCGAGTAGTGGGATCCAAACAGGTCGCTGGAAAAGAGGATATTGTCCTCGATCAGGTGGGCCATGGTGTTGTCTGGCCAATGGGCGAACGGAATCATATGGAACTGGAGTGTCTTGCCTCCGAGTTCGAGCTTGTCGCCCTCCGCAATCTGGATGATTTTTTCCTCCGGAAGGTGGAGATGGGTCATGGCCATTTCCTTGACCTTCGCGTTGGCGACCACGACAGCCTCCGGGAAGCGGCGCAAAACGGCCTCAATCGATCCCGAATGATCCTGTTCCGTATGCAGGGAGACGATGTAATCCAGTTTCGTGATACCGGTGTCAGATAGGTTGCTCATCAAAATATGGGCTTTTTCCGGATCAACAGTGTCGATCAGGGCTGTCTTCTCTTTGCCGACCACCAGATAGGCATTGTAAGTCGTTCCATGAGGGGTTGGCATCAGGCAGTCAAACAAAACACGGTCGGGGTGGATGGCACCGACTTCAAACAAATTTTCACCTATGGTCAGGAAGGGCATTTTAATCTCCTTTTGGACAGACGTGTGCGCACCGGTTGGTTCAACCGGTGCGCAACGCTGGATTGGTTCTCAAGCATCGGTCCGGACAGATGGCCCGGATCTGCAAGTACGCTATTGTGAAGCGGCCTTGTAGTTACTCTTCGCTGAACTGGTCCTTGCTTACTCCGCACAGCGGGCAAACCCACTCTTCCGGAAGATCCTCGAAAGCGGTGCCAGGTGCAATGCCATTGTCAGGATCACCCTCGGCTGGATCATAAACATAACCGCACAAATCGCATACGAATCTTTTCATATCAGTTCTGCCTCTCTTTCTTTTGAAGTCAGCAGGCATTGCCGACTGACTATTTAAACCCATTATACTGGTTTGCACGATTCTGTGAACACTGCAAATGTTACAGCAATCGTTTACATCGACAAGCTGACAGCTATCAAATGCCAAGCGCCAGGATTTACAGTACAACAGAGTCAGAAGGGTCAGGGCAGGATGATCGACTTGCCCAGTTTGGCCAGCTTGGGTGAATAGCGGTAGAAAACCAGTTTACGTCCGATCACCTGGACCACGTCCGCTCCAATGGCCTCGGCCAGATCCCTGGCAAGGTCTTTCGGATCTGCCTCGGCGGTCTTGAGGACCGTGATCTTGACCAGCTCATGCGTCGACATCATCTCGTCCAGGCCTCTGACAACCGCTTCGTCGACTTCCCCTTTGCCGATCTGGAAAAGGCTGTCGAGTGTGTTGGCCTGGCTGCGTAAAAAAGCACGTTGCTTACTGTTTAACATCAATTTCTCCCTCTGGCTTATTTGATGTACTCAAATTCGAAATCGTCCAAAGCAACCAAATCACCTTCAGCGACACCTGCAGTCTCAAGGGCATCGACAACGCCCTTTTTCCGGATCAGGCGCTGGAAATACTGGAGAGATTCAGTGTCATCGAAGTTGGTCGAAGCAACCAGATGCTTGATCCAGGCGCCTTCAACACGGTAGACCCCCTGGTCCTTGCGTACGGTGAACAAATCCTCTGGTTCGTACTGGTACACTTTGTGAGCATCCACCGTTTCGGTCAGGATCGTCTTGGGCAAGGTCTGGAGCTGAGCTGCCACATGCTGGATCAGGGGCCATACCCCTTCGTTAATCGCGGCACACATGGCAAATACTGGATACCCGCGCGCTTCCAGGATGCTTTTGAGTTGGCCCAGAGCGGCTTCATCGACCATGTCGATTTTGTTGAGAGCCACAACTTGGGGCCTGCTGGACAAGCCCGGATGGTAGGACTCCAGTTCATCATTGATGGTATCAAAGTCATGCAAGGGGTCACGGCCTTCACTGCCTGAGGCATCGAGGACATGGATCAGCATCCGGGTCCGTTCGATGTGCTTTAAAAAGCCCAGGCCCAGTCCGGCACCGGTATGCGCGCCTTCAATCAAGCCTGGGATATCCGCCATGACAAAATGGTAATCATCGATGGCCACAACGCCCAGATTGGGTTCGAGCGTCGTAAATGCATAATCAGCGATTTTGGGCCGGGCAGCAGATACAACGGAGAGCAGGGTCGACTTACCCACGTTAGGAAAGCCAACCAGGCCCACATCTGCCAATAGTTTCAGTTCCACCTGCAAGTTGAATTCCTCGCCGGGTTCACCCGCCCGGGCAAAATTGGGCGCCTGTCGGACACTGTTCGCGAACAAGGCATTCCCCGCCCCGCCACGACCGCCTCGCGCGATGACGGCTGTCTGGTCTGGTTCCGTAAAATCAGCCAGAATCCGTCCCGTCTCTGCATCTTTGATGATCGTGCCAACGGGTACTGGCAGGCGCAGATCCTCGCCAGCATGGCCGGACATGTTGCGCCGGCCACCTTTCTGGCCATCCTCTGCCGCGTATTTGCGTTTGAAACGGAAATCCTGCAGCGTGGTCTTGTTTTCGTCGGCATAGAAAATGATACTGCCACCTCTGCCGCCACTGCCGCCATCCGGGCCGCCATTAGGCACATATTTGGCCGTGTGGAACGAAACCATTCCATTGCCACCATTACCGGCGCGCACGTAGATTTTTGCGCTGTCGATGAACATGTTTGCTTCTCCTGTTGTGCAAAAAGGACCCTGCCAGGTTAGCTGGCCGGATCCTTTGCTAGCTGTTACTTAACGGATCTAAGACAGTTGGTCACTCAGCGGGATAGACGCTGACTTGCTTCTTGTCTTTGCCAAGACGTTCGTACTTGACTTTGCCGTCGATCAGGGCAAACAGGGTGTCATCGGAACCGATGCCGACATTGTTGCCCGGATGGATCTTGGTTCCGCGCTGGCGGACCAGGATGTTGCCTGCTGTAGCGGCCTGCCCGTCGCCTTTTTTGGCGCCGAGGCGCTTGGATTCGGAGTCACGGCCGTTGCGTGTGCTACCGACACCCTTCTTATGAGCCAAAAGCTGCAGATTGACTAAAATCATGCTCTTGCACCTCCTTTTTGGTGATAGCGGACTTCTTTGACTTGAATGTACGATGT
>SABL01000352.1 GCA_009928985.1 Clostridia bacterium
TGATCCAGGAGCACAGCGACATGACCACGTCCATCTGATGTTCGATCATCCAGATGGCGACCTTGAACTCCTTGTGAATCCAGCCAATGAGCTTGATCAGATCGGTGACATCGGCGGAATTGAGGCCCGCGGCCGGCTCGTCCAGAAGCAGAAGCGAGGGATTGATGGACAAGGCGCGGGCGATTTCGACACGGCGTTGCAGTCCGTAGGGGAGGTTTTTTGGCATTTCCTCTGCGAATTGTTTCAAATCCAGGGCTTCCAGGATTTCATGGCCACGGTCGGCCAGGCGCTTTTCGTTGGTCATGTACCGCTTGGTACGGAAAAAGGCGTCGACCAAGGTGTAACCCAGGTTGTAATGTTGGGAAATCTGGATGTTTTCGAGCACGGTCATGTCGTGCCACAGACGGATGTTTTGGAAGGTGCGGGCGATCCCCCGCGACGTGACCTGATGCGGTTTGAGCCCGGTCAGGGGTTTGCCCTTGAAAATGATGGAACCTTCCGTGGGCGTGTAAAAGCCGGAAATCAGGTTGAAGACCGTTGTCTTGCCGGCCCCGTTGGGGCCTATGAGCGCGAGCAGCTCGTTGCCTTCGAGGGTGACGGAAAAATCCGACAACGCGCGCAGACCGCCGAAGGTTTTTGTCATGTTTTGAATCTGCAAAAGGGACATAGATGCTCCGGATGATGAATGCGATCGCTTTTCGCTGTTTCGAGCGTGTTATTTGAAGGAGTAGAATTTTTTCAGTCCGGGGAACACGTCGGACAACTCCCGATTGCCCATGATGCCCTCGGGCCTGAATTGCATGAGCAGGATGAGGATGAGGGGGATGATGACCCATTTCCAGACCTGGCTCAGCTCATAGCTGTCGGGGAGCAGGTGCGCGTAGTGCAGCATGGTGTCCATCCAGGGGATGATGAAACGCAGGGATTCCAGGAGCAGCGTGAACAGGACCGCCGAAATGACCGATCCACCGAGGGATCCCATGCCGCCCAGATAGACCATGACCAGACATTCCGTTGACTTGAGGATGCCGAAGGAATTGGGATTGATGTAACCCAGGATGTGGGCGAAGAGCCCGCCGGCGACACCGGCCAGCCCGCTGGAAAGCATGAAGGCCACCAGTTTCATCTTGTTGGTGTTGACGCTCATGATTTCCGCGGCCACCTCGTCCTGTTTGATGGCGATGATCCCCTTGCCATAGGTCGAGGTGACGTAGCGCCGGATGATGAAAACCGTGCCCACGGTGAAAATGAGAACCCAGAGCAGAATCCAGGGGACGTCGAAACTGTCGCTCATGGCGAAGAGCACTTTCTTCATGCCCATGAAGCC